>JAHEGS010000006.1 GCA_024645005.1 Bacteroidota bacterium
GCTGTTCGCCCATTAAAGTGGCACGCGAGCTGGGTTCAGAACGTCGTGAGACAGTTCGGTCTCTATCTGTTGTGGGCGTTAGAAATTTGAGAGGATCTGACTTTAGTACGAGAGGACCGAGTTGGACATACCTCTGGTGTATCTGTTGTGCCGCCAGGTGCAGTGCAGAGTAGCTACGTATGGAGCAGATAAGTGCTGAAAGCATCTAAGCACGAAACTGACCTCAAGATGAGATTTCTTTTAAAGGTCGTTAAAGACGATGACGTTGATAGGCTACAAGTGTAAAGGCAGTAATGTCATAGCTGAGTAGTACTAATTACCTGTAGACTTACCATTTTATTTTTATAAAACTTTAGTTTTTATTTTACTTCCAATTATTGTCATTTACGCATGTGCGTTTTAAGATTTTAAGGTGGTTATATCGTTGGGGTACACCTCTTTCCATTCCGAACAGAGAAGTTAAGTCCAATTGAGCCGATGATACTTGGGTAATACCTGGGAAAGTAGGTCACCGCCACTCTATTTAAGCCTCTTCACTGTTTGTGTTGAGGCTTTTTTTATTTATGTCCAATTGTCATTATCGAAACCCCAAACGGAAACTTTACGTTGTGGTTGAGTAAATATTTTTCTGAGTGAAAAATGCTAAATAGAATTGCATTGATGACTTTCGAGGATTTCATTATCTCATTATCTGACCCTGATGAATTTTCTTTTTTCTTTCTCGGGAGAATGTTAAGTATAAACCTTGCTATTGATATTGGAATGAATAACCAAAAATTAAAATAGGTACTATAGTCAATTTTTAAGTTGGAGTTAGATATAAGACTGTTAAATTTTTTCTTTCTATATCTCCTGTAATGGTGATTGACGACATCATGATTACTCCATAATGATTGGAATGCTGGGACAGTTAGAAAATATTTTCCGTGAGGTCTGAGGACTCTGTAAATTTCATCTAATGCTTTTTCGTGATATTCGATATGTTCAATTACATCAAATGCACAGATCAAATCATATGTATTATTTTTAAAAGGCAATTCCGTAAGAGATGCATTGATTGCTTCAATTCCTGTTTTTTCCTTTAAAAATTCACAGCAAAATTTATCATATTCTAACGAGGTTACTTCACCGTATCTTGATAACATTTCAGATGTTGCTCCTGTTGCAGCTCCAACATTCAAAATTTTAATGTTAGTATTAACTGCTAAATCTTTGCAATAAGATTCCAAAATAGACAATCTTGCCTTGAACCACCACCCTTCTCTTTCTAGTGTGTAGTATTCTTGGTAAAATTTTTTGTCCATTTATTTTTTTAGGTGTTGTTCTGCATGGTAGCTAGACCGGACAAGTGGGCCACTTTCTATGTATTCGAAACCTAGTTCTAGCCCTATGTTTTTATACCTTTCAAATGTATCTGGATGAACATATTCGGCAACTTTTAGATGCCTACTCGTAGGTTGCATGTATTGTCCTAGTGTAACAATAGAAACATTAACTTTTCTGAGATCCTGAAGTGTTTCAATTACTTCTTCTTCTGTTTCTCCCATGCCACACATGATACCACTTTTAGTTTTCATTCCTGCTTTTTCAAGATATTCTAAGACAAATAAAGATCGTTCATACTTTGCCTGAACTCTTACTTCTTTTGTTAGTCTTCTGACGGTTTCTATATTGTGAGACACAATTTCAGGTGCAACGTTAACAATCGTGTCTAATTGCTCTATTTTACCTTGAAAATCAGGAATTAAAGTTTCTAGTGTTGTTTCGGGGTTAAACTCTCGAATAGTTTGCACTGTTTTTGCCCAGTGTTCACTTCCTCCGTCTGGTAAATCGTCTCGATCAACACTTGTAATTACTGCATGTTTGATGCCCATTATGTTGATTGATTGAGCCACTTTAAATGGTTCTAGGTTATCTAAAACATCTCCTTTACCAGTAGCAACATTACAGAATTGACAACTTCTAGTACATGTATTACCCAAAATCATGAAAGTGGCTGTACCAACACCCCAGCATTCTCCAATATTTGGACATTTCCCACTTTCACAAATGGTGTGTAGCTTGTTGTCTTTTACTAGCTTTAACATTTCTGCATATTTACCATCACCTGGAATCTGAGTTTTTAACCAGTCTGGTTTAATGCGTTTATTCTGCTTGATTTTCACTAGCGGCTTATTTTCTATTTTGTTTGCCATTCTTGATGCAAATTTAATCTAGATTATTAGTTTTTAAATGATTATGTTTTTATTAATAATATGGTAATAAAACATTGCTTTCATTCGTTAGTTTTGTTGTAAAATTTAAGTATGCAACGACTGATTTTTATTATTCTTTTGCTTGGGACTTTATTTGGTTTTAGTCAGAATAACACACCAACATTTACTTGGCGAATGCATTTGCCTTACAATAGTGTTCGACAAATTATTGAAGCTGATCAAAAGTTATTTGTGCTTTCCGATATTGGTATTTATGAGTTTGGTTTAAAAAGTGGTGAGGCTGAGTTTTTGACGAAGGTTAATGGCTTCTCTGAATCTAATGTTGTTGCTATGGGCTATTCAAATGAACACAATACGCTTGTTATTGCATACAAAAGCGGCGATATAGACTTATTAAAAGGAAATACTATTATCAATTTACCTGGGATTAAACGGTCTAATATTTTTGGTTCAAAGGATATTTATGAAATACAAACTCACAATGAATATGCTTATTTATCAACTGCTTTTGGAATTGTAGTTGTCGATATTAAAGCTGAAGAGATTATTGATGACTATCAAAATTTAGGACTTGGTGGAGTTCCAATAGCAGTTAACTCGTTAGCTATTTTTAATGATGATATTTATATCGGAACAACCGAAGGAATAAAATATGCTCCTGCATTTGATAATAATGTGAATTTGAAAAATTTTTCGAGTTGGGAAACAGTTAATCAGTATGATTCAGCCGTAAATATTACAACTTTTAATGATAAACTATATTTTGTATCGGACAGTGTTTTATATTCATATGATGGTACCAACTATGTTCCTGTTGAATTGGGAGTTAAAAAAGGTTATAAAAGTTTAACAGTTTGTCATGGAAAATTAGTTGTATGTAGGTTTGAAGGAATTGCCATTATTAATGAGTTAGGCGATATGGAGGAATATGGAGAAGTTGCAATGAGTTCTGCCATTCTTGATTTTCAAAACAACCTTTGGTTTGGAGGATTTTACAGAGGATTGATGAAAAAAGACGAATCAGGACAAATAAGTTTTTTCACTCCTCAAGGACCCTTTGCATCCACTACTTATGATATGGAAGGGCAGGGGAATAGTTTATGGGTAACCTCTGGGGGATATACTCCTGCTTTTGCTCCAACATACAATAGTTATGGCTATTATCGATATGAGGATGGAAATTGGTACAATAGAAACACATCAGATCCAAACGCTGGTGGGATGACTGACTTTACTGCTTTGTATGTTCCAAAAGATAGAAATGAAACGTGGCTAGGTAGTTTTGGAAGTGGTTTATTGAGGCTAGAAAATTACATACCTACTCAACGATACACCAATTCTAATAGCACATTAAAAAATTCTGTGGGAACTAATGAAGTGGCTTTGGGAATGGCCTATGACAGTAAAAATAATTTATGGGTATCTAATTATGAAACAGATAGATCGCTTGCTGTTATGAGAGCTAATGGGAGTTGGAATGATTTTAATGTTGGAACAAAGCGATTGGGTGAGATGATTGTTGATGAAAGTGATCAAATTTGGATGTTAGTTCCAAGGACCTCTGGCAATGGAATTTTAGTAGCTAAAGAGCTTCAAAATGGATCGTTGAGAACACGATTTCTAGGAACTTCTCAAAATGGAGGTGGCCTACCTAGCAACAATGTAAAAGCAATTGTTCAGGATAAGGATGGTGAAATTTGGGTGGGTACGGAATCTGGAATTGCAGTTTTTTACAACCCTGGTCTAGTATTTGACGGAGGTGTCAACGCAGATGCTCAACAGATTATCATTGATGATGGTAAAGATATTGGTTATTTGTTGGGAAGTGAGGTAGTAAATGATATTAAAATTGATGGTGGGAACCGTAAGTGGGTAGCTACTAACAACGGAGCATGGTTAATCAAGGAAGATGGCTCTGAAGTTGTCCTCCATCTTACAGAAGATAATAGTCCTTTACCCAGCAATACAATCAATTGTGTAGGTATAATCCCAAACACGGGTGAGGTGTTTTTTGGTACGACAAATGGAATAGCATCATTTAGAAGCGATGCCACTGAAGCAACAGATCTTCACGATAATACTCTTGTTTTTCCAAACCCAGTACATCCAGATTATGAAGGGCCCATTACCATCACTGGATTGCCAGAGGATGCAACAGTAAAGATTGCAGACGTAGCAGGAAGAGTTGTTTATGAACTTGTTGCTGTAGGCGGAACCGCTGTATGGAATGGATTAAATTTTGATGGACAAAAACCTCAAACGGGGGTATACCTTATATTTTCTGCAAATAAAGAGGATGAAGATTCATTGGTTTCTAAACTATTAATTGTCCGTTAATGTATTCTAAGACAAGAGCTATTGTACTCAAGAATACAAATTATAGTGAAAGTAGTATAATTAGTAAAATATATACACGAGAATTTGGGATACAGACATATATACTGAGAGGTGTCAGAAAGGGAAAGTCGAAAATAAGAGCTTCCATGATTCAACCGTTATCGTTGGTTGAACTTGATGTCTATCAAAAGCCCAATACATCAATTAATAATATTAAAGATTTACGCAATTCTCCATTGCTTTTTGAAATTCAAGATAATATCATAAAAAAAACCGTTGCTATGTTTATGACTGAAATTATAAACTACTGCCTAACAGAGGAGGTTAGCGATAAAGAATTATTTGATTTTCTTGAAAATCAAATAATAGATCTTGATCAAAAAAAAATGCCGGTATTATTTCCTAGTCTTTTTTTGTTGGATTTAAGTAAATATTTAGGTATATATCCTCAAGGAAAGTTCAGTGATGGCACACCATTTTTTAGCTATGAAGATGGAATTTTTGTGCATGAATCAACCATTCATACTGCATCTGAAAAATCATCACAAATGATATCACAAATGATTCATGAGGAAGGTATGAATCCTAAATTAGATGCGTTAGCTCGGAAAAATTTGCTTGAGTCAATTGTCAGGTATTATCAATTTCATGTAATTAGAAATAAAAAAGTAAAATCAATCGAAATATTATCAGAGATTTTGAACTAACACAAGGGATTATAAAATGAAAATCAAATGGAATAAAAATAGCTGGTATTTTGTGTTTATAATACTCACTTCTCAAATTTCTTTTTCGCAAAATTTTGATGAAAATGATACGTCTATGATATTACGTAAAGTTATAATGGACGGAGACACATTTTATCTATACTCATTTAATCAATTTACACTTAAAGAATTTAATTCCAAGAAAGATAGGGATGCGTATATCAGACTTGTGAGAAATGTTAAAAAAGTAATGCCTTATGCCAAGCTGGCTGCATTTAGATTACAAATGATGGATGATAACCTAAATCAACTGCCAACTAAGAGAGCAAAAAAGAAATACATTAAAGCAACAGAAGATGCTATAAAAGAAGAATTTATAGGACAACTTAAAATGTTAACGATATCTCAAGGGAAATTGTTAATCAAATTAATTCATCGAGAAACAGGTAATACTACCTATGAAATTCTCAAGCAATATAGAGGTAGTGCAAGCACCCTGTTTTATGGGATATGGGCTAAGATGTATAATGCTAATATTAATACGAAATATGATCCTATAAAGGATTATCAAATAGAGTATATTATTAAGAATGCTAAACTTGAATAAGGTATTTTTGTTCAATAGAAAATGAAATTAGATGTATTAGCATTTGGTGCACATCCAGATGATGTGGAATTATCTTGTTCAGGAACTTTGCTGAAGTTAAAAGAGGAAGGTAGTAAGATTGGAGTAGTTGATTTGACCATGGGTGAGTTAGGAACAAGAGGAACTGTAGATACTCGTAAAAAAGAATCAGATGCTTCAAGTAAAATTCTAAATATTGACGTACGAGAAAACCTAGACTTAGGAGATGGTTGGTTTGAGAATAATCAGGAAAATAAGTTGAAAGTAATCCAAGCTATTCGAAAGTATCAACCAACAATCATATTTGCCAATGCTATCGATGATAGACACCCAGACCATCCAAGAGCTGCAAAGCTATTAAATGAGGCATTTTTCTTATCAGGTTTAAAAAAAATAGAAACCCAAGATAATGGGATTACTCAGGATATTTGGAGACCAAAACATCTTTTCCATTATATTCAGTATAGATATATTAAGCCCGATTTTGTAGTTGATGTAACACCTTATTATGAAACTAAGATGAAGGCAATACTCAGCTTTAAATCACAATTTTACGAACCAGGTAAAGAGTCAGATACGCTTATTAGTTCAAAAAAATTCTTAGATTTTATAAAAGGGCGATCTCATGAAATGGGAAGTTCGATTCAAGTCGAACATGGTGAGGGGTTCACATCCGCTGTCCCTCTTCAAATGGATCTTAAAACTTTATTATAGAGAAATGCCAAAGGCCTCAATATTGGGCGGGAATAGGCTATCTCATAAAATGGTTCATTTTTAGCACCAAAAGACGAGTAAAATGCGTTAACAGATTCAATGCTTGAACCCTCAAAATCAAGAATCATGCTTTTATTAGAGAATTTCGTTAGAACCACATACAGGCCATAAGACAGTGAATTGAGGTCTCTACCTTCTTTACTAGGGGCACCTAAAATATAGTGAATCCGCTCTTTACCTAAAGCAAATAATAAACTAGCTGTAATTTTTTGATTGTGCATTACATGTACATTAAAAAAGTTAGATGAATTATCATAGGTTAAATTCTCTATAAGATTATAGTCTTCTTCTTTTAAATGTTTAACTTTATGACCATGTGCTGATTTATATAATTTAATGGTTTTGGCAATATCCATGTCAAAGTTTACTGAGTGAGAAATTTTTGCTTTTTTTATGTTTTTTCTCAATGACTTATTGAAGTTTTTTTCTAACGTGTCAGCATCTGTTATTTCTAATATTAAATTATCCCTTTCTTTAGCACTTGATGTTAAGTTAAAATTTGTGTTGAATTGTATAAAACTAAATTTAGATAGAATGAGCATTTTAATTTGCTCAAGGTCCCTGGTGCCTGGTGTTTTTCCAATCCAATTGCATTGTTGTATAAAATTGGGTTGAAGAAGTGCTTTTATTCCCCATTTTCTAGACACGGGTAATGGAATAGCTGTCTTGTAATCACCTATAATTATGGCATCCCAAGTACAAAATTGATTTAAGTACCAGGAATAGTTAAATACCTTACCATTTTTACTAGAATTAATTAAATCATCCCATTTTACAAGATTGATTTTATCATGACTGAGGTATTCTATTTTGTTTGTCATCTATTTAACACGTTAAATAAAGACACAATGATAAAGACATTTCATCTTAAAATTATGTATATTTTATTGCCACAGTTTTGAGTAAATTATATTATTTGATTTTTTTAGAAATAGCCCTTGTAATCTTATATATAAATGCTACTTTTGCAGACCTTTTTAGAAATTTGGATAGAAATATATGCCTACAATACAACAGTTAGTACGTAAAGGGAGAAAGGAACTTACCAAGAAAAGTAAGTCTAGAGCCCTGAATTCTTGCCCTCAAAGAAGAGGAGTTTGTACACGAGTGTACACGACCACTCCTAAGAAGCCTAATTCAGCGATGCGAAAGGTGGCAAGGGTAAGACTCACCAACGGAAATGAAGTAAATGCTTACATACCAGGAGAGGGTCACAATCTACAAGAACACAGTATTGTGTTAGTTAGAGGAGGAAGAGTAAAAGACTTGCCAGGAGTAAGATATCACATTGTTCGTGGTGCATTAGATACAGCAGGAGTTGAAGGCAGAACTCAACGAAGAAGTAAATACGGAGCAAAAAGACCTAAAGCAGCTAAGAAATAATGAGAAAGTCGAAGGCAAGAAAAAGAGAGATAGTACCCGATCCAAGATACAATGATGTTTTGGTATCTAAGTTTATTAATAACATGATGATGCAGGGTAAAAAAGAAACAGCTCGTAAAATATTTTATGATGCAATTGATATTGTTGATGGTAAGGTAGAAGAAGATGCTGGTATTGAAACTTGGAAAAAAGCCCTAAACAATGTTATGCCATCTGTTATGGTAAAGAGTCGTAGAGTTGGTGGTGCTACTTTTCAAATTCCAATGGAAGTAAAACCGGATTTAAAAGTTTCGTTTGGGATCAAGTGGATGATAAGCTATGCTCGAAAAAGAAACGAGAAGTCAATGGCGAATAAACTTGCAGGAGAAATTATGGCAGCATCTAAAGGTGAAGGAGCTGCAGTGAAGAAGAAAGAAGATACACACAAAATGGCAGATGCGAACAAAGCATTTTCACACTTCAGAGTATAAGTCATGTCTAAAAGAGATTTAAAATTTACAAGAAACATTGGTATTGCTGCTCACATTGATGCAGGGAAAACAACTACCACAGAGCGTATCTTATACTATGGTGGTGTAAGTCATAAAATAGGTGAAGTACATGATGGTGCTGCAACTATGGATTGGATGGAGCAAGAGCAAGAAAGAGGGATTACAATTACCTCTGCAGCTACCACTTTAAATTGGAAATACAGAGATCAAGATTATCACGTAAATATTATTGATACCCCAGGTCACGTTGACTTTACGGTTGAGGTAAATAGATCGTTACGTGTGCTTGATGGTTTAGTTTTTTTATTTAGTGCTGTTGATGGTGTTGAGCCACAATCAGAAACTAACTGGAGGCTAGCAAATAACTATAACGTCCCTCGTATTGGCTTTGTAAATAAGATGGACCGTCAAGGTGCGGACTTCATCAATGTATGTGCCCAAGTTAAGGAAATGTTGGGTAGCCATGCATTGCCACTTCAGTTGAATATTGGTGCTGAAGACGGGTTTAGAGGAGTTGTTGACTTAATAAACTTTAGAGGGATAACTTGGAATGATGCTGATCAAGGGATGACTTTTCAAGAAATAGAAATACCTGCAGATATTATTGATGAGGCGAAACAGTTGAGAGAAGAACTCCTAGAGGCTGTTGCTGAATTTGATGACAATCTAATGGAAAAATACTTTGAGGATCCAGAATCTTTGACAGAAAGAGAAATTTTAGATGCTTTAAGAGAAGCTACAATTGCAGGTAAAGTTGTACCTATGATGTGTGGTTCAGCATTTAAGAATAAGGGAGTACAAGCAATGCTTGATATGGTTATGGAAATCCTTCCATCGCCTGTAGATGTTGAAGCTATTGAGGGAACTAATCCAAAAACAGATGAACCAACTTCACGTAAGCCATCTATTGAGGAGCCATTTTCATCATTAGCATTCAAAATTGCTACTGATCCTTTTGTAGGAAGATTATGTTTTACTAGAGCTTATTCTGGTGTACTCGATTCAGGTTCTTATGTTTATAATACACGTACTATGAAAAAAGAACGTATTTCTCGTATTTTCCAAATGCATGCAAACAAGCAAAATCAAATCCCACAATTGCAAGCTGGAGATATTGCTGCATTAATTGGTTTTAAAGATATTAGAACTGGAGATACATTATGTGCAGAAAATGCACCTATTGTTCTTGAGTCAATGGATTTTCCTGATCCAGTTATTGGTGTTGCAATTGAGCCAAAGACACAAGCAGATGTTGACAAATTAGGAATGGCTCTTGGTAAGCTTGCTGAGGAGGATCCAACTTTTGTAGTTAAATCAGATGAAGAGACGGGTCAAACTGTAATTTCAGGAATGGGTGAGCTTCACTTAGAAATTATCATTGATAGACTTAAAAGAGAATTCAATGTAGAAGCGAATCAAGGTCAGCCTCAAGTAGCATATAAAGAGACTATCTCAAACTCGGTTACACATCGTGAAACATATAAAAAGCAATCAGGTGGACGTGGTAAGTTTGCCGATATTCAAGTTGAAATCGGTCCTGCTGACGATGGAAAAGAAGGGCTAGAGTTTATTAACGAAATTGTAGGGGGTGCTATTCCACGTGAATTTATTCCTGCAGTTGAAAAAGGTTTCAAGGAGGCTATGAAGAATGGTGCTCTTGCGGGATATGAAGTACAAAACCTTAAAGTAAGACTATTTGATGGTTCATTCCACCCAGTCGACTCAGACTCATTGTCATTTGAGACCGCAGCAAAGTTTGCGTTTAGAGAAGCTTCTAAAAAGGCAAATCCAGTTATTTTAGAACCGATTATGAAGCTTGAGGTGATTACACCTGAAGAGAATATGGGAGATGTAATTGGTGATTTGAATAGAAGAAGAGGACAGATGCAGGGAATGACTGAAAAAGGAGGTGCTCAAGTAGTTAAGGCTCTTGTTCCTCTCTCAATGATGTTTGGATACGTAACTGATTTGAGAACTATCACTTCTGGTCGTGCAACGTCAACTATGGAGTTTAATAATTATGATATCGTTCCAAATAATATAGCTACTGAGATTATAGCAAAAGCAACTGGAACAACTGTAAAAGCATAAATAAAATGATTAATCAAAAAATTAGAATTAAGCTTAAGTCTTACGATCATAATTTGATCGATAAATCAGCTGAAAAGATTGTCAAATCTGTTAAAGCAACTGGAGCTATTGTCAGTGGTCCAATTCCACTTCCAACGCAAAAGAAGATATTTACAGTCTTGAAATCTCCTCACGTGAACAAAAAAGCGAGAGAGCAATTTAAATTATGTTCTTACAAGAGATTAATGGATATTTATAGCTCAAGTGCAAAGACAGTAGACGCATTAATGAAGCTTGAATTGCCAAGTGGTGTGGACGTAGAAATTAAAGTATAAGAAACATGTTAAGTGTTATAGGAAGAAAAGTAGGAATGACTTCAATTTTTACCGAATCAGGTAAAAAAGAAGCTTGTACAGTGGTGGCTTGTGAGCCAAACTTTATTACTCAAATTAAAACTGGGGAAAAAGAAGGATACGAAGCTGTACAGATTTCTTCAGTTGAGAAGAAAGAAAAAAGCTCAAATAATCCTGAAAAGGGTCATTTTGCAAAAGCTAAAACAACACCAAAAAGAGTTGTTGTAGAAGTTAGAGACTTTGATGGCGAGCAAAATTTAGGAGATTCTTTCGGAGTTGAGGTGTTTGAAGAAGGAGAGTTTGTTGATGTTGTTGGAACATCAAAGGGTAAAGGTTTTCAGGGTGTTGTAAAAAGACACGGTTTTAGTGGTGTTGGTGAATCTACTCACGGTCAGCACAATAGACTTAGAGCACCAGGTTCGTTAGGAGCTGGTTCTACACCTTCTCGAGTTTTCAAAGGAACTAGAATGGCTGGTCAAATGGGAAATGAGAGAGTTAAAGTGCAAAACCTTAGAGTTTTAAAAGTGGATGCTGAGAAAAACCTATTGGTTATTAGTGGAGCACTTCCAGGTCACAAAGGTTCATACGTAATTATTGAAAAATAAAAATGAAAGTAAAGGTTTTAAATACATCTGGTGATGATACGGGTAAGCAAGTGAATCTTCCTAAGGAGATTTTTGGTGTTGAACCTAATGATCATGCTATATATCTAGATGTAAAACAATATTTAGCGAGTCAAAGACAAGGTACTCATTCATCTACAGAGAAGGGTGCAGTGCGAGGATCAACTCGTAAAATTAAGAAGCAAAAAGGTACTGGTACTGCAAGAGCAGGTTCTATTAAATCTGGTGTTTTTGTTGGAGGTGGTCGTATGCACGGACCAAGACCAAGAGACTATAGCTTTAAATTGAATAAAAAATTAAAGCAAGTAGCTCGTCTTTCTGCTTTATCTCATAAGGCGAAAGGGAAAGAGATTACAGTAATTGATACAATTTCACTGGATTCTCCTAAAACTAAAAATTATTTAGATGTACTAAATAACCTTAAGATGTCAGATAAGAAGACTCTTCTTCTTACTCCAGACTATGATAATAATGTGTATCTATCTTCAAGAAATATACCTAATGCTCAAGTGATGAACGTAAGTGATGTCAATACATATAGTATACTTCATGCTAATAACATCATCTTGGTAGAGGGTTCAATTAACAAATTAAAAGAGACATTGAGTTAAGATGGCAATACTTGTTAAACCACTAATCACAGAAAAAATGTCTTTGTTGAGTGAAAACAAAGGACAATATGGTTTCAGAGTTGCATTAACAGCAACTAAACCAGAAATAAAGGCTGAAATAGAAAAAATGTATTCAGTTGAAGTTACTAAAATTAGAACTTTAGTTGTTGCAGGTAAGAGAAAAATGCGTTTTACTAAATCAGGTGTTTCGAACGGAAAGACAAGTAACTATAAAAAAGCAATAGTTAGTTTGAAAGAAGGACAGAGCATTGATTTTTACGAAAATATATAAGCTGAGAAATGGGAATTAAGAGAATAAATCCAGTTACACCTGGTCAGCGTTTTAAGTTAGCGGTGACCTTTGAGGCATTAACTGCTAGCAAGCCAGAAAAGAGTTTATTAGCTCCACTTAAAAAGTCTGGAGGTAGGAATGATACAGGTAAGATGACCATGAGAAATCGTGGTGGTGGACACAAGCGTAGATATCGTATAATTGATTTCAAAAGAAATCGTCACGAAAGTGCTGAAGTTCTAACAATCGAGTACGATCCGAATAGGACTGCTTTCATATCATTAGTTCAGTATGGTGATGGAGAAAAACGATACATAGTTGCACCCAAAGGAATTAAAGTTGGTCAGAAAATCACTTCTGGTCCAGGTTCAACTCCAGATCTTGGTAATGCTCTTCCTTTAGGAGAGATACCATTGGGAACAACAATTCATAACATAGAAATGAAGCCTGGAAGAGGTGCTGAGATATGTAGAAGTGCAGGAACAAGTGCACAATTGGTTGCTAGAGATGGTAAATATGCTGTAATCAAGTTGCCTTCAGGTGAGAGTAGAATGATATTAACTACTTGTCTTGCGACAATTGGAGAAGTATCTAATGGAGATCACCAGTTACAGATTTCAGGTAAAGCAGGAAGAAGTCGTTGGTTGGGAAGAAGACCACGTACTCGTCCAGCAGCAATGAACCCTGTTGATCACCCTCAAGGTGGTGGAGAAGGTCGCTCTAAAGGTGGACAGGCAAGAACTCGTAAGGGTACAATGTCTAAAGGTTTGAAAACGAGAAGTAAAAAGAAACAATCTTCTAGATTAATTTTAGAAAGAAAACGTAAATAAACATGGCGAGATCATTAAAAAAAGGACCATTTGTTCACTATAAATTGCAACGTAAAGTGGACGCTATGAATGAAGGAACTAAGAAGTCTGTTATTAAAACATGGAGTAGATCCTCATTAATTACACCAGACTTCATAGGGCACACATTTGCTGTTCATAATGGCAATAAATTTATTCCAGTATATGTCACTGAAAATATGGTAGGTCATAAACTTGGAGAATTCTCACCTACAAGAACATTCAAAGGTCATCAAGCTAAGAAATAATCATGGAAGCAGTAGCTAAATTAAATAATTGTCCAATGTCTCCTCGAAAGATGAGGCTTGTTGTTGATCAAATTAGAGGTCAACGCGTAGAGGATGCTTTAAACACATTGAAGTACAGCCAAAAAAGAGTCTATGCAGAAAAAGTTGAGAAATTACTTAAATCTGCTATTGCTAATTGGCAACAAGTGAACGATGAGCGAGTAGATGAAGAAACAGGCTTAATCGTTAAGGAAGTTTTCGTTGATCCAGGAAGAATGTTAAAGAGAATTCAACCCGCTCCTCAAGGAAGAGCTCATAGAATTAGAAAGAGATCAAACCATATTACTTTAAAAGTAGATACTATGGATACTGATACACAAACCGAAGAATCAAATTCAGAAGAATAATAAATGGGACAAAAAGTAAATCCAATAGGTCTTAGATTAGGTATCGTTCGTGGTTGGGAAAGCAACTGGTTCGGTGGTAAAGAATTTGGCGAAAAATTAGCTGAAGATAATAAGATACGTCAATACCTAAAAGCTCGTATGCCAAGAGCTGGTATCTCTAAGATATTGATAGAGCGAATGCTTAAGCGAATCATTATAACAGTTCATACATCTAGACCTGGTATTGTAATCGGTAAAGGTGGTTCTGAAGTTGATAAGCTGAAAGAAGAGATCAAAAAGCTAACCAAGAAAGATGTTCAAATCAACATCTTTGAAGTAAAACGTCCCGAGTTGGATGCTATGCTTGTAGGTCAGTCTATTGCTCAACAAATAGAAGGTCGTGTTAATTTCAAACGTGCTATTAAAATGGCTATCGGATCAACCATGAGAATGGGAGCACAAGGAATCAAAGTTATGGTTTCTGGTCGTTTGAATGGTGCTGAAATGGCAAGAACTCAACAGTTTAAAGAAGGAAGAATTCCATTACATACATTCAGAGCAGATGTGGATTATGCATTGTCTGAAGCCCTGACCGTTTATGGTAAAATTGGTGTTAAAGTATGGATATTTAAGGAAGAAGTCTTTGGTAAACGTGACTTATCCATAAATATGGGAATGGGAGAGCCAAAGCAACAACGTGATAAAAGAGGTGGTCACGATCGAAGAAGAATTAAAAAATAATAAGGCAAAATCATGTTATCTCCAAAGAGAATAAAATACAGAAAACGCCAGAAAGGCAGAGTAAAAGGTTTAGCAGGTAGAGGTCACCGAGTTGAGTTTGGTGATTTTGGGTTGAAATCATTAGAGCCACATTGGATTACTTCTAGACAGATTGAGGCAGCGAGGATTGCTCTCAACCGTTATATGAAAAGAGAAGGGAAAGTATGGATTCGCATATTTCCAGACAAGCCTGTAACTAAAAAACCTGCAGAGGTTAGAATGGGTAAAGGTAAAGGTTCTCCGGAATACTGGGTAGCTGTTATCAAACCAGGTACAATCATATTTGAGGTTGATGGTGTTAGTGAGGAGATAGCAAAAGAGGCAATGAGACTAGCAGCTCAAAAACTTCCTGTGACAACAAAATTTGTAGTAAGACCAGATTATAGTGCTTAAAAAATATGCAGTATCAAGATATTAAAAATTTGACTGAAAAGGAGCTTCATTTAAACTTAAAAGATGAAAGAGCTCAACTTCAAAAGATGAAGTTCAGTCACGCAGTATCTCCAATAGAAAATCCGCATAAAATTAGAATTGCGAGAAAAACTATTGCGAAATATCTAACAGAGATTAACAGACGTAGAAACGAAAAATAGGACCTAAAAATGGAAAGAAATTTTAGAAAAGAAATTGTTGGGGTTGTTAAAAGTAACAAAATGGAAAAAACCATTACGGTATCCGTTGAACGAAAAATGAAGCACCCCAAATACAAGAAATTCGTTAAATCTACAGCTAAATTCAAGGCTCACGACGAAAAAAATGAGTGTAATGAAAATGATATTGTTCGTATAATGGAGACCAGACCACTTAGTAAAGGTAAGCGTTGGAGATTGGTAGAAATAATAGAAAGAGCTAAATAAGATGATACAACAAGAATCAAGATTAAAAGTAGCTGACAACAGCGGAGCCAAAGAAGTTCTTTGTATTCGTGTTTTAGGTGGAACTAAAAGAAGGTACGCTTCAGTTGGTGACAAAATAATTGTTACTGTCAAAGATGCAATGCCTGCTGGAAATATAAAAAAAGGTACGGTTTCTCGTGCAGTTGTTGTAAGAACAAAGAAAGAATTTAGAAGACCTGATGGATCTTACATCAGATTCGATGACAATTCTTGTGTCCTTTTAACTGCTACTGACGAACCCAGAGCTACTCGTATTTTTGGACCTGTGGCTAGAGAGTTGAGAGATCGTAAGTTTATGAAAATTGTATCATTAGCACCAGAAGTACTGTAATTATGAGAAGGAAATACAACAAAATACCTAAACTACATATTCGCAAAGGCGATACTGTTAAAGTTTTATCTGGTAACGATAAAAACAAAACAGGAGAAGTTAAGCTAGTCAATCTTAAAGAGGGTACTGCTATTGTTGATGGTATTAATATGGTTACCAAGCATAGAAAACCAGATGCCGATAATCCGAATGGGTCTATAGTTAAACTTGAGGCACCTATTCGTGTAAGCAAACTTCAACTTATGGTGAATGGAGAGCCAACACGTATCGGAAGAAAATTAAACGAAAATGGAAAATTACAGCGATTTTCTAAGAAAACAGGCGATTTTATAAATAACTAGTATGAAGCCAAGATTAAGAGAAAAATTTGAAACAGAATTGGTTGCAAAGCTTAAGGAAAAGCACAATTACAGCAATGTAATGCAAATTCCCAAGCTAACTAAAATTTGTTTGAACCAAGGTGTAGGAGCTGGTGTAGCTGACAAAAAATTAGTTGACACAGCAGTAGAAGAGATGACTACCATTGCTGGTCAGAAAGCGGTGCCTACATACTCCAAGAAAGCAATCTCTAACTTCAAGTTGAGAGAAGAAATGGCTATTGGATGTCGTGTTACACTTCGTGGCGATAGAATGTACGAATTTTTAGATCGCTTTATTGCTGTCTCTCTACCTCGTGTAAGAGATTTTAATGGAATTAGCGACAAAGGATTTGATGGTAGAGGTAATTACTCAATGGGAGTTACTGAACAAATCATATTTCCGGAGATAGATATTGACAAAGTATCACGTATTAATGGTATGGATATCACATTTGTAACAACTGCAAAGACTGATGTTGAATGCCACAGTTTATTAACAGAATTAGGATTACCTTTTATAAAGAAATAAGAAAAGATGGCAAAAGAATCAATGAAAGCAAGACAGCGTAAAAGAGAGCATGCGGTTAAGACCTATGCTGCTAAAAGAGCTGCTCTTAAAGAAGCTGGAGATTATGAAGGGCTTCAAAAGCTACCTCGAAATGCTTCACCTACTCGCCTAAGAAATAGGTGTTCTGCTACAGGCAGACCGAGAGGCTATATGAGAGATTTTGGGATTTCTAGAAATGTATTTAGAGAAATGGCATCCAAAGGTTTAATCCCAGGTATAACAAAAGCAAGCTGGTAATAAGATGAGTAAAATTACAGACCCTATAGCAGATTACCTCACTCGAGTGAGAAATGGAATTAAAGCAAATCATCGAATTGTTGATGTGCCTGCTTCCAATATCAAAAAAGCAATAACGCAAGTGTTATTCGATAAAGGTTACATCCTTAATTATAAGTTTGACGATGCAGCAGGACCACAAGGTACTATTAAAATTGCTTTGAAATATCACCCAACTACAAAATTATCTGCGATTCGCGAACTTAAAAGAGTAAGTAAACCAGGTTTAAGACAATATCGAAGTGCAGAAGAATTGCCACGTGTATTGAATGGTCTTGGTATTGCAATTGTTTCAACATCCAATGGTGTAATGACAGATAAGGAAGCAAGATCACAGCATGTTGGAGGAGAAGTTTTATGTTACGTATCTTAATTTAAAAGTAAGAAAAGATGTCACGAATAGGAAATAACCCAATAGCTATCCCTTCCGGAGTGGAGATAAAAGTGGATGAAAACATAGTAACTATTAAGGGACCTAAGGGAGAACTTAGTCAGTCGATTGATTTGGTTGATGTTAAGGTTGAAGATAATCAAGTGATTATTTCAAGATCTGGTGAAACCAAAGAAGAGAAGGCAAAACATGGACTTTATCGTTCATTGATTAGTAATTGCGTAGAGGGAGTTAGCAAAGGATTTAAAACTGAGCAAGAACTTGTTGGAGTTGGTTATAGAGCAACTGTTACAGGCCAATTGCTGGAGCTTAATTTAGGTTTTTCGCATACTATTTTTATGCAGATCCCATCTGAGGTTAAGGTATCAACAGAAGCGGTCAAAGGTCAGCCACCTTTAGTAACTTTTGAAAGCATTGACAAGCAACTACTTGGACAAGTAGCAGCTAAACTAAGAAGTTTGCGTCCACCAGAGCCATATAAAGGCAAAGGAATTAAGTTCAAAGGAGAACAACTAAGAAGAAAAGCAGGTAAGACTGCAGCTAAATAATAGGTTATATTATTATGATAAAAAGTAAAGCGACAAGAAGAGCTAAGATTAAAGCTCGAATCAGAAGCAAGATTCAAGGAACAGCAGAAATGCCAAGACTTTGTGTTTTTAGAAGCAATAAGGCCATATATGTTCAGCTTATTGATGATACTAAAGGAGCAACTATTCTATCTAGTTCATCGGCTGGTATGGATAAAGGTACTAAATCTGAAATAGCAAAAGAAGTTGGAAAAGCAATTGCTGAAAAAGCCACTGCAAATGGTATCGAAAGTGTAAAGTTTGATAGAAATGGATATCTATATCATGGAAGAATCAAGAATTTAGCAGAAGGAGCTAGAGAGGGAGGTTTAAAATTCTAATAATATGGCAACACAAACATTAAAACAAGTAAGAACAACAGATCTTGAACTTAAAGAGACTGTAGTTAATATCAATCGGGTAGCTAAGGTTACTAAAGGGGGTAGAACATTTAGTTTCAACGCAATTGTTGTAGTTGGAGATGGTAATGGTATTGTCGGTCACGGGCTTGGTAAAGCTGGTGAGGTAATTGATGCCATTCAGAAAGGTATTGAAGATGCCAAAAAGAACTTAATTAAAGTTCCCTTGAACAACAATACAATACCACACGAACAATATGGCAAATATTCTGGTGGTAGAGTATTTATGAAGCCAGCTTCAAATGGTACAGGTGTTATTGCAGGAGGAGCAATGCGTGCTGTATTTGAAAGTGCGGGTATTCATGATGTTCTTGCAAAATCTAAAGGTTCTTCAAATCCACACAACGTGGTTAAGGCTACAATCGATGCATTATCAAAAATGAGAGATGCCTATACCGTTGCTGAACAACGAGGAACTAACTTAAATAAAGTGTTTAACGGATAATTAAGATGGGAAAGGTAAAGATTATACAAGTTAAGAGTGCTATTAGAAGACCTGAGGATCAAAAGCGTACATTGATTGCTTTGGGTCTAAAAAAACTTAACAAAGCAAGAGTTATAGAAGAATCACCAGCCGTTTTGGGTATGATTCGCAAGGTAGAGCACTTATTAAAAGTAGAAAAAGCATAGTTATGAATTTACATAGTTTGAAACCAGCTGAAGGTTCGGTAAAAAAAAGAAAAAGAATAGCTAGAGGTCAGGGATCTGGAAGAGGTGGTACATCTACCAAAGGTCACAAAGGTGCTCAATCTAGAACAGGTTACAGTAGATCTGTTGGTTTTGAAGGTGGTCAAATGCCTCTTCAACGTAGAATTCCGAAATTTGGATTTAAAAATCCTACTCGTGTTGAATACGTTGGTATTAATCTTGATAGACTTCAAGATTTTATTGATAAAACTAAGGCTAAAGAAGTTACAACTTCATCTTTGATTGAAGCAAACGTCATCAAAAAAACAGAAATTGTTAAAATATTAGGCAGAGGTGAGTTGACCAGTAAGGTTGATGTTAAGGTGAATGCGTTCACTAAAACAGCTAAGGCCGCAATTGAAAAAGCAGGAGGAACAGCGGAGGTTATCTAGATTTATGAAAAAGTTAATAAGTACATTAAAAAATATATTCTCTATTGAAGATTTAAGGACACGTCTTATAAATCTTTTTTTATTGTTAGTCGTATACCGAATTGGAACATTCATCGTGATTCCTGGTGTTGATCCACTTATACTAAGTGATCCTAATTTTTACGGTAACAAAGAGTCGGGAGGTTTTTTAGGTCTTGTTAACACCTTCTCTGGTGGAGCCTTTGATCGTGTCTCAATTTTTGCTCTTGGTATCATGCCATACATTTCGGCATCGATTGTTATTCAACTATTAACAGTTGCCGTTCCTACTTTTCAGAAAATGCAAAAAGAAGGGGAGGATGGAAGAAGAAAAATTAATGCAATTACAAGATACTTAACTATTGCTATAACAGCAGTTCAAGGAATGGCCTATTTAATTAACCTGAAGTCAACTTCAGGCTCAGGTAAACCATTGGCACTTATGTCTGAGACTTCTGATGCTTTGGGTTGGACTACTTTCCTTATTCTAGGAGTTCTTGTTTTAGTAGCTGGTACCATGTTTACAATGTGGTTAGGAGAAAGAATTACAGATCGTGGAGTAGGTAATGGTATTTCTATCATCATTATGGTAGGTATTATTGCTCGTCTTCCATCTACACTTTTAGCCGAGATTATTGATCGGTTTGGAGGTAGTCAAGTGATGTTGCTTATTGTTGAACTTGTAATTTGGGTAGTTGTTATTCTTGCTGTAATTGCACTGGTACAAGCTACACGTCGAATTCCTGTTCAATATGCAAAACGAATTGTTGGTAACAGACAAATGGGGGGAGTTAGACAATATCTTCCATTAAAAGTGAATGCTGCAGGTGTAATGCCTATTATCTTTGCACAAGCATTAATGTTCTTGCCAGGATCAGCTGCTCGAATTCCTGGATTAGAAGATTCAGCTTTCTTAAATTCATTGTCAAGACCAGATGAAATAGGTTATAATATTTTGACATTCGTACTTATTGTTTTATTTACTTATTTCTATACTGCCATCACAATTAATCCAAATCAGATAGCAGATGATTTGAAAAGAAATGGTGGATTTATACCCGGTGTTAAACCTGGAAGAAAAACAGCTAACTTTATTGGTTCTGTGATGTCACGCATTACATTACCCGGATCAGTTTTTCTTGGCTTCGTTGCAATATTTCCATTTTTTGCTATTAGAGCTGGAGTGAATGATCAGTTTGCACAGTTTTATGGTGGAACTTCACTATTAATCATGGTTGGAGTGGTACTTGACACTCTTCAGCAAGTTGAGCAATATCTCATCATGAGACATTATGATGGTTTGATGAAAACCGGTAGAATTAAAGGTAGAACTTCTGCTGGAGGAGCAATAACAGGATAGTTTGTATAAGAAAATAAAAAAAATTAAATTTGCAGCCCTTTAAAAATGGCAAAACAACAAGCAATAAAACAAGATGGCGTAATCACTGAAGCATTGTCAAATGCAATGTTTAGGGTGAAGCTCGAAAATGGTCACGAAATTGTGGCTACCATCAGTGGTAAAATGCGGATGTATTACATCCGAATTCTGCCAGGTGATAAGGTGCAGGTTGAGATGTCTCCGTATGATTTAACTAGGGGTAGAATTAGTTACAGATATAAATAACATTATGAAAGTTAGAACATCAGTAAAGAAAAGATCTAGTGATTGTAAAATCGTTAGAAGAAAAGGACGTGTTTACGTCATTAATAAGAAAAATCCAAGATTTAAGCAAAGACAAGGTTAAAAAATGGCACGTATTGCAGGAATAGATTTACCGAAAGGGAAAAGAGGAGTCGTAGGACTTACATACATTCATGGTATTGGTAGCAGTAGAGCTACTCATATTTTAGCTAAAGCTAAAGTAAGTGAAGATAAAAAAGTTCAAGATTGGACGGATACTGATATCTCAGGAATCCGTGAGGTAATCGGTAAAGAGTTTAAGGTTGAAGGAGAGCTTCGGTCTGAGGTTCAGATGAATATCAAACGTCTTATGGATATTGGATGCTATAGAGGTTTGAGACATCGAAAAGGTCTTCCTTTAAGAGGTCAGCGTACAAAAAATAACGCAAGAACCCGAAAAGGTAAAAAGAAAACAATGGCTAACAAGAAAAAAGCACCGAAATAATTAGATAATGGCAGGTAGTAAAAAAACAGTTAAGAAGAGAAAAGTTAGTATTGAATCTAATGGTTTTGCTTATGTGAAATCTACATTCAATAATATCATAGTATCGATTACAAATAGTCAAGGACAAGTGATTTCTTGGAGTAGTGCCGGTAAAATGGGTTTTAGAGGTTCTAAGAAAAACACACCTTATGCAGCTCAAGTTGCAGCACAGGATTGTGCTAAAGTAGCTGTTGATCTCGGTCTTAAAAAGGTAGAAGTACTTGTTAAGGGACCTGGTGCTGGTAGAGAATCAGCTATTCGAACATTAAGTCAAGCTGGTTTGGAGGTTTCTGCAATTAGAGACGTTACTCCACTTCCTCACAACGGATGTCGACCACCTAAGAGACGTAGAGTTTAATTTGATTGTGGAATTTAGATAAAAGAGAAAGATAATGGCAAGATATAGAGGACCCAAAGCAAAGATTGCACGTAAGTTTAGAGAGCCCATTTTTGGACCATCTAAAGCTTTAGAAAAGAAAAATTACCCTCCTGGTCAGCATGGAAATTCAAGACGAAGAGGTAAAAAATCAGAGTATGCTATTCAATTAGCTGAAAAACAAAAAGCTAAATATACGTATGGTTTGCTCGAGAAACAGTTTTCATTAACCTTCGATAGAGCAGCTCGTAAAAAAGGAATTACAGGTGAGAATCTTCTTAAGTTTTTAGAAGCACGTTTGGATAATACGGTATTTAGAATGGGAATAGCACCCACACGAAGAAGTGCAAGACAGTTAGTTGGTCACAAGCACATTCGTGTTAATGGTGTCCTTACTAACATCCCTTCTTATCAAGTTAAACCTGGAGATATCATTGAGGTTAGAGAAAAATCAAAATCCCTTGAAGTTATCACCGATTCAACTGCAGCTGGTAAATCTTTTAGCTGGTTAGAATTTGATAAAACAACATTGAAAGGTACTTTTTTAAATTACCCTGAGAGAGAAGATATTCCTGAGAATATCAAAGAACAATTAATAGTAGAACTTTACTCCAAGTAACAATATGGCAATATTAGATTTTCAACAACCTGATAAGGTTATTATGCATAAAGAAACAGCCAATTATGGTCTGTTTGAATTTAGTCCTCTTGAGAGAGGTTATGGTGTTACCGTTGGTAATGCCATGAGAAGAATTCTTCTTTCATCACTTGAAGGTTGGGCAATCACATCTATTCGTATACCTAGTGTAGATCATGAGTTTTCTACCATCAAAGGAGTTTTGGAAGATGTAACTGAAATAATCCTTAACTTAAAACAAGTACGATTCAAGAAGTTAATCGACTCAAATGATTCTGAGAAGATTTTTGTATCTATTAAAGGTAAAGAGCAGTTTACTGCTGGTGAAATTGCAAGATATACGAACGCATTTGAGATATTGAATCCTGATTTTGTGATTTGTACGATGGAGCCATATGTTAACCTTGAAATTGAATTAACAGTTGAAAAAGGTAGAGGATATGTTCCTGCTGAAGAAAATTCTGTAGACAATGCTCCTATTGGAGAGATTGCTATCGATTCTATCTTTACTCCAATTAAAAATGTGAAGTATCACGTTGAAGATTTCCGTGTAGAGCAAAAAACAGATTACGAGAAGCTCATCTTTGAAGTTAAGACTGATGGTTCAATTCATCCAGAAGAAGCTCTAAAAGAAGCATCTAAAATCATGATGAGACACCTTGTGTTGTTCTCAGATGAGAGTATTCTTGAAGATACACAAGTACATTCTCAGAAAAATGAAGTAGATGAAAATATGCTTCACATGAGAAAAATACTTAAAACTTCATTATCAGATTTAGATTTATCAGTTAGAGCATACAACTGCTTGAAAGCTGCTGAAATCAGAACGCTAGGGGAGTTAGTAAGTTTCCACATTGAGGATTTATTGAAGTTTAGAAACTTTGGTAAAAAGTCCCTTACAGAATTGGAAGATTTTGTAAAAGAAAAAGGATTAAACTTCGGTATGGACGTTTCTAAATATAACCTTGACGACGAATAATAGTAAAAGAAAATGAGGCACGGGAAAAAATTCAACCATTTAGGTAGAAAGAAAGGACATAGAGAGGCAATGTTGAGTAACATGGCAGCCTCACTTCTTACGCACAAGCGTATATTTACAACCACTGCGAAAGCAAAAGCACTTCGAGTATATGTGGAACCTTTGATTACTAGGTCAAAAGATAATACTACACATTCAAGAAGGGTTGTTTTTGGATATTTACAAAGCAAGGATGCAGTAAATGAATTATTTACAACTATTGCTCCAAAGGTTGCTGATCGTCCAGGAGGTTATACACGTATCTTAAAGACTCACAATCGTCTAGGTGATAACGCCGATATGTGCATGATGGAGCTTGTTGATTTTAATGAGGCTATGCTTGAAGCAAAGTCTTCTAAATCCAAAGCTAAATCTGGTACAAAACGAACTAGAAGAGGTAAGAAAACAGATAAAACGGCTACTGCTACACCTGCAGCAGAAACAACTCCAGTAGAAGAAGTAACACCTGTAGTTGAGGATGCTGTTGTTGTGGAAGAAACTTCTGTTTCAGAAGAAGCTCCTAAGGGAGAAGATGCTCCCGAGAAGGCTCCCAAGAAAGAAGTAAAGGCAGAAACTGCCAAGAAAAAGCCTGCTGCTAAAAAGAAAGCACCGGCTAAAAAAGCAGCTTCTAAAAAAGAAGATAAAGAAGAAAAGTAATTTTCTTCACATCACATACAAAAAGAGGCTTCCAAATTTGGAAACCTCTTTTTTGTTATCTGTTATTTTGATTTATTTAAAGTATCTAAAATCTTGTCCTGCTTTTAGAGAACAAATCGTGTGATACATTAATTGAATACAATTTTCTATATCTGAGTAGGCTACAGTTTCTACGGTAGTATGCATATACTTTAATGGAAGTGATACCAGAGCTGAAGCTACACCGATGTCACTATAGGCAAATGCATCGGTATCTGTACCTGTGCTTCTGCTTGCCGCTTGTTTTTGAAGTGTTATTTTGTTTTTTTCTGCTACATTAATGATGTGTTGGAGAAGGTTGTTTTGAACTGCCGGTCCAGTAGTTACTGCTGGTCCACCTCCACACGAAGTATCTCCTTGCACTTTTTTATTATACATGGGGCTTTGTGTATCGTGAGTTACATCAGTAACAATCGCTACATTGGGTTTCAGCCTTCGACTGATCATTTCTGCACCTCGAAGACCTATTTCTTCTTGAACAGAATTGACAATGTATAATGTAAAGGGCAGTTCTTTTTTATTTTCTTTTAGCAATCTGGCCACCTCAGCAATCATAAAACCACCACCTCTATTGTCAATGGCACGGGCTACTACATATTTTTTATTGAGTTCCATCATTTCAGCATCGAAAGTAACCACTGTTCCAACATCAATTCCCATAGAAAGGACCTCTTTTTTATTCGATGCCCCCACGTCAATCGTTAGGTTTTTAAGTGACGGCTTTTCTTCTCTTTCACGATTTCGTACATGGATGGCTGGCCAACCAAATACCCCATCGACTTTTCCTTTTTGGGTATGTAGTTTGACACGCATACTCGGTGCTATTTGGTGATCGCTTCCTCCATTTCGGATGACATAGATGTACCCTTTGTCGTCAATATAATTTACGAACCACGCTATTTCGTCTGCGTGTGCTTCTAATACTACTTTATATTCTTTTCCTGGGTTGATCACGCCTACAACGGACCCGTACACATCCACTTCATATTCATCGATGTACGGTTTGAGGTATTCCAGCCAAACTTTTTGTCCAGCAGTTTCAAAACCGGTGGGTGCATTTGCGTTAAGATAATCACGTAAGAATTTTTTGCTTTCTTTTCTCATGTATCACAAATTTAAGCTTACAAAGGGTTAAATGAATGTTTTTGCCTAATTAGAGAAAACTTTGCCCACCAATTGCTTAACGGAAATAGTCAATCGATCCATAAGGTAGTACATCACCGGAACAATAACCAACGTTAGAAACGTTGAAAAAATCAGTCCGTAAATTACAGCCCATGCCATGGGTCCCCAGAAGTCTGCATTTTGTCCACCCCAGTATAATTCTGCATTTCCTTGACTGAGCAGCCCCACAAAATTGATATTTAAACCTATAGCAAGTGGAAATAAACCCAGCACTGTAGTAATAGCTGTTAACAAAACAGGTCTCAGTCTTGTTCTGCCTGATTCGATGATAGTGTCTTTTATCTCAGAAATACTGAGTACTTCTTTTTGTTCCATTCCCTTAGCTGCTTTCTTTCTTCGTCGCAGTAAATTGGTATAATCGATAAGAACAATCGCATTATTTACGACAATACCAGCCAATGAAATAATTCCAATACCAGACATCATGGCTGAGAATGTGGTCTGTGTGATTGAAAATGCTAAAAATACACCGACTGTACTCATAACCACCGATAATAAGATAATGAATGGCCCCGCTATGGAGTTAAATTGAGAAACGATGATTAAGAAAATGAGAAAGACAGCAATTAGCATGGCTCCTCCAAGAAAAGCCATCGACTCTGCTTGCTCTTCTTGCTCACCAGTAAATTTAAATTCGTACCCCTCACGAATTTCATGATCAGAGAGGAGGTCTTTGAATTGAGCTACTAATTCATTGGCGTTGGCACCTTCTTCAACTTCCGAATAGATGGAAATGACTCTTTCCATATCTTTTCGTTTAATAGACCCATAGGTCGAATTGTATTTGGCAGTAGCCACAGCTGAAATTGGAACTTGACTAATCTGACCATTTGCCGGATTTCTAAATGTTATTCGTGTATTCAGTAGGTTGTTCAAATTGTATCTGTATTCATCTTTGAAACGAAGTTGAATTTTGTAGTCGTCTTCACCCTGCTTGTATTTTGAAATTTCTTTTCCAAGTAGAGCCGTTCTGATTGTCCCTGCAATTTGCATGGTGCTCAATCCAAATCTTCTTGCTGATTCTTGATTTATGGAAACTTCCAACATGGGTTTCCCTAATTCTAAGTCTGTTTTGAGTTGGTCGACACCCTTCAGATTAGCGTCTTCCATCTTCTTTTTGATCTTTTCGACTTCCTCAATCAAGGTTAAGTAATTTTCCCCTTTCACTTCTACATTGATGGGTTTACCCACTGGTGGTCCCATATTATCTTTACCAACGGTGATTTGTGCTTTTGGAAAATCTTTGGTGGCATCTTTGATGTTGCTCATGATGTCGGATGTATTAACATCAGATAAGAATACACGCTTTTCATATTCAAAAAACGATACCGTGATACGAGCTTTATTAGGAGAAGATCCCATATTCGGGGAACCCTCGTTTGGATCAGCTGTTTTTTCTCCAACTTGTGTTAAAATCGCTTCGATAATAACACTGTCTTTTTGTACAGCTTTGGTAATTCTATTTTCTAAATCTTTGGAGATTTTATTGGTTGTTTCAATATCCGTTCCGAGTGGTGTTTCAATAAAAACATTGACATAATTCGGTTGGTTGTCAGGGAAAAATACAATGGGTGGAGGATTTAGTGCGAATGTCATCATAGAGACGATAAAGACTATAATCATCCCAATCATAAATAGGATTGGCTTCCAGCCAGTAAGTGCGTATTTGATAAATTGAGCGTATCTATTTTCGATGCGAGGCATCATTTTTTGCATAAACCAGTTTCCACCAGGAGTGAGACCATATCGATTTAAAATAGATATGAGCACACCAGCCAAAAACAATCCACCAGCAATTCCAGTAGTTCCTAAATAAAGTAAAATGGATATTAAAAATAAAATGCCATTTCTAATCCAAAACTTTCGATTTGCTGATCGTTCAGAATTTCCGATTTTAATTAAATCGGACGTAAGAACAGGGTTTACAACAAGAGCAACAAATAGTGAGGAAGAGAGAACAATAATCAATGTGATAGGCAAGTATTTGAAAAACTCACCCATCAAACTTGGCCAAAACATCAGAGGAATAAAAGCTGCTACCGTAGTAGCTGTTGAAGCAATAATCGCAGTAGCAACCTCACCTGTCCCTTCTTTAGAGGCTTGATCTTTGGTTTTTCCTTTTTCCGAGTATAATCGATAAACATTTTCAACAATCACAATTCCATTGTCGACCAGCATCCCAAGTGCTAGAATTAATGAAAAAAGAACCATCATATTCAGCGTAGTTCCACTAAAATTTAGGATTGCAATTCCCATGAGCATACTCAATGGAATAGCTATTCCTACAAATAGTGAGTTTCTTACTCCTAAGAAAAAGACAAGTACACCTACTACCAAGAGGACACCCATGATAATACTGTTCTCCAAATTGGTAATCATGTTTTTGGTCATTTTACTCTGGTCGTTTGTAATAACCACATCTAAATCTTTTGGAAAAATTCCAGTTTTAGCTTTTTTAACGATATTTTGAATACTTGCTGCTGCTTCAATTAAGTTGCCACCACTTTTTTTCTTGATATCAAGTGTTACTACCGGATTTCCATTTAGCCTAGCGTAACTCGTAGCCTCTTTTTGACCAAAGCTCACGGAACCGATGTCTCTTAGATAGACAATATTCTGAAATTCGTTCTTGATGATGATGTTTTCAAGATCTCTCCAATCTTTGAACTCCCCATCAATTCGGATATTTCTTCGAGTAATATTAGATCCCTCTATGCTTTTAATATCTCCACCCGACATGGTTACATTTTCATTGATGATAGCACTTTCTACATCATATAAAGAAATTTCCAAAGCTTCCATTTTAACTCGATCAATGGATACTGCTACTTCTTCTTCTGATAGTCCAGTGATGTCTACTGAGGAAATAGCAGATAAATTTTCTATTTCATCTTGAAGATGTTCGGCATATTCTTTTAATTTATTTTGGGGATAGTCACCTGATACATTAACATTCATTACTGGAAATTCAGAGAAATCCATTTCCATGACACTTGGATCTGCAGGTAAATCATTGGGTAAATCAATTTTTGCACGATCAATGGCATCTTTGACTTCTAATACGGCTTTTTCTCCCTTAACGCTTAGCTCAAATTCTGCTACAATAATTGAGAAATCTTGAATATTGGTGCTGGTTAATTTTTTAAGTCCAGATATTGTATTTATCTCTTTTTCGATTGGTCTAGACACCAAATTTTCCATATCCACAGGTGAATTACCCGGATAAGCAGTATTGATGTAAACAATGGGTTGTTTTACCTCAGGGAAACTCTCTTTTGGCATAGAATCATAGCTGTTTATTCCTATGAAAGTGATGATACCGATAATAACATAAACCGATATTTTATTATTAACAGCCCAAGATGAAAGCCTGAATTCTTTTATTATCTCGTTTATTTTCTTTGACATAATTTCGATTTAAATTATTCAGTAATAATTTTTACTTCATCACCAACAATTACTGAGTTCACACCCTCAGTAATCACCATATCACCTGGTGCAAGTCCAGATTTGATGATTGTTTCGTTGGGGAATTGTTTGTCAATTTTAATGATACTTTTTTGAACAGTTTTCTTATTGCCATTAGTTTTTATGGTATAGATAAAGTGTTGCCCATTTGCTATGCGAACCAATTTTGTAGGAACGCTTATAGCATCATTCGCTTCATAATCGTGAGCAGTTATCATTGCCAATAGGTTGGGCTTCATCATTTTAATGTGTTTGGTTGGTTTTACATAGAATGAAAAAGTTCTGTTGTTGGCATTAATCACATTACTTACAGCAGATACTTTTTCAGTGGTGTTTAATTCAATAGAAGGGAATGAAATACTTACTTCTTGCCCTACGTTTAATTTGCCTAAATAAGTTTCTGAGGCAGATGCCACGATTTTAATGTCGCTTAAGTTTACGATACGAGCTATAGGTCCGCCAGTCATACTTCCAACGAATTCACCTTCATTGGCCATAATTTCATCTACAGTTCCACTAATTGGTGAACGAAGAGAATATTTCCCCAGCTGTGTTTGTGCGGTTTGGATTGCATTTTGTAATTGCTCGTATTGATTTTTTGCTTGTAGATATTGCATTTCGCTACCTATATTTTTATTCCACAAACGTTGTTGTTTTTCAAAATTGAGTTTTGTAAGTTCCAAACTTCCCTCTAACTCATTTATTTGAGCATTAGCTGTACTTGCATCTAATGTTGCAATTATTTGACCTTTAGAGACTTTCTGACCCTCCCTGACATGCAGACTTATAATTTTTGCGGGTACTTCAGGTGAAACTAGTACATTTCGGTCTGATTTTACAATACCCTGAACTTCAAATGGATTTTTAAAAACGTCTTTTTTTACCTCCATAGCCATGACTGCTATGGCATTATCTCGAGCATTTGTATCCAATGACTGAATTTCTCGTTTAAGATCTAATATTTCTTTTTTGAGTGAAACTAAGTCTTTCTCTTTTTGAGTTAGTTGTTCTTGTTTCTGTTGAATTTCAGTCAAATCTTTTTTGCCACATGCTGCAGCTAAAAGAATGATTAATAGGATTGATATATTTTTCATTTAAATGTAGTTTTATATTTTGTGATTGATATTTTATTTCGTTTAAGATTATAATATACCGTATGCTTTTTTTAGGTTAATATGAGCTATGTTAAGTTCGTATAGTGCATTTAGATAATTTATTTTAGCTTGAGTGAATTCATTATCCGCAGATACTGCCTCAAAGCTACTCCCAACTCCCTCTTTGAATTTTGTTGAAGTGGTGCTATAAATAGCTTCTGCTAGTTGTTTGTTTTGTTCTTGAAGCTGAAGTGTTTTTTTCGCTTCATCATAGGCATTTACAGCCTGATTTAATTCCAAGTTAATCCCTCGAAGTGTTTGGTTCTTATTGTTTTCAGTTTGCTTAATCTTAATCTTGACTTGATCAATTTTTGCTTTTTTATAAAAGCCATCAAATAGGGGTAATTGTAGTGCGATTCCATATCTACCGTTACCATACCAGTCATTCCCTAAGTCTGAGAACTGATCTTCCACAGCAAACGTACTAGAACCATAAGAAAAGTTCCCATACAAGTTAGGCATATATCCTACTTTATATCGTTTGAGATCAAGTTCGTTTAATAATTGTTGTTGATCCAGCATTTTAATCTCTATTCGGTTGTCAGGGTCAAAGTTTATAGACGATAAATCATTCTCAATAGTTGAGGGTAGTGGAGTAGTTAGTTCTATTTTTTGACTAATATCCATTCCAATGGTATTCAATAAAAGTTGTCGTGTAAGCGTGGTTTGATTTGATACCCGAGTCAAATTGACATCCAAATTAGATACAGCAAGAATGATTCGATCGACATCCAATTTTTCTGCAAAACCTGCCTTGTACATCGCTTCTGTTTCAGATTGAAGCTGAACCATATTCTCATAGCTAGTTTTTAGTTGTTCCAAGTTTTGATTGGCAATTAATGCCATGAAATAAGCTTTGGAAACCGCTTCTTTTACCTCAATTTCAGTAGCTGATTTGCTTAATTCACTAATTTTTACAAATTCAGATGATGCTTTTACGCCAAGAAAAAAAGTTCCATCAAATAGCAATTGACTTACTCCAATACTTGCGTTAGCATTAAAAGGTACTCCAAATTGAACAGCGAGGTTTGTGCCTGGTTGACCCACAAAATCTCCTGGGATAATTTGTGTTGGAACCTCAAAAGTATGATTGAAGTCAGCATTTCCATTAATCTGTGGTAATCCCTTGGATAACACCTCACTCACTTGTGTTTTTGCATGCTTGATGTCTAAGCTAGCATTTAATAGCTGCGTATTCTTCTGCTTAGCTAGAGTGATGGCATTATCGAGCGATAATGACAACACCTCAGGTGTTTGTGAAAACCCGATTAGGTTGATAGCTAGAATAAATAGCGATAATAGATATTTCATTACTGGTTTGTTATTTCGTTAATGTGTTGTTTTAAGTATGTTCTTCCTTTTTCAGTGCATATTCCGTGTAGGTGATAACTTACCATTTGAAAGTGAATAGTCTGAAATTGATAATTATTCTCTGCAGATGTAAATTGTTTTACCATGCCACTTACCAGAGTGATGTACATGAGAGCTATAAGATCGGCATTTAAATCAGAGCGAAATAACCCTGATTTGATTCCATTTTTTAAGTTGTTTTTTATCGTTTCTTTAAAATAATCCGTCCTAAATTCTTCCATTTTTGCCCATTGATCAGGATAAAATTTTTGCATGTCATAAATCATTGTTGGATTGAGATTTTTCTTTGACTGACTGATATATCTGCTGAAATCAATCATGCGTTGAATGGCATTTTTATCACTATTAGCATACTTTTTTAAAGTTGATTTTTCAAAATTTATTTTCTCTTCAATAACTCGATTTACTAAGTCTTGTTTGTCTTTAAAACATTTATAAATCGTTTTTTTACTAATACGAAGTATCTGAGCAATATCATCCATACTAACACTTTTGATGCCAATTCGCATAAAAAGTTGTTTTGCTTCCTCTAATATTTTGTAAGATTCGTCCAAAAGTATGGTGCAAATTAAATTTGGAAACTTATAAAACACAAATAGTTTCCATGGTTTTGTCGGATTTTTATATCATTTCATCTGTTTTTAAGGGAATAGCCACATTGGTAACAAAAAACAAGATAAATATGATTCAACATACTTTGACATTATTTACTTTCGTGTCGTGGGAAAAAACACTTCGTTTTTGGTTGGTTTAGCTGGTGGCAGTGCTTCCGGGAAGACTACTTTTATTCGTCAGATTAGCAAAGAATTTGGGGATAATCAAGTTTGTGTTATTTCACAAGATCACTATTACAAAGGGTTGTCAGAACAATTGAGAGACGAAAATGGTATCGTCAATTTTGATCATCCTACAGGTATTGATTTTAAACGTATAAAAAAAGACATTAGAAAACTACTCAAAGGAAAACCAGTTCAAATTGTCGAATATACCTTCAACAATCCAGATGTATTTCCAAAACAGATTACGTATCAACCTGCACCGATTATTTTGTTAGAAGGGCTTTTTGTATTTGCAGATAAAGGTTTAAATGCCTTGTATGATTATCGTTTGTATATTGATGCAGATGAGGATGTTACCTTAGAAAGACGGCTTAAAAGGGATACTACAGAACGAGGTATGACTCATGAAGAAGTGATGTATCAGTGGGATAATCACGTGAAGCCTGCCTATGATCAGTTTTTAAAGCCGCACAAACAAGAGTCGGATTACGTTATTCAGAATACCCATAATTTCGAAGATTGCCTCTCACATGTTATGGCAAAATTTAGGGGTGTGATTGTACAAAATCAGGAGGGTTAAACTCCCATTTTTGGAGCTATGAATTCATCACAAACTTTAATTGTTAAGTTCCACGAATACAACTAAATTTGCCGTCTTTGAAATTTTTGAAAAAATTCTAATAGAAACTAGATAGATATGAACAATAAAGGATTTATCCAATTTATTACTGTACTGCTTTTACTAGCAAGTGCTTACCAACTTTCGTTTACGTTTGTTACAAGCTCTGTAGAAAAATCTGCCGCATCACAAGCTGCATCAATGTATCCAAGCTCAACAATCCAAAAGGATAGTTTTGAGCATCGTTATTTGGATTCAATGTCACAAGAGGAGGTTTATCCTGGACTAGGGTTCACTTACCAAGAGTGTAAAGAGAATGAACTAAACCTCGGTCTTGACTTACAGGGTGGAATGAATGTAACCCTAGAAGTAGAGACACCTGCAGTAATCGAGGCTATGGCTAATAATACTTCTGATCAAGCTTTTTTAGCTGCATTTGAGAAGTCAAAAAAGGAATATTTAGGTCAGCAAAATTTTGTTGATTTATTAGCGAAAAATTACGAAGCTGAGAATCCAGACGGAAAAATAGTAAGTATTTTTTATGGTAAAGGTTTGAAAGCAGAATTACCTAACGAGTACAATTCTACCAATGAGGAAGTGTTTGATTATCTCAAAAGAGAGAGTGAAAGTGCCATTAGCAGAGCATTTGAAATTATCAGTACACGTATAGATAAGTTCGGAGTAGCACAGCCTAACGTTCAGCGATTGGATAATGGTCGAATTTTAGTGGAGCTTCCCGGTGTTGACGACCCTCAACGTGTTAGAGATCTATTACAGAGTTCTGCAAAACTTGAGTTTTGGAAGGTATTCCCAAATTACAAGGGTTTTGAGTATTTGGAGCAAGTCAATAAAATTGTTTACGGGGTAAATCAACTTAACAACATGGGCAATGAGGATGAAGCTACTGAAATAGTAGATAAAAAGACCTCTAAAGATACATCAACGAGCAAAGATGGAGATTTATTTGGTGATGATTTATTAGCATCATCGGATTCAGCAGGAAATGATTCTGTGCAGAAATCTCGAGAAGAAATTCAACGAGAAAATCCAGTTCTAAGTAAATTAGTACCCAATGTAGCTAACGAAGGAAAAAATTGGGCACAGTCTGCTGAGATTGGATATATCGATGTAAATGATGTTGAAGATTTTAAACGTTATTTCAAAAGAAAAGATGTAATAGCGGCATTACCATCCAATTTATATTTCAAGTTTGGTTTCAAACCAATCAAAATAGAAGGAAGAGATTTTATTGCTCTTTATGCACTAAAAAGTGGTAGAGGTGGTCAACCTGCATTAGCTGGTGATGTAATAACAGATGCCCGTCCTACTCGTCAAGATGATTTAAACCTTGCCGTAAGTATGCAGATGAACCAAGAAGGAACTTCTGTGTGGAGAAGAATTACAAAAGAAGCCTCTTCAAGTAGTCCGAAAGAGTGTATAGCAGTTGTACTTGATGATCAAGTATACAGTGCTCCAACGGTTCAAGGAGAGATCCCTAACGGAAGTTCGGTGATTACGGGTAACTATGAGTTGGATGAAGCGACTGACTTAGCAAATATCTTAAAGGCTGGTAAACTACCTGCACCTGCAAAAATTACAGGAGAGACCACAGTAGGACCAACACTAGGAGCTAGAGCAATTAATGCAGGTCTTATTTCACTTGCGGTAGGATTTTTATTGGTCATCCTTTTTATGATTATTTACTACGGCAAAGCAGGTTTGTATGCAGATATCGCTCTTTTAGTGAATTTGGTTTTCATTATTGGTGTCCTTGCTGGATTACACGCGGCACTTACCTTACCAGGTATGGCAGGACTCGTACTGACCATTGGTATGGCGGTAGATGCCAACGTACTCATCTTTGAGCGTGTTCGAGAGGAATTACAAGGTGGTAAATCATTTAAAATGGCTATCAAGGATGGTTATTCAGGAGCATACTCTTCTATAATCGATGCAAATATTACGACCATAATTGCAGGGGTTATTCTTTGGGTATTAGGTAAAGGTCCTGTGATGGGATTTGCTGTTATACTTGTGATTGGTATTTTATCATCCTTATTTACATCTATATTTTTAACTCGATTGCTTATCGACAACGATCTTAAAAAAGGAAAAGAAACTTCATTCTACTCATCCTTCTCAAAATCGATTGGACAGAAATTGAATACCATCAATTGGAATTTCATAGGTAAACGTAAAACATTTTACATTATATCTTCCATCATTATCATTGGTGGTATTGCATCGCTTGCCACTAAGGGGGTTTCAACAGGTGTTGACTTCAAAGGTGGATGGAGTTATGTAGTGAGTGTAGAAAATGCTTCAACAGCTCAAGTAAAAGAGGCGTTGACAGCCAAATTTGTAGATGCCAATACGGAGGTTAAAACGTATGGTTCTGCTAATCAATATAAGGTAACTACATCTTACATGATTGATAACAAAGATGCTGATGCTGGTGCGAATGTTGAAACGGCATTGGTTTCGGCTTTGAGTAATTTCAATGTCACAGGAGATAATATTTTATCAAGCAGTAAGGTAGGTCCAACGATAGCAAAAGATATTACGGTTAGATCTACATGGGCTATTGCTCTTGCTATTATTGGTATGTTTTTATACATATTAGTTAGATTTAGAAACGTAGGATTTAGTTTGGGTGCTACCACAGCCATTTTTCATGATGTTTTGGTCGTTTTTTCCCTGTACTCTATTTTGTGGGGTATCTTACCTTTTGAGCTATCCATTGATCAAGCATTTATAGCTGCAATCCTGACAGTTGTGGGTTATTCAATAAATGATACAGTGGTAGTATTTGACCGTGTTAGAGAATTTATAGGACAAAACAGAAGAGAGTCTGATCAGTCTAAAGTCATCAATAAAGCAATAAACTCTACACTAAGTAGAACATTGATTACCTCATTGACCACCTTATTGGTTATTTTAATCTTGTTTGCGTTTGGTGGCGAGGGACTAAAAGGGTTCACTTTTGCTCTACTTGTAGGTGTTGCAGTAGGTACCTATTCTTCGGTTTGTGTGGCTACACCAATTGTAGTAGACTTCATGAAACGATTCAAGAAATAACTGAAACTAACTTATTACTTATCTGGGCCTCCTCACTTATAAAGTGGGGAGGTTTTTTTGTGTTTAAAAATTATACGCAATTATGACAATTATAATGCCTTAAAAAGTGGGTGAAATAATTAGTTTATTTTAAATTCGTAGTATTAAAATATTAATGTTTATCAATTCGAAAACATAATTTTAATTTAGTTAAACAAAAGCCCTCATAACTCCGTTTTGAGGGCTTATTTTTTATTTTTTTTTAAAAAAACCATTTTTTTGATGCTTTCATAAAAAAGCCCCAATCAAAAATTGAGGCTTTTAATGATATTTTGATAGATTTATACGGTTAATCCTAGACGATTTCTAAATCGCTTAAAAAACCTTTTAGGTTCATAATAATAGGGACATTCATCAAATCTGATCCCAATTCATTAGCAAGCATAACACTTACCCAATCTAGTCTATATATGACATCAAATATTGCCTGAAGTGAATATTCAGGAATTTGCATCGGTAAAATGGTATTATTATCTAGCTCTAAATGTGATATTAGAAAATCAAATCGGGCAGCTACTCGTGGATTTTCATTAGAGTAAAGCATGATAAAATTGGTATCAAGTCGATCCGTATAACTTTCAATAGCATTGTGATTAGCTTCAGGAAGCACATTCACAAATCCTTCAAGTTTTGAGTTTTCTTGGAGTTGTTGTGTAAACCTAATTGCAATAGGAGCATATTCTCGATCTGCTACGATGACAAATTTCTTGCGAATAGTATTTTTAAAGAAGTTGAATATTTGCTCACCACTTTGTTTTTGACGGTCTCTATTTTCTTCGAAATAGTCTCGGATATCTTGGATGATGGGGCGGTGGTCAACTCCAATAAGTTCTCCAAATATCATACTGATAAATCCGAGTCCTTGACCAATGGTCATCCGAGGTTGATATCCACCTTTAAGATCGTATGTCTTTAAGTTATTTTGGGTAGCTAGTTCTTTAAGTTTTCCTCCACCAGTTAGAATAATCATTGCACACCCAATTGCATTTGCCTCTTCAAATAATTGAAGTGTTTCTTCTGTATTGCCAGAATAGGAGTTTAGAATAACAAGTGTCTTTTTACCAGCAAATTTTGGAAGGTGATAGTCCGCTACGGTTTCAATAGGAATAGAGCATTTATCAAAAAACCAATTCTTGGCAATTACTGCTCCAATACCACTTCCACCTAAACCTCCCATGACAATATTATCAAATTGATTGACATTCATTTCATGGTTTGTATAATTATCTAATACAAAGTCAAATTGTTCGGTAAAATTTTCTAGTGACGATTCGTGTGTAATCATTTGTTATTCTTAATACTTTTGTGGCTGCAAAAATAAACAGATAAACGGTTTACTTGTTTCTGTATATACATAGATTTAAAAAAATGTCTAATCCATCAAATACCGAAGTTAAAATAGTAGAAGATGAACTTTTTATTAAGTACACTTTCACTGTTGACGATGGTCAAGAGCCACTTCGAATAGACAAATATTTGGTGAGTAAAATTGAAAGAGCTAGTCGAAATAAATTACAGGAAGCAATTGATCAAAAGCATGTTATAGTGGATGGTAAAGCGGTTAAGTCTAATTATAAGGTGAAACCCCAAAATTTCATTGAAGTATTGGTGGATAAAGAACCTTCAGAATTAGAAGTGATTCCTCAAGATATACCACTTGATATCATTTATGAGGATGATGATTTGATGATCATCAATAAAAAGGCAGGAATGGTTGTTCATCCAGGTTTTGGAAATCAGTCGGGTACACTTCTTAACGCTCTAGCTTTTCTTTTAGATAAGAAAGCAACTCATCGTGGGAAGAGACCTTGGTTAGTACACCGTATTGATAAAAATACGAGTGGTTTGTTAGTTATTGCTAAAAATGATGAGTCGATGGCACATCTATCTCAACAATTTAAAGATCACACAATAGAGCGAACATATCAAGCATTAGTTTGGGGAAGTCCTCAAGAGCCATATGGTACCTTATCAACTATCATTGGACGTGATCAGTATGATCGAAAAAAGTTTGTGGTTTTATCTGATGATGAGGGTCGCGGAAAACACGCAATTACCCATTATAAAGTTTTAGAGAATTTTTTATATACAAGTTTGTTGGAATGTAAACTAGAAACAGGTCGAACACATCAAATTAGAGTTCATATGAAACACCTTGGTCATCCTTTGTTTAGTGACGATCATTATGGTGGTAATCGTATTCTTAAAGGTGTCGTATTTAGTAAGTATAAACAGTTCGTAGATAACTGCTTTAGTATTTTACCACGGCAAGGCTTGCATGCGAAGTCTCTTGGATTTCAGCATCCAAGTACTCATGAATGGATGCAATTTGAATCGGATCTTCCACATGATATGCAAACAGTCGTGAATAAATGGAGGAACGCTTCAAAAACGTACGGTTTTTAGTTAGGGTCTAAAATAACTCTTCTTAACCAATAGCTTGCCCATAGTGTATTCTTGCACTGTTACCAAAAAAGGGAAGTCCGTAAATGTGGCAAAATAGCGTTCGGTATCTTCCACAATCAGCTGTCCACGTTTGTCGTATAATGAGTTTCCCATTTCAAAAGAACCCTTACGATGTAATTTTAACTCAATCGGTTTTCCAGAGGTAGGGGTTACTTTGATGCTTATAAATGGTTGAGCATTTTTAATAGAATCTTTTTGTTCTTGATTTAGATAGTTTGCAAAACCCTCAAAATTTTTGAATGAAAAAAGCGAAAAATAACTTCGAGCTGCTGATTGCGAAAAATTGTTTATTTGAGGGATGAGATTGTATGAAGAATCAATTCGAGTGATTTGAAAAGATTCGCTTGAGTCTTGATGATGAATAACTTTGATTGACTCAATCTGTTCTGAAGAAAAATCAAAAATAGTTTGATCAAACCAGTCTTTTTCTAGGGTACTAAATTTGGGTTCCAATAAATTAGCAAAGCCAAAAATATGGGCTTCGTATGGCGTATTTGAACCATTTATATGTATGTAAGTAGATGAACGGTCTGGGTTGGATGAACCTACATAATAGTCACGAATACATTCATCTTTTTGAAAAATTTGAACATGTATGGAACGCCCCACCATTTTGCGTATTACATTTTGTTGAGCTGTTTTAGCTACAGGTCCTTTAATCCGAATATTTTTAATTGTTTCATTTAATAATGATTCAATTTTAGGTTTGAATGCTTTGAGTTTATCGTTTACAAACCAGTCTCCATCTTTCTTTGATAAAATCACCTCATTTCCTTGACGGTCTTTCATTTTTATAAGACTGATTTCTTCCGGATTTTCAACAGCAAAACGGCTAATATCTCTAAAGCTAGTTTGTTCATTTTTATCGAATATGGTCCATAAACAGAAAAGGGCAACTGAAACAAGAGCGATTATAATTATTGATTTTCTCATTCTTCGTAGTTCAAAGAAACAACGCTTTTCATTAAGTTGGGTAATTGGATCATCATATATTTAGATTGTCGGGATAAATATTTCATACATTTTAATTCGTTTTATAGTAAAGTCAAAAGAATAGTCAGTTAAACCTTTATTCTCATTTGCTTGTTATAAATTTGAAGTTGTGAAAAACGGACTTAAGCATCTAAAGAAATTCATAAATAATCATGAACATAATTGCATTGTCTTGGTAGACAAGCATACTTATGCATCGTGCTACCCTTTGTTAGATACAAATGTTCCTCATATTTTGGTTCCATATGGTGAAAATTATAAGAATTTAAATAGTTGTGAATACATCTGGAAAAAACTGGTAGAGCTCAATGCCAATAGAGATACTAAATTGCTTTGTTTGGGTGGAGGTGTTTTGTGTGATATGGGTGCATTTGCAGGTACATGTTACCAAAGGGGGATTTCTGTAGTATTGGCACCCACTTCACTGCTAGCTATGGTAGATGCAAGTATTGGAGGTAAAAATGGTGTTGATTTTTTAGGATTAAAAAATTACATCGGTACTTTTAACAAGCCCAGTCAAACTTTTATTTGTCCTGAATTTTTAAATACGCTACCCTATCCAGAAATGGTGAATGGTTTTATTGAGATGCTAAAACATGGTTTAATCGCCAGTAAATCACATTATGATCATGTTAAATTATTTTTTTTGAAAGATAGATATGCTATCACTCCGAATTTAATTGATGATTCCATCGCTATTAAAACGCGAATAGTCGAGGATGATTTTTTAGATTTAGGAGTGCGAAGGAGATTAAACTTTGGTCATACCATTGGTCATGCTATTGAAGCAAACAGTCTTCGAATTAATGAAGAAAATGAAGCATTGTCTCATGGAATTTCTGTTGCTTTGGGAATGGTTGTTGAAAGTTATATCAGTCATAAAATTACAGGTTTTTCAGCAAGTCAATTAAATGAAGTATCGACAGTATTAAGTGGGCTTGTGAAGTCAGTTTACGAGGAGATTCCTGAAGTGAGTGAGTTAATGCCATATTTGATAAGAGATAAGAAAAATTATAATAACACAATTAACTGCACATTATTGAAAGAAATTGGTGAAGCAAATCATGATTACGAAGTTGAAGAAGACCTAATAAAAAAGGGACTAGCATACCTGAAAAGTTTAAAATGATTCGATTATCGAATAAAAATAAGCAGTTGTTTGGTGAGGTTCGTTTGCCTAGTTCAAAGAGCATCACAAATCGCATGTTAATTCTTAAAAAATTGTATGAACCCGAAATCATACTAGAAAATATATCGTTGGCTAATGATTCTCAGATATTGAGTAATCTATTAAATTCAAATAGTAATCATTTCAACGTTCATGACGCTGGAACAGTATATCGCTTTTTAACAGCTTATTGTGCCGTAACTCCAGGTGAGTGGACTATTGAAGGTACGTCAAGACTACATGATAGACCGATTGCAGACTTAATTCGTATTCTGCAAGAATTGGGTGCCGAAATAACATATTTAGATAGGGACGGTTATGGACCCATTAAAATTGTTGGGAAAAAACTGGTAGCAAGTTCAAATTTGATTGACCTTACACAGATTAATAGCAGCCAGTTTGCTTCTGCTTTATTGATGATTGCTCCTGTGATTGACGGAGAATTTAATTTTAAAGTGAATACCAAAATGTCCTCATATTCATATGTTCTATTGACTATTGCCTGTCTTAGAAGGATGGGCTTTTCAGTTTGGGTCCGTGGATCATATATACAAGTTTCAAAAAAACAGAAATTTGATGGTGAGTATTTTCATATTGAACCAGATTGGAGTTCATTTTATTATTGGATAAGTATGGTCCATCTTTCTGAAAGTGCTGATTTGTTTTTCCCGGGTATTCGACTAAACAACATGCAAAAAGAAAGAAAGAAACTTTTTGAGATTGGCCATCCTTGTATAGTAATGGAAGAATTGAATGACGGTATGCGTATAGTGAAACATACCACAACTGAAAAATATGTATTTCCGGATGAGCTAAATTACAGTCAGTTTCCAGATATTGCTATGACCTTTGCAATGATGCTTCCAGCTATTGGATGCAAGCAAGTTATTTTTAAAGGTTTACAAAGTTTGAAACTCAAAGAATGTGACCGTGAACTTGCTACAATAGAACATTTAGAAAAAATAGGTGTTGTTTTTAAAGGTCAGGACAATCAATGGTTAATGGATGCTTCTGGTTTTGAGTTGAAGGCTGATACACTTTTTGAGACCTATAATGATCACAGAATGGCCATGTGTGTAGCTCCTCTCTCATTATTAAAATCCATTCGTATTGATGAAGAAACAGTTGTGAAAAAATCTTATCCAAATTTTTGGAAAGATCTAGAAAATATAGGATTTGAAATTGAGTACCTTTGAACCGTGAATTCTTTTGGAAAAAATATTATTCTTACTTCTTATGGAGAATCCCATGGTAAAGCTGTTGGTGCAATACTAGACGGATTCCCCGCAGGATTTGAGATAGATATGTCATATATTCAAAGTCAGTTAGACAGAAGAAAGCCCGGGCAGTCTGCTTTGACAACATCACGAAAAGAGTCTGATTTATTAGATTTACAAAGTGGTGTTTTTGAAGGTAAAACAACCGGAGCACCTATTCATTTTCAGTTGTTGAATACAGATGCAAAACCAAAAGATTATGATAATCTCAAAGACATTTACAGACCGAGTCATGCAGATTTTACTTACGAAGCAAAATATGGTATTAGAGATTATCGAGGAGGAGGGAGAAGTAGTGCAAGAATAACGGCAGGGTGGGTTGCAGCAGGGGCCTTAGTTCAAGACTACCTTCAAAAAAAACAGGGTGTAATTATATCTAGTTATGTTTCTCAAATAGGATCTGTTTTGATGGAAGATATCAGCCAAAAATATACACAAGCTCAAGTTGATAGTTCACCTGTGCGATGTCCTATCGAAAAAACATCAGAGCAGATGATTCAAGCCGTAAATCAAGCAAAGAACTCAAAAGATAGTCTTGGTGGAGTGATTACCTGTGTAATTTCTGGAGTAAAACCTGGAGTTGGTAATCCTGTTTTTGGAAAATTAAACGCCCATTTAGCTCATGCAATTATGAGTATCAATGCAACCAAAGGTTTTGAGATTGGTGGTGGGTTTGATATGGCATCAAAATTAGGATCTGAGGTCAATGATTCTTTTGTTAAAGAAGGTGATGCCATTAAAACAAAAAGTAACTTTTCAGGTGGTATTCAAGGTGGAATCAGCAACGGTATGGATATTGTTTTTAGAGTAGCTTTTAAACCAACTTCAACCATTGGCGTAGAGCAAAGCACCCTCAATACTTCTCAAGATGAAGTGATTTTGGAAGCTAGCGGAAGACATGATCCGTGTATAGTGCCAAGGGCAGTGCCAATTGTAGAAACAATGGCAGCATTAGTTCTGGGGGATTTGATCATTTAATATGCATCAAGTTATCATTTTTTTATTGAGTATTTATTTGAGATTGGTGAATTTTTTTTCATCTCGATTGGGAGGTAAACATGCCTTTCTTTTGTTCTGTTACCCTTTTCCTTTAAAGTTAAAGAAACATCAATCTGATTTTTTGAAAACAGGACGTCTTTCCTATGATGATTTCGAAGGAAAACAAATTGCTCAATATCAATGGGGTGATGGAAAAGAAGTGATTTTATGTTTACATGGATGGCAAAGTAGTAGCTTTAGATGGAAAAAGTATGTTGAGGCATTCGATAAAAATAAATATAAAGTGATTTGTATTGATGCTCCAGCTCACGGAAAGTCAGATGGGGTATTATTTAATGTACCGATGTACTCACGATTAATTCAGCAATTGCTTGAACGAAATAAGATAGATTATATACTTTCTCATAGTTTAGGAGCATTCAGTACAATGTACTTGTTGAGTAAAAATCCGGTGTTGTCACCTAAGAAAGTAATTGCATTAGGTACACCAAATCATGCAGATTATTTTATTGATGAGTTTATAAGAGTTATAGACCTTTCAACCAAGATTAGAGAAAACTTAGTGAATTATTTTTCGGATTATTCAGGGATGATTACCAAAGATTTTGATTCAAAGTTATTCGCTAAAAACCAGAACTCTATTGGTTTAATCGTTCATGATCAGAATGATAAAGAAGCTCCTTTTGAATATGCTCGAGATATGGCTAAACTTTGGCAAAGATCAACATTTATAGGAACTAAAGGTTTTGGACATAAGTTGAGAGATGAATCAGTTGTTCAAGAGGTTGTCAAATTTTTAGAATAGTTAATACTTCTAAAATTACTTTACTATTCAATGACTATGGGTATGAGTAAAAAAAAATACCTAACATTGAAGCCATGAAAAAAATTGCTTTGCATTGGCAAGTAATTATTGCTTTGGTCCTTGGTGTATTATATGCGGTATTAGCAGTAAATATGGGATGGCAAAGTGTTACAAAAGCTTACATCTCTCCTTTCGGAGATATTTTCATTAACCTATTAAAGCTTATTGCTGTTCCTTTGGTTCTATTTAGTATTATAACAGGGATAGGAAGTCTAAAAAACATCAAACAACTGGGTAGAGTCGGTGTTAAGACTCTTCTGATTTATGTTGGTACTACAATGAGTGCAATTCTCATTGGTCTTTTGTTGGTTAATCTTATACAGCCAGGTGAATTTACTTCGAGTGAATCGCGACTTGAAAAAAGAATAGAATATGAACTGTGGTTAGCTGATAATCCGCATGTGATATCGTTGGATGAAATCAGTGAATTAGAAAACCCCAGTAATGAAAAACTCATTACAGAGGTTCAGAAAAGAGTAAGTGCTACAGGAATAAGTCCTGCAGTTCAAGATAAAATTGATAAGGCAAATAATAATAAAAGTAAAGGACCTTTGGCTCCACTTGTAGATATAGTTCCCAAGAATGTGATCGTTGCTCTGGCTGAAATGGAAATGTTACAGATAATATTTTTTGCGATATTTTTTGGTGTGGTTTTGGTAAACTTAAACGATAAACATGCAAAACCAGTTCGAGAACTTATGGAGGGATTGAATGAGCTATTTGTTTCTATGGTTAACATCATAATTAAAACAATGCCCTTTTTTGTTTTTGCTTTGATGGCAGGAAGCCTCGTTGAGGCAGCAGGTGAAAATATGAATAAACTCAAGGAGCAGTTATTGTTTTTGGGACATTATTCATGGGTGGTAGTTTTAGCACTTTTCTTGGTAGCTTATGTGTTCTATCCATTCTTGATCCATCTTTTTGTAAGGCGACTTTCAATTACGCAATTTTTAAAGGGAATTAGTAAGGCTCAACTTACAGCTTTTTCAACATCCAGTAGCATGGCTACCTTGCCAGTTACAATGGATTGTGTTCATGATAACTTGAAAGTTCCCAAGCCCATTTCAAGCTTTGTATTACCAATAGGTGCAACTGTTAATATGGATGGTACAAGTTTATATCAGGCAATAGCTGTAGTAGCAATGGCTCAATTTCATATGATTGATTTATCTTTTGCTCAACAAATGGTCATAGTCTTGACTGCTACTCTTGCTAGTATTGGTGCAGCAGCTGTACCAAGTGCAGGTCTCGTATTAATGATTGTTGTATTGGAAAGTGTTGGGTTAAATCCTGCTTGGATTGCGATTATACTTCCGGTAGATAGAATATTAGATATGTGTAGAACTGTAGTGAATGTTACAGGAGATGCAACAGTTTCCTCTATAATTGCAGCTTCGGAGGAAGTCAGTGAAAAAAAGTAACCGAACAATTATGACTAAAATATGGTTTATCTAATTAGTGTTAAAGAGTCCGTAACTTTTTATTTGTAAAATCAATTAAAGTATGAAAAAATTAATTTACGCCATCTTTTCGATTCTGATTACAGTCATGGCATCTGCTCAATGTGGGACAGATGAATACAATCATAATTTGGTTAAGGATAAGTTATCTGAGGGACAAAACTATGCTGAATATTTAGAGAGCATTTATGACATAAAGTATGATGAGTCAGTTGATTTAAAAACAAAAAAAGCAACTCGAACTATTCCAGTCGTTTTTCATGTGATTCATGCCTATGGCGATGAAAATATTAGTAAAGCTCAGATTGAGGACCAATTGCGTGTAGTTAATGAAGATTTTCAGCGACAAAATGCAGATGCATCCAACACTAGAGATTTTTTTAAAAGCCGAGCAGCAAATTTTAATATTGAATTTAAGTTAGCTCGTATTGCTCCAGATGGATCTTACACAGAGGGAATCACTCGTACTTATGATCCTGTAAACATGATTGAAAATTATGAGGATGGTTCTAGTGAGGCTAAATCTACCGTTAGTGCATGGGACAGAAGCAGGTATCTTAATATTTGGGTCGTCAAAAGAATTGAAAGCAGTCGTGCAGGCACCATACTTGGTTATGCCCAGCTTCCTGGTGGACCTGCATCTACAGACGGAATTGTTATGATACATGATCGAGTAGGAACGATTGGGACAGCTAATTCAAGTGGTAAAGGGCGTACACTTACTCACGAAATAGGTCATTGGTTAGGACTGTATCATCCCTTTCAGGGAGGGTGTTCTGGTAGCGATGGAGTTGATGATACACCACCTGTAGCTGAAGCATCATATGGATGTACAGCTAGTCAGAATCCGAATACATGTAATACTGATTTCCCCAATGAAATTGATATGGTTGAAAACTACATGGATTATGCCAACGGAAGTTGTATGAATGCTTTTACAAATGGTCAATTTGCCCGAGTAAATGGTTTTTTAGCCAGCAATCAATATAGAGCTAGAAATATAGCTGCTTCTAACCTTGTAGCTACTGGAGTAAATACAAATCCAGTCTCGATACCCAAAGCAGATTTTTGGTATGATGATCCAGATAAAAAAGTGATTTGTGCTGGTCAGAGTATGAAGTTTAAAGATTTTAGTTACAATGGAGATATTACTCAAAGAACTTGGAAATTTGAGGGAGGGACTCCTGCAACATCATCAGCTGTAAATCCAGAAATAGTATACAATACACCTGGAGTTTACAAGGTAGAACTTGATGTGGCTAATAGTGCTGGTGGTACTACTGCTAGTCAAATTTTATTTGTCACAGTTTTACCTAATGTAGCCGAATCAAAAGCTCCTTTCGGACAAGATTTTGAGTCAAATACTTCAGTTAACAGTTGGCAGTTTGAGAAGGATCTCTCAGGGAATGGTTGGGAACGGAATACTTTAATTGGCTATTCAGGAAACAATTCTATTATGGCATATGTTGATGAGAATACACCTCAATCCCTACGTATGAAAGCCATATCAGAAGCGGTTGATGTAAGTGAGTATGAAGTTCCATTAAATCTACATTTTAAATACGCCTATGCAAGAAGGGTTTCGAGTGCTTCAGAAATATTATTAGTTTTAGGATCAGTTGATTGTGGTCAGTCCTGGGCTACGCTAAAAGCCTACAACAGCACGAATCTAGTTACGGGTCCAGTATCGCCTAATTGGGAACCCCAATCTAAATCAGACTGGGGAAGGGCTTCAATTAGTTTGTCCAAATACAAGGATGAAACTAATTTATTCTTAAGATTTGACGTGATTAGTCAGCAAGGAAATTCAGTTTTTATTGATGACATTAATATTGGAGAGTTTGCCTTATCAACCCCTGAATTATATCAAGAGCAAACATGGAAGGTCACCCCTAATCCAGCTCAAAATAGTTTTATCATTAAAACGGAAAACAATACACCAAAAGGGAAAATACTTGTCAGGGATTTGACAGGTAGATTACTCTTAGAAGAGCAAATAAATTCAGAACAGATGACTGTAAATTCATCGGGCTTACCCAATGGATTATACATATTATCTGTAATGAATGAAAACAAAGTATGGTCTAGTAAGCTTATTATCAGTAAATAATGTCAAAAAATTTAGTTATAGTAGAGTCCCCTGCCAAGGCAAAGACAATTGAGAAATTTTTAGGTGATGGTTTCACTGTTAAGTCTAGTTTTGGTCACATACGTGATTTAGCCAAAGGTGACTCAGCTATAGATATTGAAAAGGGATATTTACCCAATTATATCGTGTCGACCGATAAGAAAAAGATTGTTACTGAATTAAAAAAGCTCGCAAAAGATGCCGATATGGTTTGGCTTGCATCGGATGAGGATCGTGAGGGAGAAGCAATATCATGGCACTTGTCGGAGGTTTTAGGTTTGAAACCAAATAATACGAAGCGGATTGTATTTCATGAAATTACAAAGTCTGCAATTTTACATGCCATAGATAATCCCAGAGATATTGACAATAATCTTGTTAAAGCTCAACAAGCAAGAAGAGTGCTAGATCGACTAGTAGGATTTCAACTTTCTCCTGTTCTTTGGAGAAAGGTAAAACCATCATTGAGTGCTGGAAGAGTTCAAAGTGTGGCTGTTAGGCTGATAGTTGAACGAGAAAAACAAATTGAAGATTTTGTATCCACATCAAGTTTTAAGTTACAAGGATCATTTCTGACCAAAGGAAAGCCTATTCGAGCAGATTTGGGCAAAAGACCACCATCCCTTGAGGATGCCAATGCATTTTTAACGAACTGTAAAGGTGCAGAGTTTCAGGTAGGTTCAATTAAAACCGTGCCAGCAAAAAGGCATCCATCAGCACCATTTACCACATCAACTCTACAGCAGGAGGCAAGCAGAAAGTTAGGATTTAACGTTTCAAGAACAATGATGCTTGCACAGCGATTGTATGAGAATGGACATATTACATACATGAGAACAGATTCTGTGAATCTCTCGGATTTTGCCAGAAAAGGTGCTCAGAATACCATATGTCAAGAGTATGGAGAGCAATATTCAAAACCGAGGAAGTATTCTACAAAAAATGATAGTGCACAGGAAGCTCATGAGGCGATAAGGCCTACAAATTTTGATATAAATAATGCTGGAGATGATGATGCACAGAAAAGACTCTACCAGCTGATCTGGAAAAGAGCAATTGCTTCTCAAATGAGTGATGCCCAACTTGAACGAACTACTATCGATATTGTCAATAATAAAAATATAGAAGTATTCAAGGCAAAAGGAGAGGTGATAAAATTTGATGGATTTTTAAAAGTATATCTTGAAGGTACAGATGATGAGAATGAAGAGGAAGACAGTGGGCTTCTACCTCAAGTTTCTGAGGGACAAACTCTTGATTTAGTTGAAATTAAAGCTACTCAGAGATTTACAAGACCACCTGCTAGGTTTACTGAAGCCAGTTTGGTAAAACGATTAGAAGAATTGGGTATAGGTAGACCATCTACTTACGCACCAACAATATCAACTGTTCAAAAAAGAGGATATGTTGTAAAAGACGAAATAGATGGTAAATCACGATCTTATGATGTTCTTACATTAAAGAACAATGAAATTGTGAATGAAAAGCTAAAAGAGAATTATGGAGCTGATAAAAATAAACTACATCCAAGTGATATTGGGAGGGTTGTTACTGATTTTCTAATTGAACACTTTAGTGAGATTATGGATTTTGGATTCACCGCAAGTGTGGAGAAAGAATTTGATGAAATTGCCGAAGGGATGAAAAATTGGTCTCAAATGATCGATGATTTTTATCAACCATTTAGTAAAAATGTAACTAAAACATTAGAAAATGCGGGAAGGGCAACTGGTGAAAGAGCCCTAGGCAACGATCCCAAAACAGGTAAGCCTATTATAGCAAGAATCGGTCGTTTTGGTCCTATGGTTCAAATTGGTGAGCAAGACGATGAGGACAAACCTCGATTTGCTAGTCTTACTAAAGGTCAAAACATAAACAATATTACTTTAGAAGAAGCTTTAGATTTATTCAAAATGCCCCGTATTCTTGGTGTATATGAAGACAAGGATGTCAAAGCTAATATTGGAAGATTTGGTCCTTATGTACAGCATCAAAAAATGTTTGTATCCATTCCTAAAGATGAGGATGTAATGACTATTGAATTAGATAGAGCTATTGAGCTAATTGAGGCTAAGAAACTAGCCGATGCTAATCGAATAATTAAAACATTTGAAGAGGATCCTGATACAGAAATTCTTAATGGGAGATGGGGGCCATATATTAAGTCTGGTAAAAAGAATTATAAATTACCAAAAGACCTTGAGGATCCATCTAAATTATCGTTAGATGAGGTGAAGCATATTATGGAAAATCAACCTGTAAAAGGAAAACGAAAGGCTAAAAAATCGGCAAAAAAATAGTGTTTTATGCTACTTTAAGTCGATGGTTTTAATGGACATCAACGAGTTAAAAAATATGGTGTACTTGCTGGACGATTCGGATGATCGAGTAGTTAGTCACATAGAAGAAAAAATTTTTTCATTTGGATTAAGCACCATCCCTTTTCTAGAATCACTATGGCCTGACGAAGAATCAGCTGTAAGACAAGAACGAATTGTAAATCTTATTAAGCGAATCAAACAAAATGTACTTGCTGAAGAATTAAGATCTTGGCTGAATTCTGAAGAACAAGATTTGATGGATGGAGTTTTTATTTTAAATAAAATTCTTGATCCTAATTTAGATCGTCAATCTATTGAAAATCAATTAGATAAAATTAAGTTAGATGCGTGGTTAGAATTAAATTATGACCTAACATCATTTGAAAAAGTGAAGATATTGAATCGAATTATCTTTGATGTTCATAAATTTACGGGAGATACTGAAACCTATCACCATAGCAAAAATTCGTTTTTATCTTCAGTTCTAGAAAGGAAAAAAGGGAATCCCATTTCTTTGGCAATAATTTATAGTATTGTTGCTCAAAGACTTAACATTCCAATCTATGGAGTTAATCTACCTCAACATTTTATTCTGGGATATGTGAAAGACCTTGAATGGCCCCCTTTGTTAAGATTTAATGACGAATCTTTATCTAGAGAAAGTCAGTATAATGATATTCTGTTTTACATTAATCCATTTAATAATGGACTAATTTTTAATCAGGAAAATATTCATAAATTTTTAAAACAACTCAAACTGGAGGTTAAAGAAGATTATTTTAAAATTTGTGAGAATCGTGATATCATTATTAGAATATTAAGAAACTTAGAAGTTTCATTTTCAAAAGAAAACAATCATAGCAAGAAAGATCAGGTGATGAACCTCCTTAAAATCATGATGAGGGAAGATTAATGTTTTCTTTTACTCCTACCAACCAAGGATTTTGGCAAAGATGAGTGGGGCAACAATAGTGGCGTCACTTTCAATAATGAATTTCGGAGTTTCAGTAGCTAATTTACCCCAAGTAATTTTTTCATTTGGTACCGCTCCTGAATATGAGCCATAACTAGTAGTACTATCACTGATTTGACAAAAGTAACTCCATAGTTTAGTGGGTTTTTCCAAGTCTTGCTCTAACATAGGAACTACACAAATTGGAAAATCACCAGCGATCCCACCACCAATTTGAAAAAAACCAATTGATGAATCTATACTTGTTTTTGTGTACCAGTCAGCAAGATAGGTCATATATTCAATACCACTTTTTACAGTACTTGAAATTAATTTACCCTGGATACAATTGCTAGCGAAAATATTACCAAGAGTACTATCCTCCCACCCTGGCACAACCATGGGTAAATTTTTTTCAGCAGCTGCAAGAAGCCATGAATCTTTTGGGTCTATTTGATAATGTTCTTCTAAGCAACCATCCAGCAGCATTTGATACATATATTCATGGGGAAGAAATCGATTGCCATTTGTCTGTGCGTCCTTCCAAAAACGTTCGATATTATGTTGAATTTTCCGAAATGCTTCTTCTTCGGGTATGCAGGTGTCTGTTACTCTATTGAGTTTTTGGTCTAATAATCGTTGTTCATCATCTGGAGTTAAATCGCGATAATTAGGTATTCTTTTATAGTGATCGTGTGCCACTAGATTCATAATATCCTCTTCTAAATTTGCCCCCGTACAACTGATACAATGAACTTTATCTTGGCGTATCATTTCAGCTAAAATTTTACCAAGTTCAGCAGTACTCATTGCACCAGCAAGAGTAATCATCATCTTATTTCCTGATGTCAATTGATTATTGTATTCATCTGCAGCGTCTACTAATGACGCAGCATTGAAATGCAGGAAATAGTTGTCAATAAATTCACTAATTGGTTTCATTTTTAGTATCCTAATATTTTCATCATACTCTCAACAGACTGTTCTGGTTCAAAAACCTCATCAATAATTTCGCCTTTTTCATTTTTAGATATCAGAATTTTCTTTGGACTAGGAATTAAGCAGTGTTTAATTCCGCCTTGACCACTCAAACTTTCTTGGTATGCTCCTGTATTAAAAAAACCTATATAAAGAGGCTTATCTTTATTGAATTCGGGTAAATATATAGCATTGACATGCTGTTCACTATTATAATAATCGTCACTATCACAGGTTAGGCCTCCTAATAAGACCCGCTCGTAACTTAAGTTCCAATTATTGAGAGGTAGCAATATAAATCGTTCATTGATTGCCCAAGCATCCGGTAAGGTGGTCATAAAAGAGCCATCAATCATATTCCATTTTTCACGATCGTTTTGTTTTTTTTGATGAATGATCTTGTATATTGTTCCACCACTTTCTCCAACAGTATAGCTTCCAAACTCTGTGAAAATATGTGGGTCGTTAATATTTTTTACTGAACACTCTAGTTTTATTTGACTTACAATTTCACGAACCATGTAAGCATAATCATATTTGAAGTTAAGATTTTTTTTGATTGGGAAACCACCACCAATATTCAGCGAATCTAAAGGATTGCATATCCTTTTTAATTGAACATATACATTTAAACATTTTCTTAATTCATTCCAATAATATGAGGTGTCTCTAATCCCAGTATTAATGAAAAAGTGAAGCATTTTAAGTTCAATATTCGAACAATTTTTGATATGATTTTCGTAAAATGGAACAATGTCTTTGTATCCTATACCAAGTCTTGAGGTGTAAAAAGCAAATTTGGGTTCTTCTTCTGAGGCGATTCGAATACCCAACTTAATTTTCTTGTCAGTTCTATTTTTTAGGAGTTCAAACTCTTTGGTATTGTCAATTACCACATACAGATTCTCAAAACCGAGTTCAATTAATTCAATAATATTGTCGATGTATTGTTCAGTTTTGAACCCATTGCAGATTATAAAGCAATCTTTTTTTATTTCATTATGGTCAACTAATTTTTTAATCAGAGCTAAATCATATGCTGAGGATGTTTCTAAATGAACATCATTTTTAAGGCATTCTTTTAAAACATATTTGAAATGAGAACTTTTTGTACAATAGCAATAATGATACTTTCCTTTGTAGTCGTGCTCTTCAAACGCATTTGAAAACCACTGCTTTGCTTTTTGAATATTCTCTGAAATTTTAGGTAAGTAACTGAATTGGAGTGGTGTGCCATGTTTCTCAACTAATTTCATCAATGAAATATCCCGTAATAGTAATTCGCCATCAGAACTGGTCCTAAACTCCTCGGTAGGAAACTCAAAGGTCTGTTCGATTAAGTCAGAATATTTATTTTTCAAGGTTGACGATTTTACTTACAAAAGAATATAAAAAAACGATTTTGGGTATTAAAAAACACAATTTAATAGGATGATTTGTTTGCTCATTATAAAAACAATAAAATTCATTAGTTGCATTTATTATGTTCCAATGGCATTAAAGTGTTTGGGTATTTTGTAAATTCGCAAACTTCCAAAAAATAACGTTATCAAAAATCAAGATATCATAAAGATTATAGGTGCTAAAGAGCATAATTTGCGTAATATTGATTTGGAAATTCCAAGACATGCACTTGTTGTATTTACGGGATTAAGTGGGAGTGGTAAATCAAGCTTAGCTTTTGATACCATTTTTGCAGAAGGCCAGAGAAGATATATGGAAACGTTTTCTGCATATGCCAGACAATTTATCGGTGAAATAAAACGTCCAGATGTTGATAAAATTGAAGGATTGAGTCCAGTAATTGCAATTGAACAAAAGACTGTAAGCAAGAACCCCCGTAGTACAGTGGGAACGATTACAGAAGTTTATGATTTTTTGAGATTGCTTTATTCTCGAGCTGGAACGGCCTATTCTTATTTGAGTGGCAATAAGATGAAAAGTTTTACGGAGAAAGAAATTATTGACGGGGTTAATAATTTATCCTATTCAAAAATGATTATTCTTTCACCACTAATCAAAGGACGCAAGGGACATTACAGGGATCTTTTTGAACAATATAGAAAGCGTGGTTTTACAAAAGTTAGGGTAGATGGTCAGTTGCAAGATATTGAGTTAGGCATGCAAGTAGATCGATATAAAGTGCATGATATTGATCTTGTTATTGATCGTTTGACCACAGAAGATAAGGGAAGTACACGTTTGGTAGATTCTATACGTACTGCACTAAAAATGGGCAAAGGAATCATTAGTGTGTTTGATTCAGAAACCCAAGAAATCACCCATTTTAGTAAGTTTTTGATGGATGTTGATACGGGTTTGTCATACAATGAGCCACAACCTAATCTGTTTTCCTTTAATTCACCATATGGTGCGTGTTTGTCGTGTAATGGTCTAGGTACATCTTCTGATATTTTTAATGAGGATTTGATACCTAATCCTAAATTGAGTATAAATAAAGGGGGTTTGGCTCCGCTAGGAGAGGTCAAGAGTAATTGGACATTCACTCAGCTTAAGGCTATGAGTAAGAAGTTGAAATTTAGTTTATCGAAGCCAATTTCAGAAATACCATCTAATGTTATGGATGTCATCTTGAATGGTTCTGAAGATAAGTTTGAAGTCGAATACAGAGGGAGTTCCGGTTATGCTCAAACTTTTGAAACCAGTTGGAAGGGACTAATCCCTTCTCTTATGGAGGCATACCATGAAAAAAACTTTGGTACTCTGAGTAGGTGGGCGGATGAATTTATGACAGTAGTTCCATGTACCGAGTGCAAAGGTGGTAGACTTAATAAAGAGGCTTTATCTTATCGAATTGGTGATGTAAGCATTGCAGATTTGTCAACCAAAAGTATTGGAGATCTAGCTAAATGGTTACAAGATGTTGAGTCAAATATGGAGGATAGACAGCAGGTAATTGCCCAAGAAATTCTCAAAGAAATTAGAGAACGAGTTCAGTTTTTAACAGATGTTGGGCTTTCATATCTCTCATTAAACAATTCAGCAAAGACATTAAGTGGAGGTGAGGCACAACGAATAAGGTTAGCAACTCAAATTGGTTCTCAACTTGAGGAAGTTTTATACATCTTAGACGAACCAAGTATTGGACTTCACCAAAGGGATAATCATAAGCTGATTCAATCACTAAAAAATCTTCGTGATATTGGTAATTCTGTTATTGTGGTTGAGCATGACAAAGACATGATAGTAGAAAGTGATTTTGTCGTTGATATTGGACCACTTGCAGGTAAGAATGGGGGACAAATTGTTTCAAGTGGTCGATGGGAAGAAATTCAAAACAATGGAACAGTTACTGCTGATTATTTATCAGGAAAGCGAAAAATTGCTATTCCATCAAAACGCCGAAAAGGAAATGGCAAAAAAATCTCTCTTTTTGGTTGTGAAGGAAATAATCTTAAAAATATAACAGCACATTTTCCGCTAGGTAAATTTATAGCAGTAACAGGAGTTAGTGGGAGTGGTAAGAGTAGTTTGATTAATGAAACACTTCATCCTATTCTGTCAGAGTATGTATATAAATCTAAAAAGAAACCCTTAAAATACAAAAAGGTTAAAGGACTTGAGAATATAGATAAGGTGATTACAATAGATCAATCACCGATTGGAAGAACACCAAGAAGTAATCCTGCAACTTATGTTGGTTTTTTCTCAGATATTAGAACATTATTTGCTGAAATTGGGGAGTCCAAAATTAGAGGATATAAGCCGGGAAGATTTAGTTTTAATGTGAAAGGTGGTCGATGTGAAACATGCAAAGGAGGGGGCCAAAAGGTTATTGAAATGAACTTTTTACCTGATGTATTAGTCGAATGTGAAGCTTGTCAAGGGAAACGTTATAATCGAGAAACTTTAGATATTCGATACAAGAATAAAAACATAAGTGATATCTTAGATATGACTGTTGAAGATGCTGTTCAATTTTTTGAGGCTGTTCCATCAATTCATAGAAAGATTAAAGCTTTGAATGATGTTGGACTTGGATACATAACACTTGGTCAGAGTAGTACAACTATCTCGGGTGGAGAAGCACAACGTGTAAAATTAGCAAGTGAATTATGTAAGATTAGTACAGGACAAACATTCTATATTCTTGATGAACCAACTACAGGTTTGCACTTTGAGGATATAAATGTACTATTAAATGTACTTCAGAATTTAGTTGATTTAGGAAATACTGTTTTATTAATCGAACATAATTTGGATGTTGTCAAAGTTGCAGATTGGATTATTGATATTGGTCCAGAGGGAGGAAATGCTGGAGGTGAGTTAGTGGTTGAGGGTACACCTGAACAGATAATTAAATCTAAAACTGGATACACTTCGAAATTTTTGGAAGCGGAATTTAAATAATCATAAAACTGTCTAAACGTCATTTTATCATCTTGGCGTAATTTTGGTATAAATCAATTAAAATGAGTAAGAAAAAAGTGTCCATGAAATGGGCATTCAATGAATTTATTTGGCCAAGACGTGGCATGATTGCTTTGGGTCTCGTTTTGATTGTTATCAGAAGCCTTACAGGTCTAGTACTTCCCTATGAGACAAAAATTTTACTTGACGATATTGTGCCATCTGGTGATGTAGCTGGTCTTAAAAATGTAATCAGTTTTGTATGTGTAGCCATATTTATTCAAGCAATTACGTCATTTGCATTGACAAGACTTTTGAGTGTTGAGGCCCAGTTTTTAATATCACAATTAAGAGCACAAGTTCAAAAGAAACTGTTGACACTTCCAGTTTCATTTTTCGATAATCACAAATCAGGAGCTTTAGTAAGTCGTGTAATGAGTGATGTAGAAGGAGTGCGTAACCTTGTTGGAACTGGGTTAGTTCAACTTATAGGAGGATCAATTACATCCGTAGTGGCTTTATTTTTTCTTATAAAAATCAATGCATCAATGACTCTTTTTGTATTGCTTCCAGTACTGGTTTTTGCCTTTATTGCATTGAAAGCATTTGGATATATAAGACCAATTTTTCGTGACCGAGGTAAGATTAACGCAGAAGTGACTGGAAGGCTTACTGAAACATTGAATGGGATTAGGGTCATTAAAGGGTTTAACGCAGAAGATCAAGAGAATAAAACTTTTGAAAAAGGAGTAGAAAAACTATATCTGAATATCAAAAAGAGTTTGACTGCTACAGCATTAATGACTAGTTCGTCAACATTCTTATTGGGATTGGCCTCGGCAGGAATAATGGGAATAGGAGGGTATTTTATAATGGACGATAAAATGTCGAATGGGGATTTTGTTTCATTTACTTTGTTTCTAGGATTCATGATTGCACCAATTGTTCAAATGAGTAATATTGGAAGTCAATTGACAGAGGCACTTGCGGGGCTTGACCGAACTCAAGAACTCATGAATCATGATGAAGAAGACAATCCAGAGGTAAGAAAGCAGATAATTAACACTATAAAAGGGGATGTTAAGTTTAATTCTGTGTCCTTCAATTATGAGGATAGTAAAGAGGTTTTACATGATATTTCATTTGAGGCTAAAGCGGGTACAGTTACTGCTCTAGTAGGTTCTTCAGGTAGTGGTAAATCTACAATTGCAGGTCTTGCTGCAGCATTTATAACTCCTAAAAAAGGAAAGATTACTGTTGATGGTTCTGATTTATCGAAGATTAATTTAAGTAGTTATCGTCAGCATTTAGGTGTGGTATTACAGGATGATTTTTTGTTCGAAGGGACTATTCGGGAGAACATCCTTTTTCCAAGACCACTAGCTTCAAGTGAGGAATTAAGTAGAGCAGTAAAAGCAGCATATGTTCATGAATTCACAGATCGTTTTGAAGCGGGTTTGGACACAGTGATTGGTGAACGTGGAGTAAAGCTAAGTGGGGGCCAACGTCAAAGAATAGCAATTGCACGTGCTCTATTGGCAAATCCTAAGATAATCTTACTTGATGAAGCTACGTCTAATCTGGATAACGAAAGTGAGCGTTATATTCAAAAAAGTTTGGAAATATTGATGAAAAATAGAACCACATTTGTCATTGCACATCGATTGAGTACGATTCAACAAGCTGATCAAATTTTAGTAATCGAAGAAGGAAGGATTGTGGAACAGGGTAAACATGAAGAATTGCTCTCACAAAAAGGAAGGTATTATGAGTTATTCACCTTTCAAAGTAGAATATAATCCTTAGGTATTATTTAATGGTTATATATAGAAGTTTAATTAAAAAAATTAAACTAACATTTCTGTACTATTTAAAAACCTAAAATATGACTATTGAAAAATTAGCGGTCATTTTAACTGTTTCTTTGTTTTTAACTTCATGTGGAATTCATAATGAGCAAAGGTTCAAAAAATCGAAATTGTCAAACTTTACGCATGATCAAACCGTTGAAATTCTTGAACAGCTTGCAAGTGAGGATATCAGTCAATTAAATGTTAAAGTAGCCCGATTAAATGCTAAATTAGAGGAACTTGAATCTGGATTGGAGTTGAGAGATACCAATAATTGTTGTGATACACTCAGTGGCCAGATTTCTGACCTGCGTTCAGACAATAGTAAGTCTGAAAACTTTGAAGTTGTAAACACTACGATTGTATTTTTTGACCTTAATAAATTTGAATTGGAGGTAAGTGATAAACAAGAATTATTTTTATTCAAATCAAGGATAGATATGGCTAAAGAGTTCTGTTCTGACTATAAAATTAAAATATACCCATATACTGACTCAACAGGAAATAATGATTACAATGTGAGATTAAGGAAACTGAGAGGTGAATCAATTAAGAAGTGCTTTATTGATGAATTCGGAGTTGATGAAAATCGAGTGTCTGTATTAACTGAAAAATCTGATCATTTGCCTTTAGATTTTTACAACAGACGTGCATTAATAGAAGTTGATTGTTTATAGTGTTTGGTTTTACCTTTCTCTAACCCATTTTTTTCGTTGATTGGGGTTGTGATAAGTCCATGCTACAATTCGGCTACTTTTATTTCCTTGACCCATTGGAATTGTTTTGACATCAAATGCCTCAACCTTTTTGAGTGAAAGATAGATGTTCTTTAAGTTGCCATGCTTACTGACTAGTGTACTAAACCATAAGACATTTTCTTTGAATCGTTTACTCTCCATTATCATATTTTTAATGAATCGTAGTTCACCACCTTCACACCAAAGTTCATTATGTTTTCCACCAAAACTGGGGTTTGGTTTTTTTGGTTTTTCGCCTTTTAAATTCTTAATTTTTTTCATGTTAGCAGATATGGCCTCTTCTTGTGAAGCATGAAAAGGAGGATTACAGACAGTAATATCAAACTTTTCATGAGTATTTATAATTCCATCAAAAAAGTGATTGATGTTATTTTGAAGTCGGATTTGGACACTAAGATCGTTTCTTTTAACAATTTTTTTAGCTGATTCAATAGAGGTTAAGTCAATGTCAGAACCAACAAAATCCCACTCATATTCACAATGTCCTATAATTGGATAAATGCAATTTGCTCCTGTGCCGATATCTAATGCATGAATAAGTGGTCCCCTAGGAACTCTTTTGTTATCATCGCTAGCCAATACATCTGCTATATGATGAATGTAGTCGGCTCTGCCGGGAATTGGAGGACAAAGATACCCGGTGGGAATATCCCAGTTTTCTATTCCATAATCATATTTTAATAAAGATTGATTTAACATCATTACAGCTTCAGCGTTAAAGAAATTAATTGTTTCCTTACCGTATTTGTTTACACTAACAAACTTGGCTAGACCCGGTGTCTGTTTAATTAGCTTTGGGAAATTGTACTTCGTTTTATGGCGATTCCTTCTGTGAAGTCGTTTTTTGACCTCTGATTTCTCAATGTTAATCTTCTTGTCTTCAACCATGTATTATGAAAATTTAATCGGTTAGTAAAATGGGCTATTCATATTTAGAAATCAAACCAGCTTCTTCTTCTGTTGAGTTTGAGATCTTGTAGTGTACTTGATTTCACGTTAATTCCAAATGAGAACATCTGTCTTCCTATCGGATACCACTCAAAATTCATTTGCCAACAATGTAAATCTCTATAAAAATTGATAGATGTTAATGATAATTCCTCTTTGGATATATCATATCCACTATTGAGACCTATTTTCCAATTTTCTGTGAGTTTAATATCTCCATTAAATGTGATGCTTTGATTTACTGATTTTTCTAGTAATACGGGTCGAGATGCCCTCATATTATAATTAATGTTCAAACTCCAAGGGATGTTAAAATCTACATAGTTCTGGAGGTTATTATTAATGAATTCTAGTTCCTGTTCGTTGGCATTATCTGAGGATTTTCGCTTGAAAGCTTCCGGATTCAAGTTGGTTGATATTGATAAATTACTTTGTGTAAAGTGACCCAACGTGTTCATGGTATTTAGTGCATAATTTTTACGACGATATGATTTCGTTCCGTCCTCATCTAATTCCCATTGATATGGGTCGAATGAGGTTCCAAATGTCATTCGTATTTTGTTGAGTATAGTTGTATTCCCATTGATGCTGATCGTGGAAAGATTGAATGAATCAGCTAAAAAGTTATAACCACTTCTTATATTTAGATTTTCGATGATTTTAATCTTTTTGATTCCTCCATTGGTCGTATCTTTACTGGATTTGATTTTTATCTCAAGATTATTACCCACTCCAAAATTAATGGATGCTTGTGGTCCTGAGGATGGTCGCCCTAATAATCCATTTTCGTATATTGAGTATGTATTGAATACTTGTGGTGTGTCAGTTTGTACAGTTCGATAACCATTGTTTTCTCCTGTAGAAAAATCTGGGCTGTAAACAGCAGACATATTAGGTCGGATTACATGTCGGATAGCTTGTAATTTGCTTTCTTTTTTAAAGATTTTCATTCCATATAAAATGGTACTTAAGCTTATACTAGTTCTATAGGAGACTGCTCTGTCAAAGCCTTTGATTGTATTAGTGATTAGTGAGTCTTTTTCTTGGTTCCATCTCTTTTCGGTAGTTTCAAGGTACCAATATTCATCAAAGCTAACGTTTGGAGATACTGTAATCCATTTTAATGCCTTGAATGATGTGCTAATAGGAATGCGGTGGCTAATGCCATTTTTGATATTATCTCTAAGATTTGTTGTATTTATGGAAGGTGAGCCCTCTAGTTGTTCTCGAATACTTCCGATTAAAGTAGTGTCAATCGTTCTTATCTCATTTCTAAATGTTCCCTGGTATGATACCCCAAAATTTCTCAGAAAACTTCTTAATGTCTTATTTTTTGAATTGAAGGATTTAAAAGGCATTTGCCTGCTCATGTTTGCAGTCATTTGAGGTAGTGTCATGGTTAAATCCCCTGTACTTAGATTTTGGTTGATATTACTTGCGATACTGAGATTGATTTTCCGATTAAATAAACCTCGACTATATGACACACTTGAATTGGAGTTTGTACTTATTATATCACTATAATTTGTAGTGTTATTTTTTAAAAAGCTACTTGTTACAAAATTGACATTTGCACTAAAATTACTACCTGGTCTGGATTTAGCATCTTTAGTATAATTCCACCGAAGACTATAATCGTTTGAAACTCGAAATGATGGTGATTCAGGTTCACCAAATTCATTTCGATTAAAACTAAATTGAAGATTTCCACGGTATTTATATCGCTTGTAGTAATTTGATCGAAGTGTGAATCCCCAACTCCCTCTGAAATAAATGTCTCCAGCTATTTGTACATCAAAAAAATCATTTATAGGCAGATAATAGCCCAGTCCACGTAGATTGTACCCTCTTTCTTGAGATTGCCCAAATGTAGGGAAGAGAATACCATGTTTTCTTTTTTCAGGTATTGGGAAAAATCCAAATGGGACAACTAATGGGGTGTTAATACCTTCTATAACTAGATTAGCAGGTCCAGTAATAATCTGCTTCCCAGGGATCACCTTTATTTTATCAGCCTTGATATAAAAGTGTGGATTAGGTAAATTACAAGTTGTGAACTGTGCATCTTTAACATAAATATTTTCTTGACTATCTCTTAAAACCCGTTTGCCATGAATATAGCCATCCTTTTCTGTGGTCAATACACCATATGAGATTCCTTTTTTAGACTCAAAGTTGTATTTCATAGTGTCCGCTTCATATATTTTTCCGTCATCATCAAAAGCTGGTCGACCTATGTAATTTTGAGTTGAGTCATCAACGATTCCTGTTGCAAAGACGTCCTTTGTACGAAAATCAATAGCAATGTAATCAGCATTGAGTTTAATATCTTGGAATATAATTTGAGCTTTTCCGTACAAGTATGCTTTTTGAGCATTTAAGTCAAGGATAGTTGAGTCTTCAGCATCATATTCTACTTGATCTTCAATGTCTGATTGATGGTTTGATATGGAAAAGGAAATAGAATCTTTAGAAATTGAATCTGGATCAATCTTGCTAATTGAGGTACTGTCTATGTTCTGTGATAGAACAAGTTGACTCATCAAGATAACACCTGTTATCAAAACCAATCGATACAATTGGTTTACTTTAGTTAATGACCTACAGTTATATGTGTACCTATTTTGTCTCAATAAAGCTTTAACCTACTGCAATAATCGTTCAAACCAACAATTTTATTGAACAAGATTATTTCCTGATCAATTATTATATATAGAAATTAAGACATTATTAGGGTTTGTATCATTTTTACGCAAAATATTTAAGCTGTAGATTAGTTAGTAGGATTATAAATTTTTGGATGGAATAATGGACCATTATGAATGAGAAAAACTACATAAATTGGTATTATCAACATTGTTGAGGTAGTTGAGTGGTTAAAGTTCTCATTATATTTGGACCAATAATAGTTGTTTAGTCCAAATAACCAATTGTATATACGATAGCATGAAAATATCAAAAGAAACTAAAGTAGGTGTTTTAACAGCAATTGCCATTGCTATTCTGGCTCTAGGATATAATTTCATGAAAGGTGAAGATATCTTTACTTCAACTAATGAGTATTATGGTAAGTACAAGAAAATTGAGGGTTTATTCAAATCAAATCCTGTTTTAGTAAATGGCTACAAAGTAGGAAGTGTAAGTTCAGTTCAGATGAACAATGAGACATTAGAACTTACTGTAGGAGTGATTGTGCCTCAGGATATTAAGATTCCTAAAAATTCAATTATGAAGATTGTCAATAATGACATGATCGGTAGTAAGGCTATTGAGATTATTTTCGGAGATAGTAAAGAGGTAGCCGTTAATGGTGATTTTTTTACTGCTCAACAAGATCAAGGTATAGCACAAGCAGTAAGTGATGTTTTAACGCCAATTACAAAAAGTGTGAATTCAGTACTCGGTAATGTGGATACCGCAATTGCTGGTGTAGATTTAAGAGGAACCCTAAGAGATGCCTCACTTGCCCTTAGATCATTTAAAGAAACCGCAGATAAGTTGAATAAGCTTCTTGATGGGAAAGATGTTCAAATTGCAAATATTCTCAATAATGTCGAAAAAGCAACAGTAGGCTTAGGGGGCTTAACTCCTAAAATTGACACCATTCTTGTAGAACTAGATAAAACATCACAGGATCTTAACAAAATTGAGTTTGATCAATTAGCTAATCGAATAAAATCCTTATCTGAGGAATTATCTAGAACAACCAAAGCTATCAACAATAAGGATGGATCGATAGGTATGTTGGTACATGATAAGTCATTATATGCTAACCTAGATTCAACGGTATCTCAATTAAAATCGTTACTTAAAGATATTGAGAAATATCCAAGAAGGTATACGGGTGTAACTGAGCGACAACGCAGGAAGGGTAATAAATTAAAGGAGAAATAATACTATTTAAGCCTCCCAATTCTCTTGATTAATCCTGGACCTGAATAAACAAATCCGGTGTAGATTTCAAGTAAGTTTGCTCCAGCTTCTAATTTTGATTTGGCTGAAGCTTCATCTTCAATGCCTCCTACCCCTATGATGGTCATGTCCGATTTTTCTCTTATGTGCTTAACGATTTGATTGGAAGTGTCTAATAAAATATGACCACTTATTCCACCATTTCCGAGTTCAGAAACAATTTTGTGGTTACTATTTTTTAGTAGAGTTCGGTCAATTGTAGTATTTGTTGCAACGATTCCCTCAAATGATATCTTCTTTTGTAGAGATATGATTTCGTCTAATTGTGAGGTATTTAGATCGGGTGCTATTTTTAAATACAATGGCTTCCATGTTTCCTGGTTTGAACGAATGGAGATGAGAGCATTTAGTATTTTTAATAATTCATCTTTATTTTGTAACTCACGTAAGTTTGGTGTATTTGGAGAACTCACATTTACTATAAAAAAGTCAGCTAATTCGTATAATCCCACATAGCACTTAACATAATCATCAACAGCATTTTCATTTGGAGTTGTTTTGTTTTTACCGATGTTAACCCCGATTTTCATTGAACAGTCACGTTCTTTTTTTCTAAATGTTTTTAATCGATTTTTAAGTGCTTTAAGTCCTTGATTATTAAATCCCATTCGATTCAAAAGAGCTCGGTCCTTTTTTAATCTAAATAATCGCGGTTTTGGATTTCCACTCTGAGGTTTTGGTGTGACAGTTCCAATTTCAACAAATCCAAAATTTAGGGTGTAAAGTTCATTTAAAAACTTTCCATCTTTATCAAAACCTGCGGCCAGTCCAATTGGGTTTTTAAATGTAATTCCATCAATCTTGGTAGGGTTATCCTCAAATTGAAACATATTATAAACAAAGGGAAGTTTACTTATGTACTTAAAAATAAACATAGTTGTGTAATGAGCTTTCTCGGCTGACATCAAGAAGAATAAACTTCGAATTATTTTATACATTGCAACAAATTTTATTTAGAACTTATTTAATATCAAAATAAAGTTTAGTCCCTTCTAAACACAATGTTAATTTTGTTGTTCTAAATTTAAGATATGTCAACCAAAAAACAGAAATTGTCAAGCATAGGGAAAAAAGTCCTGATGGCACTCACAGGATTATTTTTGATGCTCTTTTTGCTTCAGCATTTAAGCATAAATCTTTTGTCTGTGATTAATGCAGATATGTTTAACGAAGTTTCCCATTTTATGGGGACCAATCCACTTGTTCAATATGTGCTTCAACCTGTATTAATTTTTTCAGTTGTTTTTCACTTTGCGTGGGGAATATATCTTGAGTACCATAACAATCAAGCACGTGACGTTAAATATGCAAAATATAAGGGGAGTGCAAATGCAACATGGATGAGTAGAAATATGATTATTTCTGGATTGGCTGTTCTTGCATTTTTAGCAATTCATTTTTACGACTTTTGGTTACCTGAGATAAATGTTAAATATATACAAGGTGATATGAGTGGTATGATACATGGATCAGATCATTTTCGTTACCATGAAGAATTGGTTGCTAAATTCGCACATCAACCTATTCGAGTTGTTTTGTATGTTTTTGCATTCGTGATGTTATCCTTACACCTTCTTCATGGATTTCAGTCTTCATTTCAATCAGTAGGCTTTAATCACACAAAATATACTCCAATTATCAAAAAGCTTGGTAATATCTATGCGATTGCGATTCCTTTAGGTTTTGTGATAATTGCTATTTATCATTATAATATTCATCCTCATTAACATAAAAAATTAATTTTTAATATGTCAACATTAGACGGAAAAATACCATCGGGTCCAATTAGGGATAAGTGGACAAATTACAAAGACAAGGTTAATCTGGTTAATCCTGCAAATAAGAGAAATATTGATGTGATTGTAGTCGGTACCGGACTTGCAGGCGGAAGTGCAGCAGCTACATTAGCTGAGCAAGGTTATAATGTGAAAGCATTTTGCTATCAGGATTCACCTAGAAGAGCTCATTCAATTGCAGCTCAAGGAGGTATTAATGCTGCTAAAAATTATCAAGGAGATGGAGACTCTGTATATCGATTGTTTTATGATACGGTCAAAGGTGGAGATTACAGAAGTAGAGAGGCAAATGTTCATCGGCTTGCAGAAGTATCCACCAATATCATTGATCAATGTGTCGCACAAGGTGTCCCTTTCGCACGTGATTATGGTGGTCTTTTAGATAATCGATCTTTTGGAGGTGTTCTAGTAAGTAGAACATTTTATGCAAAAGGTCAAACAGGTCAACAATTATTACTTGGGGCCTATTCTGCGATGAATCGTCAAATTGCTAGAGGAAAGATCAAAATGTATAACCGGCATGAAATGCTGGATGTAGTCATTGTAGATGGAAAAGCTAGAGGAATTATTGCCAGAAATTTAGTGACTGGAGAAATAGAAAGACATTCAGCTCATGCTGTAGTATTGGGGTCAGGTGGTTATGGTAATGTATTTTATCTAAGTACAAACGCTATGGGTAGTAATGTTACTGCAGGATGGAAAGCTCACAAGCGTGGTGCACATTTTGCTAACCCTTGTTACACTCAAATTCACCCGACATGTATACCTAGAAGCGGAGATTATCAAAGTAAACTGACACTTATGTCGGAGTCATTAAGAAATGACGGTAGAATATGGGTTCCAGCAAAGAAGGAAGATGCTCAGGCTATTCGTGATGGTAAGCTAAAACCAACTGAAATAAACGAGGAGGATAGAGATTATTATCTTGAAAGACGCTATCCAGCGTTCGGTAATCTAGTGCCAAGAGATGTTGCTAGTAGAGCTGCCAAAGAACGATGTGACGAAGGTTATGGGGTAAATGCTACAGGAGAAGCAGTTTATCTTGACTTTGCTGCTGCAATTGTTCGTTATGGTAAAGAACAGGCTACAATCAAGGGTGAAAATAATGCTTCAGAATCAAGAGTTAAAGAGCTAGGTAAAGAGATTGTAAAAGCAAAATATGGAAACTTATTTGATATGTATAAGCAAATCGTTGCAGATGATCCATATGAGACTCCAATGATGATTTATCCTGCAGTTCATTATACCATGGGAGGTATCTGGGTAGATTACAATCTAATGACATCCATTCCTGGATGTTATGCAATTGGTGAAGCAAACTTCTCTGATCATGGAGCAAATAGATTGGGAGCCTCTGCATTAATGCAAGGATTGGCAGACGGATATTTTGTTTTGCCATACACTATTGGAGACTTCCTTTCATCAGATATTAGAACAGGTCAAATTCCGACTGATACAAAAGAGTTTGATGAAGCTGAAAAGCAGGTTAAAGACCGAATTGATAGCTTGATTAATAACAAAGGATCAAATTCAGTAGATTATTATCACAGAAAGCTAGGTAATATCATGTGGAATAAATGTGGTATGGCTAGGAATGAAAAAGGGCTTAAAGAAGCCATAAAAGAAATAGCTGAATTGCGTGAAGATTTTTGGAAAAATGTAAGTGTACCAGGACAGGCAGATGAGCTTAATCAAGAGCTTGAAAAAGCAGGAAGAGTTGCTGACTTTTTGGAGTTAGGTGAATTATTTGCCAAGGATGCTCTTGAACGAAATGAAAGTTGTGGAGGTCATTTTAGAGAAGAATATGTAGAGAAAAGTGGCGAGCAAAAAGGAGAAGCTCTCAGAGATGATAAAAATTATGCGTTTGTATCTGCATGGGAATACACAGGTGTTCCAAGTGAGGCGAAACTTCACAAAGAAAAATTAGAATTTAACGATATTGAACTAAAACAAAGATCATACAAGTAACCATGAAAGACATGAATTTAAATCTTAAAGTTTGGAGACAAAACAGTCCTGAAGATAAAGGGAAAATGGTTGATTATCAGATAGAAGGGATATCTGAGCATATGTCTTTTCTTGAAATGATGGATGTCTTGAATGGAAAACTGATTGATAGTGGCGAACGCCCAGTTGCATTTGACCATGATTGTAGAGAGGGAATCTGTGGTAGTTGTTCTATGTTTATTAATGGTGAAGCACATGGTCCTGTAAAAGGAACAACAACCTGTCAGTTACACATGAGAAGTTTCAAGGATGGAGATACGATATATATAGAACCGTTTCGTGCAAATGCTTTTCCAGTGATTAAAGATCTCGTTATTGATCGAGGGGCGTTTGATAGAATTCAACACTCTGGTGGATATATTTCGGTGAATACTAGTGGAAACACACAAGATGCAAATGCTACACCTATTCCCAAAGAGAACGCTGACCTTGCAATGGATGCAGCTACTTGTATTGGTTGTGGAGCTTGTGTGGCTACATGTAAAAATAGTAGTGCAATGTTGTTTGTTGGAGCTAAGATTTCTCAATATGCACTTCTTCCGCAAGGACAAGTCGAAGCAAAAGAGAGAGCACAAAACATGGTTGCTCAGATGGATGCTGAAGGTTTTGGAAATTGTACAAATACCGGGGCATGTGAAGTAGAATGTCCAAAAGGAATCTCTCTGAGCAATATTGCTCGAATGAATAGAGAGTTTTTGGATGGGAGCGTCACCAAATAGATGAACTATGTTTAGTGGAATTGTTGAGTCTATAGTAGTTCTAGTTGACAAAGAAAAAGACGGAACAAATATTCATTTTACGTTTGAAAGTAAGCTTGCACCTGAGCTAAAAGTAGATCAGAGCGTAGCTCATAATGGGGTTTGCCTTACCGTAGTCTCAATTGAAGGCAATAGATACAAGGTTACTGCAATTGAAGAAACTTTAAGATTAACTAACCTAGGAGACTTGACTATTGGAGATCAAGTAAATTTTGAAAGATGTATTCGCATGAGTGATCGACTAGATGGTCACATAGTTCAAGGGCATGTAGACGGTACTGCAACTGTAATTCAAATCAATGATAAAGATGGTAGTTGGGAGTATCAGTTTAAGTTGGCTGATCAATTTACTGAAATACATGGTCACACGCCAGAAAAATTAATCATTAACAAAGGTTCTATTACAATCAATGGAACAAGTCTGACAATTACCGATGTAAATAAGAAGCATTTTGGTGTAGCAATTATTCCTTACACATATGAGAATACCAATTTTAATTCATTAGAGCTTGGTGGTAAAGTTAATATAGAATTAGATGTTCTTGGGAAGTATGTTGCTAGGTTAACTCATTGATTATTTTCTAATGAAATTACTTAAATATACGGGTATTTTTATTGTATTTATCGCCGCAGCATATTATGGACTTGTGTTTATGGCACCTAAGGAATTAACTTTTCAAGTTAATGAAGACTTTAATGCTCCAATTGATTCAGTTTTTCTATTTATGACAGATCCAACTTATTTTCCTCAATGGGTTGAAGGTATTGATTCGGTTCATGTAGAAATCAATACCAATTCTGGTATTGGAAATCAATTTCAACTTTACTATCAAGGGGAAAATTCAATGGTTATGAATAAGACGGTGTTATCATTTCAAACCAATAAAGCGTATTCTACACATGGATCAATTGAAAATTTCTTTGAATGGGACGAAAAGATAACTTTTGAGTCATTAGATCATAATCAGACTCGAGTATCAAATATCATAACACTAAAATCAATAAGCCACAAAACAAGACTATTGATGTATGCAGAGGATACGCATAAAAAAAATGTGGCTAATAATTATTTGAAACTCAAAGAATTGATTGAGTAGGGTTAAGCAATATTTTCCCAGTCGATATAGCCTTGTCTATCTTTCATAAAAAGGTAGAGGCTTTGATAATTTGATAGTTTTGGGTCTTTGCTTAAAATTTCGATGGCAGCCTCTCGGGCTTTTTCAGCAATAGATGAATCCGTATTTAAAGAAGCAAGTTTCAATTGATCAAGACCACTTTGTCTTGTGCCAGCAATATCGCCAAAACCACGTAGCTGCATGTCAATCTCACTTAACTCAAATCCACTAGTTGTTTGAACCATGGCTTGAAGCCTAGTTTTTGCATTATTACTTAATTTCTTACTGCTAAGCAATATGCAATAACTTTGCTCGTCTCCACGGCCCACTCTTCCCCTGAGTTGGTGAAGTTGAGATAATCCAAATTTTTCGGCACTTTCAATAATCATTATCGAAGCATTAGGCACATTAATTCCCACTTCTATTACTGTCGTACTCACTAGAATATGAGTCTTGCCCTCTGCAAAATCCTTCATCTTGGCCTCTTTGTCACTGGGTTTCATCTTGCCATGAAGTATCTCAACTTGATACGTTGGTCTTGGAAATGATAAAAGTAGTTCATCATATCCATTGTTGAGATCCTTGTAATGTAATTTTTCAGATTCTTCAATTAATGGATAAACGATATATGCCTGCCTTCCTTTGATGATTTGTTCCTTGACAAAATCGAGTACTTTTTGACGTGCAAATCCAAATCTATGAACAGTTTTAATCGGTTTACGTCCTGCGGGCATTTCGTCAATCACACTATAATCTAAATCACCATACATACTCATAGCTAAAGTGCGAGGTATAGGGGTAGCGGTCATTACGAGAACGTGAGGGTTTTGAATGCCTTTGTTTTGAAGTTTGGCTCGTTGTGCAACACCAAATCGGTGTTGTTCATCGATGATTACAAGTCCCAAATTTTTAAAGGATACATTATCTTCAATTAAGGCATGAGTGCCAATCAGAAGCTTGATATCTCCCGACAATAACTTTTCATGAAGTTCTATCCGTTCTTTTTTTGGAGTGGATCCTGTTAGAAGCCCTATCTGGATATTGATTTTATCAGCTAATTCTTTAAGCCCAATATAGTGCTGAATAGCAAGTATTTCTGTAGGTGCCATCAAACTTGTTTGATAGTTATTATCTATTGCTCTTAATATGGTTAAAAAAGCCACAATGGTTTTCCCGCTTCCAACATCACCCTGCAATAGTCTATTCATTTGTTTGCCAGAATACAAGTCGGACGAGATTTCACCTAGCACCTTTTTTTGAGCATTAGTTAAATCGAATGCAAGATGTTGATCTAGGAATGTGTTATAATGTATTTCTTTTTTTTCAAAAGCAATACCATGATTGACCTTTTTTCTATTTATTTTTTTTCGAATAAAGGGGAATTGTAAAAAAAATAGCTCTTCAAACTTGAAACGGTATTGTGCAGCTTCTATATGACGTTGACTTGGGGGTTGATGGATGTATTGAAATGCTTTTTTTCGGGGAATGAGCTTATATTTTTTGCAAAACTGATTACTAAATATTTCAGGTATTGCATATCGTTCGTGATTTAGGGCATTTTTGATAATTTGACGTATAACCTTAGTTTCGATTCGACGAGTTTTCATCATTTCGGAGGTATGATATACCGCCTCTAGTGGTGCAGATTTTAATCGATTTTCGATGGTATCGATTTCTGGATGACTGAAATTGATACTTCCTTTATAGTGGTTAGGTTTACCAAAAATCACAATTTCTTCATTGATTTTTAAGGTTTTTTTTATCCAGTTGATTCCCTTAAACCAGAGAAGGTCAATTTCTTGTTGACCGTCTGAAAATGATGCCACTAATCGTTTCTTTTTGAGGGCCCCGACCTCCTCAATATGCTTAATTCTACCTTTTAATTGAATATAGCTCGTGTCAGTTTCGATCTCAGATATTTTATAAAATTTAGAACGATCAACATATCTAAATGGGTAGTGATTAATTAAATCAGCAAAACAAAAAATGCCAAGCTCTTTTTGCAGAACTTCAGCACGAGTGGATCCTACACCTTTTAAAAATTTTATATCTGAGGCTAAGAATTCATTCATTGGAAAAAATATTTACTAATGAATGCACCTATTTCCATCATCCATGCTATACCAACATGCACAATGATTCCGCCCCATATGGATTTACTGTAGTAGGATATAATACCCAACAAACTACCTCCAAAAAAAGAACTGATTAATTCACCCATGGGCTTATTCCAGTGTATGACAACATACATGTATGCAACTGGAATGATGGCTTTAGGACCTACTATCCCCACAAATGCAAGAATCATAAAGCCCCTAAAAAAGAATTCTATGGTAAAAAAGTCTAATCCGTATAAAAGTTCATAAATGGCATAGAACTTCCAATGAGTTGGGATAGTTATATCGATAGATTGAAGCTGTTGTACTCGAGGATAGGATGTTAAAAAATCAGTTTGTGTACTTGCAGCGGCTATGAGGGGAACCATGCAAGCTAACATGATCAAGTAGGGTTTAAAATCAAAACTTTTAGACATAAAACCATAGAATGGTTGATTGTTTTTATCCGTAAAAACCCAATAAATAAACAAAACCAAAAATATAAATAGACCTCGTGCAATAGTCCCAATAATACGATTTAACCAATCCAAGTGAGGATAAATGGAATGTTGATCTAACCAATCACTGACAAAGAATGAAATAGAACTTCTAAAAGAAAATACCAACACCCCAAATATAGCCAATGCTAAAAATTTTGGGTTCTTCCAAAAACTCCAATTTCTATGAACTATGCTGTTAACTAAGTAACCTATCAAAAGTGGAGAAAGGTATAGTATAAAGTGAAAGAGAAATTTAAGATTTTTATAATATGCTTCATACCACCAACTTGTCAGTAACGATATTTTACCATTGTATTGAGGGATGTATTTGTAGTATTTAAAAAAACAAAACGCAACGATAAAAATTAAGGCAATGATGAATTCTTTCCAACTAAAGTGGTCTGTGTAAAATTTGTTGAGGTATTGGAATAGCTTTTTCAAATTGCTAAAAATCAAAACAATAATAAAACTATCTAGCTGATATACCTATGGAGTCATTTAAAATCTTAAATGATTAAATCAGATTTAAACTATACTTGTATTAACATATAAAAAAATGCCCTCATTCTCTCATTTACATTGCCATAGTCAGTTTTCTCTTCTCGATGGTGCTTCCCCTATTGATGATATGTTTTCTAAGGCAAAAGCGGATGGAATGAGAGCTGTAGCTCTAACTGATCATGGAAATATGTTTGGAGCTTTCAAGTTTGTTAATTCAGGTCTAAAACATGGTGTTAAACCGATAGTTGGATGTGAATTTTACATGGTAGAAGATAGAACTCGAAGGTCTTTCATTGGAGATACCAAGGATAAAAGATATCATCAACTTATTTTAGCTAAAAATCAAAAAGGATATGAAAATCTATCTCTGTTGTGCTCCATTGGTTTTATGGAGGGTTTATACGGTAAATTTCCTAGAATAGACAAAGAGGTACTCAAAAGACACAGCGAGGGATTAATAGCTACGTCGTGTTGTATTGGTGCAGAGATACCTCAAGCAATTTTATTTAAAGGAGAGGAAGAAGCTGAAGGAATTTTAAAAGAGTACATTGATATTTTTGGGGAGGATTATTATATCGAGTTACAACGCCACGGGATTCAAAATATTGATGGAACTGGTATGAGCCAAGAGGATGTAAATCAGGTACTTATCAGTTTTGCCAATAAATATGATTTAAAAATTATAGCAACTAATGATTCACATTACATGGAAGAGGAGGATGCTTTGCCTCATGATATTCTTTTATGTGTGAATACAGGTTCTAGAATTACTGATCCTAAGGGTTATGGTAAAGGGATGCGGTTTGCATTTCCGAATAATGAGTTTTTCTTTAAAACACAAGAAGAAATGGGTCGATTATTTGCAGATATACCTGAGGCTCTAGACAATACAAACATTGTTGTAGATAGTATCGAAACTCCTCAATTAACTCGTGATGTTCTGTTGCCCAACTTCGTTATGCCTCCTGAATTCAAGAGTCAAGATGATTATTTGAAATATCTCACCTTCGAAGGAGCCAAGAGAAGATATCCAAATTTAACAAGTGAGATTGAAGAACGTCTTTTATTTGAGCTATCAGTAATCAAGGAGTCAGGCTATCCAGGTTACTTTTTAATTGTTCAAGATTTTACTAGTGTCGCAAGAGATATGGGGGTGTCAGTTGGTCCAGGAAGAGGTTCTGCAGCTGGGAGTGCTGTGGCCTATTGTTTGGGAATAACGAATGTAGACCCTATAGCTTATGATTTACTTTTTGAGCGATTTTTGAATCCAGAACGTGTTTCATTGCCTGATATAGATATTGATTTTGATGATGAAGGAAGGCAAAAGGTAATTGATTATGTGGTTGATAAATATGGGAAAAATCAAGTTGCCCAAATCATAACCTATGGAAGTATGGCAGCTCGATCCTCCTTGAGAGATGTCGGTCGGGTAATGGATGTACCACTTGGAGAGGTTGACAAGGTTACCAAAATTTTTCCTACACATCTGAGTGCCAATCTCAAAAAGGTATTGAATGAGGATGGAATTGACAAAAAATTAAAGGGAGATATGAACTCAGAGCAAGTAAAAGCTGCTGAGGACTTCAGAAAACTTTCTGAAAATGAGGACTCTATCGGTCAAATGATAAGAACGGCTAAACGTTTAGAAGGATCAGTAAGAAATACAGGGATACATGCATGTGGTGTGATTATAACTCCGGATGACATAACGAAATATGTGCCTGTTACTACGGCTAAAGATTCGGATCTTTTGGTTACTCAATTTGATAATAGTGTAGTAGAGTCTGCCGGATTGCTCAAGATGGATTTCTTGGGTCTCAAAACATTAACGATCATAAAAGATGCTGTTGAGATTATTAAAAATAAGCGAGGGGTAACGATTGTTCCAGATGAGATTCCTTTGGATGATAAAAAAACATTAGAACTTTTCTCAAAAGGTAATACCAATGGTATTTTTCAGTTTGAAAGCCCTGGAATGCAAAAAAATCTCAAAATGTTGAAGCCGGATAAATTTGAGGATTTAATCGCAATGAATGCTTTATATCGTCCAGGTCCAATGGAATACATTAAAAACTTTATTGCTCGTAAGCATGGTCGGGAGGCAATAAACTACGATCTTGATGACATGCAAGAATATCTTGCGGATACATATGGGATTACTGTTTACCAAGAGCAAGTAATGCTTCTTTCACAAAAACTAGCAGGCTTTACTAAAGGTCAAGCAGACAGTTTGAGAAAGGCGATGGGTAAAAAGAAAATTGAGGAGATGAATAAGCTTTTTGATTTATTTATTACTCAAGGAACAGAACGAGGTCATGATGAGACGATACTCAAGAAGGTCTGGACAGATTGGGAAGCATTTGCTTCATATGCTTTCAATAAAAGTCATAGTACGTGTTATGCCTATCTTGCTTTTCATACTGGATATTTAAAAGCTCATTATCCAGCTGAATTCATGGCTTCCGTACTCACACATAACATGAATGACATTAAAAAAGTTAGCTTTTTTATGGATGAATGCAAATGGATGGGCATTGAGATTTTAGGACCGAGTGCCAATGAAAGTGAACGAAAGTTTAGTGTTAACAAAGATGGAGCAGTTCGTTTTGGGTTGGCAGCAATCAAAGGGGTCGGAGATACTGCAGCAGAAGAGATTATAAGAGAACGAAATGAAAATGGTGTCTATGCTAGTATTTTTGGTATTTGTAAACGTGTGAATCAGCGAGTTGTCAATAAGAAATCATTGGAAAATTTGGCTATTGCTGGAGCATTTGATGAGTTTGGAGTGAATAGATCAGCCTATGTTGTAGACGCTGGTCAAGGAAAAGGCGTGGATATGGCAGTTAAATTTGGAAATCAGGTTCAAAGTGATGCATTAAGTAATCAAGCATCACTATTTGGAGGTGCGGGCTCACTTGAAATATCAGAGCCAGTATTGCCAACTGTAGAGTCATGGTCTCTCATGGAAAAGTTACAACTTGAAAAGGAACTGGTTGGGATTTATATTTCTGGACATCCATTGAACAACTATAAGTTTGAGATAGACCATTTTACCTCACATACTATACTCAATCTTGAAGAACAGAATCTGAAGCTTGAAGGAGCAGAAATAAAGCTTGCTGGTCTTATCACATCGGTCAGAGATTCAGTTAGTAAAAACGGAAAACCATTCTGTATTTTTACACTTGAGGATTTTAGTGGTACTAGAGAGTTTGCACTTTTTGGAGAAAAATACACCCAGTTTAAACCTTGGATAGAGCTCAATGCTCAAATATTCATAACAGCGAAAGGAGAAAAAAGCTATCGAGACCCTGATAAACTAGACTTAAATTTGCTACAATTGACCTTCTTGGAAGATACGGTTGACCATCAGTTAAAAAAAGTGACTCTTGAAATTGAAGCTGAAGATATCAATGAGACTATCATGGAATCCATTTTTGATTTAATTGACGAACGAGGTAAAGTCAAGCTGGCCTTTAAGGTTAAAAATGGTGAAAAAAGTGTATTGGCTCTATCCCAAAGATATAAAATCCAAATGGATGAAATTACAAAAAGAAAACTGAACTCTTTAGGTTTGAATTTCCGATTTAATTAGTGTTTTACTTTTAAATTTTTCATTTTAATTTTCACTTTGTGTGTTAGGTTATTTCTGTTTTGACTTGACTTTTTCCTTTTTTTTGGTTAGATTTAGAGCACCAAAAAATTTAAAACTTATTATTATGGATACAGCGTTTAAAAAAATTTTAATAGCATTTGATGGAAGTGACTCTTCAAAATCGGCTCTTCAAAGTGCCTATGGAGTTGCTCAGAAATTTGATTCTGATATAACAGCTCTTGTTGTATCGGAAGAAGACACAAATCTTGAGATAAGCAAATCATATTTGGAGGAATATGCACAAAACAAGCGGCTTAATATTGAAATTATTGAACGATCTGGGGCAGTGTATGATGAGGTTATCAAATTGGAACTAGAGCATAATTATAGTCTCATACTCATTGGTACTCATGGAACTAGTGGTTGGAAGCCATTGTGGATGGGAGGGAATGCATTTAAGGTAATAAGCAGTTCCACTTGCCCAGTTATCAGTGTGCCCGAAAAGTCATCCTCACCTGAATTAAATCATATTCTATTGCCTTTATTAGATTCTAATACAACTCGCCAGAAAGTACCTTATTGTATTAAATTAGCAAAAGCTTTTGGCTCGACAGTTCATATTTTGGGAATATCTAAAAGTGATTCTTCAGAAACTCAAAAACATGTTCATGCATATGTAAAACAAACGATGAATTATCTTTCCACAAGAGGTGTAAAATGCACTCATGAAGAAAAATATGGAGTCAATGTAGCAGAAACATGTATTGGCTACGGTGAGGAGGTTAATGCTGGTTTAATGCTTATTATGACGGAAACGGAGAGTGCTGGATTATTTATGGGAACCTATGCTCAGCAGTTAGTTAATAGCAGTACAATCCCCGTAATGAGTATTCATTCAAGGGATACTCGATTAGCAGGTGCTGCAGGTTATTAATTTATATACCTTTGTTTCGAATGATTTCTCCCGCAGCGGGTTGTGCAGTGGGCATAATTATTAACTCGTTAATATTAACGTGTTTTGGTCGGTTGATGGCAAACCAAATAGCATCCGCAATATCTTGAGCTACTAAATTTTCAAAACCAGCATATACGTTTTTGGCTTTTTCAGTGTTTCCATCCAGACGTACAATAGAAAATTCTGTTTCAACAGCTCCTGGGTTTATACTAGTAACTCTAACACCAAATTGTGCAAGCTCCCTACGCATAGCCTTGTTTAGGGCATCTACCATGTGCTTTGTGCCACAGTATACATTCCCATTTGGGTATACTTCTTTTCCAGCAATCGAACCAATATTAATGATATGACCTTGGGTTTTTTTAAGTATGGGAGTTATGTATTTTGTCATATGAAGTAGTCCTTTGATATTAGTGTCAATCATACGATTCCAATGATCAATGCTTCCAGATTCAATGCTATTTAGTCCTGCCGCTAATCCAGCATTGTTAATTAAGACATCAATAGACAACCACTCTGAAGATAAATTGGCAATGTATTTCTCTACCTCCTCATGATTTCGAATATCAATATGCATGATTTTTGTTTGGATATCATATTGATTAGTGAGTTTTCTGCTTTGTTCTTCGAGACGATCATTTCGACGACCATTCAATATCAAATCATAGCCATTTTTAGCAAGTATTTGAGCTGCTGCAGCACCTATCCCTGCTGTTGTTCCTGTGATTAGTGCTATGGGCATTATTTACCTTTTAACATATTAAGTATTGCTTCATCTGTCATTTCAAGCATTCCTGAATTCAGAATTTCTTCAACTTCCGGAGCTTTTTCATCATTGGGATATTCTTCTAAAAATTGGGTGTAATATTTCTTTGCTAGATTGGTGTCTTCAAGATATTCCCATGCAATGAACCCAGCTCGATAAATTAGGTTATTGCGATTTTTGAATTTGGGCCATTTTACAATGGCATTATCTAATGTTCTAACTGCATCACTAAACCGACCAACAGCAGTATATCCCATAGTTAGGTTTTCAAAATCTTTTGGTCTCAGAATTGTGGTAGCATCTGAAATTTTATTTTGATACAATTTAATTATGTCTTGCCATTGGGCAGGTGTAGGTAGATTTTTATCCAAGATTTCATTAATTAATTCTTGAGACTGATCATATTGGTTTGTGCGACTATACATGATAGCCAAATTGATGGCTGCATTTCTATATCGATCAGAACTATCATCACGAGTAATGTACTCAGATAATAATTGAATAGATTCTGACGTGTCATTTTCATAGAAATAATATTGACCAGCTGCGTATAAAAAATTATTTGCTTCTGTGTCAGAATAAGCTAATCCATAGTTTTTGTGGAGTAGGGCCAATTCCTTGAGTCCTTCTTGAGTCCCTGTTTTTTCTGATTTCTCAAATGCTTGAATTTCTGCTAATTGAGATTCTCGGTTTTGACTACATCCTAAAATGAGCAGGAGTAGTAAAATAAATGGTGTTTTTTTCATGTCCTAATATTGGTTGGTTCGCAAAAGTACTAATGTACATGCATTTAATGTTTGTATCTCTTTTTTTTGAGCTATTCGAACTAGTTCTTCGTTTTCAGTTCCTGGATTAAAAATAATTCTTTTGGGGTTAAGATCTATAATTTTTTGACTGTATTGCTCTTGCAATTTCGGATTTATATATAATGTTATCGTATCAAACGACTCTTTTTCTGGCCATTGGTTTTGAATTTCTAATGTACCAATTGTTCCTTTTTTTATACCATACGGAATAACCTCATGATTATGTTCCTGCAGTAATTGAGCGGCTTTAAAACTGTAGCGGTCCATTTTTGGTGTTGCACCAATTACCAATGTTCTTTTATTCTCCTGCATAACCAAGGTAGTTGAATGGAGTAATTTTGCTTATTTCAATTTTTACAGCATCCGAAACTGCTAATTTCTCTACAAATGCAGAAATACTCTGCTCGTTAATACCATTATGGGTTCTTGTTAGATCCTTTAATAGTTCATAGGCTCCTTCTACTTTTTCTCGTCTAAGGATAGTTTGAATAGCTTCTGCTACAACAGCCCAATTTTTATCTAAATCCGCATGGATAGCTTCGTTGTTTAAAATGAGTTTTCCCATACCTTTATTCAAACTTTTAAGAGCAATCAATGTGTGCGATAAAGGAACTCCAATATTTCTTAATACTGTACTATCTGTTAAATCTCTTTGAAGTCTACTAATGGGAAGCTTATTACTCAAGTGATCGTACAAGGCATTTGCAATCCCCATGTTTCCTTCTGCATTTTCAAAATCAATTGGATTTACTTTATGAGGCATGGCACTTGAGCCTACTTCACCAGCAACGATTTTCTGTTTAAAGAAATCCATACTGATGTATTGCCAGATGTCTTTAGCAAAATCTATTAGGATAATATTAATTCGTCTTAATGCATCGAATACAGCAGCTAATTGGTCGTAGTGATCAATTTGAGTAGTAGGATAACTTCTGACTAACCCTAAATCATTAACTAGCTGATCACCGAACTCGGGCCAGTTAACATCTGGGAAAGCCAGCCTGTGAGCATTGAATGCACCAGTTGCACCTCCAAATTTGGCACTGATTGGAGTATTAATGAGGGTTTCTAATTGAATTTGGATACGTTCTGCAAAAACAGCAAACTCTTTTCCCACTGTAGTAGGAGTAGCTGCCTGTCCGTGAGTCCTACTTAATAAGGGAATGCTTTTCCATTCATCAGCAAAAGAGATGATTTTTTCCAAAACGTTTTTGATAGCAGGTGTTATAACCTCATCGATACCTAGCTGTAAACTAAATGGTACAGCAGTATTATTAATATCTTGACTAGTCAACCCAAAGTGAACAAATTCACTGTAAGTTTCAATTGGTGTTCCTTTGAGTTTATTTTTAATAAAATACTCAACAGCTTTAACATCGTGATTAGTCGTTTTTTCAATTTCCTTAATTTCTTGAGCATCTTTTTCGTTAAAATTTTGATAGATGGCTCTCAAAAAAGTTTGATTTTCCTCAGATAATAAAGGGAAGGGCTTTAGTTCCAATTGAGATAATGAGATAAAATATTCAATTTCGATCCAAACGCGGTATTTGAATAGACCGTATTCGGAAAAATAAGGTGCCAATTCATTTACTTTATTGTGGTATCTGCCATCGATAGGACTGATTGCTGAAAGTGGTGAAAGCATAGTGCAAATCAACATCATTTTTTTCACTTTGGTGGCATTTGCAGGCGATATCCATGTATAATTTATGGAATAGTTAAATGAAAATTATAGTGGGATGAGTTAAGGTTTGTTAATGAATTAACGTTTCAACTATTCGTACCCATTTCTGATTACCTTTGCTGTCATGCGGAAATACAATCTTTTAAGCGTTTTTGTCCTATGTACTTTTTTTGTACAAGCTCAACTTACCCTGTCTTCATCTACTATTGAATTTGGGGATGTACTAACCACAGAAGAAAAGGAAATAGCTGTAGACATTACTAACAAGAATACCTATCCAGTTAAGGTGGAGAATGCGGTGTTGCATTCAGCTGATTTTACGTGTTCTGTGGCAAACACCGAAATTGGGGTTGGAGGCACTGAAAAGGTTCGCGTTAAGTTTAAACCTAGACATAACATCGCCTATAATTCAGAATTGATTATCGTTTTGGATGATGGTGCAGAGTATCGAATAGATATTCAAGGAGATGGAAGGTGTGAAGATACCTACTATTCATCAACTTTTAACAAAAGCTACCAAGATTTAAAAGATGAGTTAAAGTCTATTTTGGCCAAAGACTATCGAAACCTTGGATACACTTATGCTCGAGATAATATGTATGGAGATATAGATAATCAAAACGGTAAAGTGACTTGTGTATATACAGGAAGAGAGTCTACTTTTAGTACGCGAAGTGGTGCTAACGCAAATAGTATGAATTGTGAACATACATGGCCACAAAGTCTAGGTAGTTCCAATGAACCAGAGCGAGCAGACATTCATCACTTGTTTCCTACTGATGGAGGCACAAATAGTCGTAGAGGTAATAATCCATTTGGTATTGTAACTAATCCAAGTTGGACCGGTGGTGGGAGTAAATTAGGCGGAGGTTTATTTGAACCTAGAGATGAACATAAAGGAGCTGTAGCCCGAGCTATGCTGTATTTTGCCATACGCTATCAAAATTATAATAATTTTCTTGACGCTCAAGAAGATATTCTGAAACAATGGCATGCCACTTTCCAACCTAATGCTTGGGATATTCTTCGCAATGAAAAAATATTTGGATACCAAAAAAATCGTAACCCATTTGTTGATCACCCAGAGTTTATAGAACGTATGAATAAAATAGGTTCTAATGATCCAAAACCTGAAATTAGAACCATTGAAGTCTCTCAGCAACAAATCAATTATAGTTACGTATCACCATCAACAGAAAGAACGATTTACCTTGTCAATACAGGTAATATTCAAATTTCTGATATAACCGATATATTTACCAAAAGCAATAACGTTATCATCAAATCTGTGGAAAGTACTGCTAACCCAGGTGATGTTTCTGCTTTAGTAGTGACATTCAAATCGCTACCAGAGGGGACTTACGAGGATGAAATTTGGATAAACATTGACGCTCAGACAGGAAGTGTCATAAAAATTCCAGTGAGTTTTACCACTGGGCAGGCATCTGTAAATAGCCTGAAAAAAAAGCCAATACGTGCAATTTATTCCACTCACAATCAAACAATACACTTACAAAATTTACCTAAGGATGCTTATGGTATTGAAATATGGAATTCAAATGGGCAAATGGTTTTAAACGATATATCACCGACGTTAAACGATATCCCTTTCAATAATTCTAATTCTGGTGTTTACTTCGTACTTATTAAAACTAAGGCAGGAGCAGTTGCTTCAAAAGTTTTGGTTTATTAAAGTATAAAGTTTTATCACATGCGTTTTTTTAAAGTAGTATTTGCATCAGCTTTAGGGTATATCCTAGCGATAGTTTTATTTATTGTTACAGTAATTTTTATTGGGATAGGAGTTGCTTTAAAAGCAAAACCAGAGGTAAAAATTCCTTCTGATGGGGTGCTCAACATGAAGTTGAATTATCCATTGGCAGATAAGTCTGTTGATGACAGTCCAATTGTATTGTTATCAGCTTTGGATCCCAACGCAAATATCCCACTTGGGCTCAACAAAATACTTCAAGCCATAGATCAAGCTAAAGACGATGATAAGATTAAGGGAATTATTCTGGATTTGACTACATTTTCTTCAGGTTATGCGAAGGTTAGTGAGATACGAAACAGATTAGAAGATTTCAAATCCTCCGGGAAGTTTGTTTACGCATATGCAGATTACTATTATTTTCCCACTTATTACATGGCATCAGTAGCCGATAGTGTTTTTATAAACCCAGAAGGTGAGATGTCTTTTACAGGCATGGTGGGTCAAGTTTCATTTTTTGCAGGTGCTTTAGAAAAAATGGGGATTGAAGTACAAGCCATAAGAGCAGGTAAGTTTAAAGGAGCTGTGGAATCGTTTACTCGAAAAAATTTAAGTCCTGAAAATCGATTACAGATGGAGGCATATATCAATTCAGTTTTTGGTGAAGTTCTTTCTAAAATAGCTGATTCGCGAGAAATAAGTGTTCAAAAATTAAAGACAGACGCAGATCAACTTCAAATGAGATCAGTGAACGATTTTATTAATGCTGGATATATTGATCAAGCATTGTATAGGGATCAGTTTTACAGTACGATGAAAAGAAGAATGGGCGTAGATGATGATAAAAAAGTGCCTCTTCTTTCTGAAAAAAAGTATGCTAAAAGCTTGAAATCGACAGGTAGTGGTCGCGATCGAATAGCAGTTGTATATGCAAGTGGAGATATTGTTGGTGGTAAGGGTGATGGGACACAAATCGCTTCAGATGATATGGCCAAAACATTAAAGTCAGTAAGATTGGATGATAAGGTAAAAGCAGTAGTTTTAAGGATCGATAGTCGTGGAGGAAGTTCACTTGCTAGTGATATCATTTGGAGAGAAGCAAAACTCCTTGCAGAGGAAAAACCCCTAATAGTGAGCATGAGTGATGTAGCTGCGAGTGGAGGGTATTACATTGCTACTCCAGCTCGTAAAATTTTGGCAGAACCAACCACTATAACAGGTTCAATCGGGGTTTTTGGTTTAATTCCCAATGCTGAAAAATTGTTGAATGATAAGATGGGGGTAACCTTCGAGTATATTGGTACGGGTAAAAATTCGGATATGGGGAGAATTGATCGACCGTTAACATCGAATCAAAAAGAATACATAGGATCAATTATTGATAAAATTTACGACACTTTTTTGACTCGAGTTGCAGATGGTAGAGAAATGACTAAAGAAGAAGTTCATGCAGTTGCTCAAGGTAGAGTGTGGACGGGTAAGATGGCCAAAGAAGTTGGCTTAGTAGATCAACTTGGGGGATTAGAAGATGCCATTGCTGTAGCTGCAGAAGAGGCTGGTTTGAAAGATTACCGTTTGAAGGAGCTACCCAAATCGAAAGATCCAATTGTTGAAATGGTAGCTAAGTTTCAAGGGAATTCAAGTTTAGGTTCTCAGCTTCAAAGAATGACTCAAAACACAGGTTTCGAATCCTATATCCAACAGTTAAGTGATATTGAACGTTGGGGAACAAAACAAAGTGTACAAGCGATTATGCCTTATACAATTGAAATAAAAAATTACACTTTAAGGTAGTATTATTTTAAGAAATTCAGCACTTTCCACGGTTTAAGTGACCATTAATAATTATCACTTTACTGCCAAATAATTAAAAAAATCTGCCATTTTTGCAGTTATCAATGGATTTACAACAAGTAAAACAACGATTTGGAATAATAGGGAACTCAGCAAAGCTTAATTATGCTTTGCAAACTGCTATGCGTGTAGCATCCACCGAGCTCACAGTATACATCCAAGGGGAGAGTGGTAGTGGTAAAGAGTCATTTTCTAAAATTATTCATCACTTAAGTCCACGAAAACATGGCCCTTTCATAGCAATAAACTGTGGAGCTTTACCAGAAGGTACGATTAACTCTGAATTATTTGGTCATGATAAAGGAGCTTTTACTGGTGCTGTAGATAATCGCAAGGGTTATTTCGAAAGTGCCAATGGGGGAACAATTTTCTTAGATGAAGTAGGTGAGCTTCCTTTAGAAACGCAAAGTAGATTGCTTCGTGTGCTCGAAAATGGAGAATTTATTCGCGTGGGAAGTAGTAAGGTTCAAAAGACCGATGTTCGAATTATTACTGCAACTAATCGAGACTTGATTACAGAAGTTGAAAGAGATAAGTTTAGAGAGGATTTGTATTACAGGCTTGCTACTTTACCTATTGCAGTTCCACCATTAAGAGAACGACCTGGAGATGTTGCTCTTTTGTTTCAAAAATTTGCCTTTGACGCTTCAGAGAAATACAGAAATGAAATGATGGATCTTACCATGGACGCCGAACAACTTCTAATGAATTATCGTTGGCCTGGTAATATTAGGCAACTTAAAAATATAGCAGAACAAGTATCTGTGCTTGAAGAAGGGCCACACATTACTGCAGACATTCTTCGTAAGTATTTGCCCGAGCGAGCTGAAAATAACTTGCCAGCCATATATAAAGAAAAAGGGAAGGAAAGTGACGTATCGGAGAGAGATATCTTTTATAAGGTACTGATTGATCTTAAAAAGGATGTGTCAGAACTCAGAAAGGTGGTTTTTGGGATGTTAGAGGGCTCAGAAACATCTGAGGAATTTATAGAATCAAATAAACCATCCATAACGCGGTATATTCCTCAAGAATCGAATCAACCGGATACATCTGATTTTATATCAAATAGACCTAATGATGCAGAGGAAATGTATCAGCATGTGGTTATTGAAGATAAAGATTCTGTGGGTGAGCATGAAGTTCTATCATTAGAAGTGAAGGAGGAAGAGTTGATTAGAAAAGCGTTACTAAAAAATAACGGAAGACGAAAGAAAGCAGCTAAAGAGCTTGGAATATCAGAGCGTACCCTTTACAGAAAAATAAAACAATATGAAATTGAAAATTAACGCATGGATATTTTCAGGATTGCTTTTAGCTATTGTAGCATTTCAATCGTGTGGGTTTTATTCGTTTTCAGGGACGAGTATTCCTCAAGAAGTAAAGACCTTTTCGGTTAGTTATTTTGAAAATAATGCCCCAATTAACTCACCACTTTTGAGTCAGACCATTACTGAAGGGCTAAAGCAAAAGTTTATTTCAGAGACCAATTTGAGCATTGAAGAACAGAATGGAGACTTTGACTTTTCTGGTGAAATTACGTCGTTCACGGTGACTCCAGTTTCTGCACAAAGCACAGATAATGCTCAATTAAATCGACTAACCATCCAGGTAGCAGTCAAGTTGGTGTGTGCCTCAGATGATAAAATATCATTTGAACAAACCTTTTCAAACTTTCAAGATTTTGATGCAACTGTAAATTTTAGTGATGTAGAAAATGATTTGGTAGAAGAAATATCTTCAATGTTGATACAATCAATTTTTAACAAAGCAGCAATTAATTGGTAGATTATAAAATCAACATATCAAATTTAGTTAATCAGCCTCATGTGATTAATGAGTCTGATGTTAAAAGTCTAGAAGGCTTATCCAAAGATTATCCTTGGTGCAGTAGCTATCAGATTTTATTGGCCAAGGGATATTCGAATCAAGAATCCTATTTGCAGAATAAACAACTTAGAATTGCCTCCACCTATACTGGAAGCCGAGAGCAATTGTTTCTCTATTTTCATAAAAACCAAGAACAAGACGCATCTGTTGTATCAAATCTGGAAGAATTGGCTATTAAAAAACCAAAAGAAAAGACATCTTCGTCAGTTCCATCTCCTCAGAAGAAAAAGACAAATTCACCGGATAAAAAACCTAAATCACTAGTTTCTACAGAAAAACGCCCACCAATCGATTTTGATGAAATAGTCACCTACAATCCCATTGAGGAACTTAAGCCCATTGAGCAGACAAGTAAACCTGATAAAGTTCGGATTCCAATTGAGCAAATACCATACAATCCTGAAAAAGAATTAGCTAAATTAATAGATGATTCGGATCAAACGGAGGATAAGGATTTTATGTATTGGATTAATCATATAGATGAAGTTGGCGGTAGTAGTAAGAAAGTTAATAAGAAATCATCTAAAAAGATATCCCAAAAAGAAAATTCACCTGATCATGTCCAAGCTTTATTAGATCAGTTTTTAGCCACTAAACGTTCAAGACCCATTCAAAATAGAAGTTTTTATAATGCTCAAGACAAAGCAGAGGAGAGTGAAACGGATAAAATGAATGTTGTGAGTGAGACATTACTGAATATTTATGTCAAACAAGGTCACTATGATAAAGCCATATTAGGCTATGAAAAATTAAGTTTGCAAAATCCTGATAAATCAGCGTATTTTGCCGCCCGAATTAAGGAAATTAAACAAACACAAAACGAATTATAATCGCAATGTTCACTTTACTTATCATATTAGCTATAATCGCTTCTGTACTATTAATATTGGCTGTACTTATACAAAATCCAAAAGGAGGAGGAATTGCAGCAAACTTTTCAGCAGCTAACCAAATAGCTGGTGTGAAAAAAACCAACGAGTTTATAGAAAAGGCTACCTGGACTCTTGCTATTGCTATCATGGTTTTGGCAATCGGTAGTAGATTTGTTTATACTCCAGATAAAGAAAAGATAAATGCTTTTATTGAGCGTGTCGAAGAATCTACGCCAGCTGCTCCAGCTCCACTTCAACAAGCAACTCCAGCACCTATAAAACAAGAAATCAATCCAGAGAATATGGATATTGAAATTTTGGATGAGAATGGAAATCCTATTGAACAATAGTTCGGTACAATAATTCTTTCTACCCAAGGAATATTTTCTTTTTGATATATGACAGTATGGCTTGTCAACTTTTTACAAGTCCTCAAAAATGAAATTTTGTCTTTTTTATCAAATTGGCACAAAGTATGATTATGTACATTAGAAATTTAAAAACCCTTTAAAAATGAATATTAAACCATTATCAGACAGAGTATTGGTAGAGCCTGCAGCAGCAGAGACAAAAACAGCTGGAGGAATCTACATTCCTGATACTGCTAAAGAAAAACCTCAAAAAGGAACCGTAATAGCAGTGGGACCAGGCAAAAAAGATGAACCAACCACGGTTAAAGTTGGAGACACAGTGCTTTATGGTAAGTACTCAGGTACAGAATTAGCCGTTGACGGTAAAGACTTATTAATGATGAGAGAATCAGATATTCTTGCAATCGTATAACTAAAAAATAATTTATAAACTTAAAATAGTATGGCAAAGCAAATTTTATTTGATACCAAAGGAAGAGACGAACTCAAAAGAGGTGTCGATCAGTTGGCAAATGCAGTTAAAGTAACTTTAGGACCCAAAGGTCGTAATGTTGTTATCGATAAAAAGTTTGGTTCACCAAACGTAACAAAAGATGGTGTTTCTGTGGCCAAAGAAATAGAATTGAAAGATCCTATTGAAAATATGGGAGCACAAATGGTAAAAGAAGTAGCATCTAAAACAGCTGATATTGCTGGAGATGGAACTACTACAGCTACAGTTTTGGCTCAAGCAATTGTGTCTGGTGGATTGAAAAATGTTGCAGCTGGAGCTAATCCAATGGACCTAAAGCGAGGAATCGATAAGGCTGTATCTGCAGTGAAAGACAATCTTCAGAAACAAAGCGAAGTAGTAGGTGACGACTTTGACAAGATTAGTCAAGTTGCATCTATCTCAGCAAATAATGACGAGGTTATTGGTAACCTTATAGCTGATGCAATGAAAAAAGTTGGTAAGAACGGAGTGATCACAGTTGAAGAAGCAAAAGGTACAGAAACTGAAGTTAAAACAGTGGAAGGTATGCAATTTGATAGAGGTTATCTATCCCCTTATTTTGTGACAAATACAGAGAAAATGGAGGCAGATTTAGATTCGCCTTACATTTTGATATGTGATAAGAAGATTAGTAGTATGAAAGAGTTGCTTCCAGTATTGGAACAAACAGCTCAATCGGGTAAGCCACTTGTTATTATATCTGAAGAAGTTGAGGGAGAAGCACTTGCAACTCTAGTTGTCAACAAGATTAGAGGGTCGCTAAAAGTTGCTGCAGTTAAAGCTCCTGGCTTTGGTGATAGACGTAAAGCAATGTTACAAGATATCGCTATTTTAACTGGAGGTACAGTAATTAGTGAGGAACAAGGAAGAAAATTAGAAGATACCACAATAGAGATGTTGGGTACTTCTGAAAAGATTACCATTGACAAGGAAAATACGGTTATCGTAAATGGAGCTGGAAATTCAGCAGATATTAAAGGTCGTATTGCTCAAATTAACGCTGAAATAGAAAATTCTACATCAGATTACGATAAAGAGAAGTTGCAAGAAAGACTTGCTAAGCTCTCTGGTGGTGTTGCTGTATTGTATATCGGTGCAGCTTCTGAAGTAGAAATGAAAGAGAAGAAAGATCGAGTGGATGATGCACTAGCTGCAACACGAGCTGCTGTAGAAGAAGGTATAGTTGCTGGTGGTGGAGTTGCTTTTGTTCGATCTATTGAATCAATTGCTAAGTTAGAAGGAGCTAATCCTGATGAGCACACCGGAATTAATATTATTCGACGTGCACTTGAAGAACCATTGCGTCAGATTGTTGCTAATGCTGGTGGAGAAGGTTCTGTTGTTATTCAGAATGTTAAAGACGGTAAGAAAGATTACGGTTATAACGCACGTACAGATGAATACATGAACCTTATCAAAGCGGGTGTAATTGATCCAACAAAGGTGAGTCGTGTGGCTCTTGAGAATGCTGCGTCTGTTGCGAGTATGCTCTTAACCACTGAATGTATTATTGCTGATATACCTGAGCCTGAAGCACCACACAACCATGCAGGTGGTGGAATGCCAGACATGGGCGGTATGGGAGGAATGATGTAATCATCCCTAATCTAGATATAGTTAAGCACCTCTTCGGAGGTGCTTTTTTTATGTGTTCGATTTTAGTAATGACTGAATGTCATTTTCAATTGTCTTTGGTAAAACTCTTGGAGCATACCTTTTGATGACATTACCTTCTTGGTCAATTAAGAATTTAGTGAAGTTCCATCGAATGAGTGACATAAAGAATTCTTTTTTAGCATTTTTTAAAAACTTATATATGGGATGCGTATTTCTTCCATTTACATTTACCTTCTCCGTTAATTGAAAGGTTACTTGATGTTTATTGAAACATATCTCTTCCATTTTTTTGTTAGATAGCGGTTCCTGCCAGGCAAATTGGTTGCAAGGGAATCCAATCACATTTAAACCTTGATCTTTAAATGTATTGTGCAATTTTTCGAGTCCTTTTAGCTGAGGTGTTAAACCACATCGAGTTGCTGTATTCGCAATTAATATGACCTTACCACGATATTGTTCCATGGGTAAGGGTTGACCACCAGGCGTTTTTGCTTCTAAATTATAAAAATCACTCATGATACTTAGTCTTCAGAATAAATATGCTTAACTCGTCCAACTTCTCCAGTCTCAAGTTGCACTTTAATACCGTGTGGGTGGGTTGAGGATTTCGTAAGAATACGTCTCACAAATCCGTTTGTTAATTCATTTGTTCTTTGATGGTGTTTTTGGACGATATCAACCTCTAAACCTACAGAGATATCTTGTCTATTTTGGCCAGAACTCATATGTTCTTAACAATTCGACCCTTTAAATGGTTGGTCCAATCCATTTGAATTGGAATTCTTTTTCAGGTTCTTGCATTCGGTCGGTAATCCGCTGTAATCGTCCTGGAAGAGCCATAAGATAGTCTCTTGCCTTCTCACCAACCTCATTTAAGTCTGTAATTTTATCAATGTTCCAATCTTTAATAAGTGAACTTAAAATAGTAATATAATCTTGTGCTGTATAAACTTTTGTACGTTGAGCTGCATCTGAAAAATGGCTCCATAGTTCTCCAACTTTATCACCACTTTGACGCATAAAGTGGGCTGGCATGACAATTTTTCTACGCATCATTTCTTCAAAAGAAGTCATCATCTGACTGGGATCTAATTCAAAAATCCGTTTTACAAAATCTGAATAGGCAGAAGCATGACGTGCTTCATCAGCAGCAATTATTCCATTAATTTTTGCTAACAAGGTATTCCCAGTTTTCTTGACTAGCGTAGCCACTCGTCGATGAGATAT
>JAHEGS010000073.1 GCA_024645005.1 Bacteroidota bacterium
AGTGGTAAGGAAATTTTGAAAACAGAATCTTTTGAAAACTTAAATGTTCTAGCTGAGATTATGAAAGAGTATAAGGAAGCTAAGGTAATTATTGAAGGTCATACAGATAGCCGAGGAGATGATGCGGATAACCTAGTTCTTTCACAGAGTAGAACAGAGTCTGTTAAAAGATACTTAGTCACTCAAGGAATTGAGGAGAGTCGTATGTCAGCAGTAGGTTATGGAGAGTCTAAGCCAGTTGCAGATAATTCTACTGCTAAAGGAAGAGCCTTCAATCGACGAGTAGACTTCAAGCTAGTATATTAATATTTACCATAAAACTAAACTAAATGTAAAATGGGGAGCAATGCTCCCCATTTTTTTTGACTAATCACACAAATTCATGATTAGCGTGTTAATCTAATTAAATTAGCAGCTTAATTTTTAGTTTAATGAAAAGAATTATTCAGAGTCTTAAATCCAAATGGAAGATTAAATCAGATCTAGAACTTGTTTGGGTTTTTTTCATTTTTGCAGTAACAGGTTCTTCAATCGTGTATGTTAGAAAACCAATCACAATTTATTTATTTAATAAATCGACATACGGAGAATTATTATGGTATGAACTCATTTTTACATTAGTAATTATTTATTTTATTTATCAGCTATTTTTATTTGTTATCGGCAGTATTTTGGGGCAGCATAAATTTGTAAAATGGTTTGTTATCAAGATGAATAAACGCCTATTTTTTTACAATAAAAATGAATAAAGAAAAAATAATCAAGGCATTAAGCTACGTCGAGGACCCTGATTTAAAAAAAGATTTAGTTTCATTAGAGATGATTCAAAATCTTAAAATTCATGAACAGGAAGTGTCTTTTGATTTGGTTTTAACCACACCAGCTTGCCCGATGAAAGACAGCATTGCTAATGCATGTAAAAATGCAATTTATACTATGGTTGATCAAGAGGCCATTATAAAAATTAATATTACTTCAAGAGTTCAACATAGTAGAGATAATCAAGCTGTATTAACTGGAATAAAAAACATAATAGCTGTCGCATCTGGGAAAGGGGGTGTAGGTAAAAGTACCTTTGCAATGAACCTATCAAAAACGCTGTCTTTGACGGGGGCTAAAGTTGGTTTGCTAGATGCAGATATTCATGGACCTTCAATTCCTACTCTTATGAATACGACTGCGGAAAAGCCTAAAATGGATGGAGATTTAATGCTACCTATTGAAAAAGACGGAGTTCAAACCATGAGTATAGGTTATATGGTTGATATAAAACAAGCTCTTGTTTGGAGAGGGCCTATGCTATCCAAAGCAATTAGTCAGTTTTGTAGCGATGTGAAGTGGGGCAACCTTGATTATTTAATCATAGACCTACCTCCAGGAACTGGAGACATTCACTTGAGTGTTCTTCAACATATCCCAATTAGTGGTGTAGTTCTTGTTACAACGCCTGAGGATGTTGCAATTGCAGATACTCGTAAAGCTATTGATATGTTTCAAAATCCACATCTCACTCAAAATCTCTTAGGTATTGTTGAAAATATGAGTTTCTTTCAACCACAAGAGACGGGTGTAAAATATCATATTTTTGGTGAGGGTGGTGGTCAGAAATTAAGTAACGCCTCTTCAGTTGATTTTTTGGGTGAGATACCCATAAGAGTGAATAAGGAATTTGATAATATTCGTAATGATTACTTACCGATTGTAGGTAAAATTGTTCAAAAACTATCCATTCTAGCAGCTACTCGATAAAAAAAAATAAATTTGAACTAAGAATGACCTTGTCCGAGACTAAAATAGAAGAAGCATTAGAAAGCATCAGACCATTTTTGAAGCAAGATGGTGGTGATGTCGAATTTGTTTCCTACGAAAACAAAATTGTAAAACTTCGATTGCTTGGAGCGTGCAGCACATGCAGCATTAGTCATTTGACAATGAAAGCAGGCATTGAAGAAAGTATTAAAAAGTTACTACCCGAGGTAGAATCTGTTTTAGCGATTGACTAACACCAACTTCGTTGTGAAACGAAATTATTCATATCATTCATTTTTCAATTTTATTAACACGTATAGTATTCTTGTTGCGGTAGGTTCTTTTTCTTCTTATCTTTTTTTCAGTGATTTGTTTAATATCAAACCAAATTACATCGTTGCATCAGGCTTATCAATTGGGTTGTGGGTGATTTACACACTTGATCACCTTTTAGATGGCTTGAGTATTGGAGGAAATGCTTCGTCAGTCAGACATCGAGAGCATTTTTTAAAACATAAACAAATAGCTAGACTAATTCTGTTTGGCTCAATTTCTTTAATAGTTTTGTCATTTTGGTTGCCGGAAACTTATTATAGCTATATCGTTATTTTATGCGCGGTAACCTTACTGCACTTTTGGATAAATTATACTTTATCTGTTCGGTTCATTACATTGAGGTATTTTAAAGAAGTATTTGTAGCTTTTGTAGTTACAATTGGGTTTGTCATTACGCCAATATTAGAGGCTCAGCCATTTAAAGATGTGAATCAGTTGATTCATATTTTTATATTTTTTTACTTGATTAATTTATCAAACCTATTTCTTTTTTCTTATTTTGACAAGGAGCGTGACCAAAAAGACAATATGATAACTATTGCTCATTTTTATGGTTTGGATAAATTAAGATGGTTGATTTATTTAGGTATTGGTGTTTCATTTATAGTGCTGGCAATTAGTTACATGTATGGTTATATTAGTGGAGTAAGTTTTCTGATATTTCTAGCAATGCAGACAACACTTCTAGGGATTATTATTTTCCCTTCTTTTTTTAGAACAAACGATCGTTATCGTTTTTTTGGGGATCTTGTTTACTTATATCCACTGATTACATTTTCATTCCTTGGTTAAAACAAGATCGACACCTTGGTTCATAAAGGTCTTTTTCTCCTAGTTTAACTTGCTCACCTGAGTTAGAAAAACGATATGAAAACTGTGCTTCGCAACCACATTGAACACAAATAGCATGAACTTTGGTTACGAGCTCGGCCATAGCCATAAGTTCAGGCATTACGCCAAAAGGATTTCCTAAAAAATCCATATCTAAACCAGCAATGATAACGCGTTTGTTCTCGTTTGCTAGTTGATTGCAAACTGTAGCTAAATCAAGAGAAAAAAATTGTGCTTCATCTATACCTACTACGTCCACTTGATCGACTAGATTTAAGATCTTTTTTGGGTCACTAATTGGTGTAGAATCTATTTTGTTGTCATCATGAGAAACAATTTTTTCTTTGTCATACCTTACTTCCATTTCAGGCTTAAAGATGTGCACTTTTTGATGAGCAATTTTGGCGCGCTTAATTCTTCGAATAAGTTCTTCTGTTTTTCCAGAAAACATGGAGCCACAAATTACTTCTATCCATCCAGTGTTATTTTTTGGTTTAGTGTACATACCCTGTTAATTACGAAGTGTCGAATGTAATAATATTTGATTTTATTCGTAGAAAATAAATGGAAATGAGTAGAGATAAAATACATAATAGAATCGATGAGCTTCTTGGTATGTTAAGTATACACAATAGCAGATTGAGTTTACATGCAGAGAAGTTGTCACAACTAGATATTGATGTATTCAGAAAATATTGTATGGATCTTTATGACGAGGTTAATGGATTAGCCTTAAAAGGAAAGCTCAAGCCTTCAGAAAATAAAGTTGTTGAAAAAGAAGAAAAAACTATCCAAAAGAGTAAAACTTCCATTCAAGAAAAGGTTGAAAAGAAAAAAGAGGAAATAAAAGTCAAACTTTCTAAAAATGATAATGATGAAATGCTGTCATTATTTGAGAAATATAGTAACAAACCAATTTCGAGCATAGCTAAAGGGATGTCAATAGCAAAGCGATTTGAGTTTCAAAATGTTTTTTTTGATGGAGACAAGTCCGATTACAATTCTTTCATTTCAAAGATAGATGGTGTATCAAATCGTGATGAAGCTTTTAAAATATACAAAGTATACAAAACTGAGCGTAATTGGGACCAAGAAGAATTAAAGGATGAACTAAAGGCTTTGATTTACAGAAAATATGGTTAAATCTATCTTACAGTGAATTCATGGAAGCACATTCCGCTTCTTAAATTTCTTATTCCATTCATGTTAGGAATACTTGTTGCGACAAATAATTTAATTCCTTTTTTGTGGGTAATGTTCTTTATGAAATTAACCCTTTCGTCAATACTGATTATCCATTATAGCCTAAAAAATGAATTAAATTTGTTGTTAATTAAACTTGGGTCTGCCGTGGTCTTTTGTTTAATTTTTTTATATGGGGGTTTACTTACTCATTTTTTTATTGACAAAAACTATAGCAATCATCTTTCATTAAAATGGTAAAAGTTATTGACCAACCTAAAGTAAAAGTAATTTCATGTAAGGTTACTGAGTTAAATTCTGATAATATTGAATTAGAAATACAAGGAAAAGTTCAGATATAAATTATCAAGGATACTCTAAGTTCAGAAAATCAATATGGAGATTATTTGATAATTAATAATAAGATACAAGAGATTAATATTCCAGAAAATCAAAAACTTTAACAATACAAATTTTGTATACCTTAAATTGGGAGAAATCAATCCTATTTTTTTTGGCATTTGAAGAGTAAAATTAAATTTATAGTTTAATGATTGATTATTACATTTTTATTATTTAAATTTGATGCACTTAAATTATTAAGAAACTAACAATCTAATCTTAAGCGTATGAAAAAAAATTACAAACGAAATTGGCTTTTCAAATTTAAATCAGCTTTTGTGCTAGCTTCCTTTTTATTGTCAGGGACGGCTATGGCTCAACTTAGCGGGACCTACACTATTAACAAAGGTGCCTCAGCTAGCGCTACAAACTTCACTAGTTTTAGGTCTTTTGCTACGGCAGTTTCAAAAGGAGTTACAGGACCAGTAACTGTTAATGTTGTGAAAGGTTCAGGTCCTTATTCAGAGTGGGTGGAATTTGGCAACATCTCAGGGACTAGTAAAACTAACACTGTTACGGTTAATGGTAACGGTAACACTATTACTTATGCCGGGTCTAGCTCAAGGTCACCAGTGATAACTTTTAGCAGTACAGACTATTTCACTATTGATAATTTAATTGTTAATAATACGGGTAGTTCTTACGGAAGATGTGTCACAATAAGAAATTCTTCTACATATGTTACAGTATCTAACTGTAAGTTAAATATGCCCAACATGACAAGTACAAATACTGCTAATTGTTATGTACTTCTTGGAAATGGATCTAACTATTCTGTATATACTTATTCCAATGCTGCTAGTAATTGTGTCATTAGAAATAATGTTACAAGTAGCGGAGTCAATAAAGGTCCCTATTGGGGAATTTTTATGGCGGGTCCAAGATACAATAGTAGTACTCAATTCAACACTATTGACGGCAATGAAGTTAAAGATTTCTATTATTATGGTATAAGAACGTATTATGAAAAAAGAGGTACTACTATAACCAATAATAAGGTGCATTGTACTGGTCATAGTCGATATCGAGGTAGGTATGGAATATATGCATATCAGTATTACTCTGGTGGAGGATTTAATATTTCTAACAACAAAGTATACAACCTGGGAAGAGTTAACAGCACTTCTTACAAATATGGAATATACTATTACGGATATCGTGGTAATGGAACAACTCCAAATTTAATTTCTAATAATGTTATTGAATTAGGTGGAACTGGAGGAATGTATGGGATTTATGTTTACACATATTATGCATCACACGGATCAAACCTTTATCATAACACGATTGCTTTCACTAAAGAGACTGGTCTTAGCAACACTAGTTATACATATGGTATGTATCTAGGTTATTCTACAGGTCAGGTTAAGAATAACATTATTTATGCAGATTTTAACAAAACTAGCGGTCGACATTGTGGTATTTACGGGTTTTCTCGTTCACCTTATGGTGGTCCAGCTACCTTTGATAACAACAATATTCACCTCGAAGATGTAACAGGAGGAGGAACTAATCAATATGCTTATTACAATAACACAACCTACAATTCGTATGATGATTTGGTGAAAGGTTTTGGCACAAAATGGATGAACAAATCTGTAACATTTGTTGATGCCCGAAATACTCAAAATTATGCGATAGCATCATTCGGTTTGTGTAATAAGGGGATTCCTGTAGGAGTTTCTACGGATGTTAATGGTACTTCTCGAAGTAAAACTAATCCTGACGTAGGTGCAGTAGAGTTTGTTTTAGATTTATCTAACGCTGCACTCAACTTTAAGACAGGTGCAACGGAGTGTGGAGGATATAGTGATTCAATTAGATTAACTGTTAAAAATGAAAATGCATTCCCTCTTTCAAATATACCTGTTGCGTACAATATCAACGGTGGTAAAGCAGTAACTGAAGTATTAGCTGGTCCAATAGCTGGAGGTGCTTCTGTTAATTATACTTTTGCTGGAGTTCCTATGTTTACTAAACCAGGCACCAATACTCTTTCAGCATTTATTGCTGAAGAGGATGATGATTCAAGTAACGACACAGCAAGTTATTCTTTTGGTATCCAATCATCACCAACAGGTGGAGCATTATCACAAGGAACAACTTTTGAGGGTTATTTCGAAGCTGGAACAGAATTAGATCCTGATGCGATCGCTGCCCCATATACAAACGAGTATGCTGTATCTAGACCTGCTAAATATTCTTCTTCAGCTCCTGGTGCAGATTATTCTTACGCTTTGACTGCTACCGATCAAAATGGTATTGATGTAACTGCTGCTGGTTTTTCATACACGGCACTTGCAGAATCATTTAGCATAATGCCTGAAGATTCTATAGCTGGAAGATCAATAACTGTTGATGTTAAAGTTTCTGATGCAAACACAGGATGTGATACAACTATCACAAGATCTGTTTATGTACCTCACACTCCTAAACCATCGTTTAATTCAAATGATATTTGTTTAGGAGACGTTGCTCAATTCAAGAATACTTCTACACTTAAAGGTTCAGGATACATGCTCACAAAATGGGAATTTGATGACCCAGATCCAGCTGTAACTGATGATAATTCAGATATCAAGGATGGTTTCTGGAAGTATACTACTTATGGTAGTGATGTAATGGTTGCAATGACTGTTAGTAATGGTGTATATCCTAAGTTTGAGTATTTTGATGTAGATACAATTGTAGTTACTCCAAAACCAGTAGTTGACTTTAAGGTATTGAACGCTTGTGAGGGGTCACCAATTACAGTTAAGAACAACACTACTTTGCCTGTAAACAGTGCAATTACTTATGATTGGGATTTTGCAGGAGAGTATACCACTACGGATAAAGATCCATCTTACACATTTACGACCCCAGGTCAACGTAAGATTAGTGTAACAGCTTCAGCTAATGGATGTTTTGCATCATTAACCAAGAATGCTTATCAATTTGAAATGCCAACGGCATCGTTCTCAAGTGAAGGTGAGTGTAACTTCGTAAATGTAGACTTTACTAATGGTTCTACCATTGAGAATGGAGCAAACATGGGTTATGCATGGGACTTTGATGGAGAGGGAATCTCAAGAGAGGAAAATCCATCATTTGCATTTGCTACACCAGGAACGAAGAATGTAACTTTAACAGCTACATCAGAGTTTGGTTGTGTGAATAAATTCTCCAAGAGTATTGTTCTACAAGAAGCACCGGTGGCAGATTTTGCTTGGGATGCAGCGTGTAATTTAACACCGATTAACTTCAGTATCACAGGTTCACTACCTAATGGTGGAGCGAACAGCTCATATGATTGGGATTTTGCAGGAGAGGCAGACGCTACAAGAGCAGATCCAAGTCACTTATTCTCGAAAGTAGGACCAAAAATGGTTAAACTGACTATCTCTGATTTGAACGGATGTTCAAGTTCAATTGAGAAAGAAGTAAATGTAGTATTACAAGCGGTGGCAGATTTTGAAGCTGGTTCTGTTTGTGAAGGAGAAGAGGCTGTATTTACTAACAAATCAACAGTTGCTGCTGGAGATTTGACATACGAATGGACATTCGGAGACGGAGCTAGTAGTTCTGATCTTTCACCAACTCACAGCTATACAGAAGCAAAGAGCTTCAATGTGAAGTTGAAAGCAATTGTAGAGGGTGGATGTAGTGATGAGGTAACCTACCCAATCGTGGTAAACCCATCACCAGAAGCAACCTTTACACTTTCTAAAGATGGAAGAACAGTAGTATGTGATGGACCAGCAGGAAATGACATCTACAGATGGACATTTGGAGATGGTAGTAAAGATGATTCTGAGGATCCAACATACACATTTGAGAATGTGGATCAAGGAACATTTACTGTATGTTTAGCGACTAAGAAAGGGGAATGCTGGAATGATGCATGTGAGGATATCACAATTAACCTAGCAGGAATCGAAAACTTAACGCAAAACGATGACATGATTAATGTATATCCTAACCCAACTACAGGTAAGTTCAATGTAACTGTTGAAAATGCTGGAGAGGTAGTTGTTAAGGTAGGAGATATCTTAGGTAATGTATTGGATGTGAATGTAACCGATAACTTAAACGGTACATATAGTGTAGACTTATCAGTAGTAGCTGATGGAGTGTACTTTGTACAAGTGAAGAACGGTGACTACTTCGCAACCAAGAGAATCACAGTTTCTAAATAAATTAAGTAGCTAATTTAAAAAAAGCCCTTCATCATTTGATGAGGGGCTTTTTATTTGTATAATATTTGTCACTATGCTTATAGATACTCACGCACATTTATATTCTGATGAGTTTGTCAATGATATCGACAACGTTATTATTCGTGCTAAAGATGTAGGATTAAGTTATGTACTCCTACCGAATATCGATTGTGAAAGTATCACAAAGCTCAATCAACTTGTTGCGTTAGATAGGCATTTTTTTAAAAGGATGATGGGTTTACACCCATGTTCGGTTAAGGATGATTATAAAGAGCAATTACGTGTTATCAAAAATGAATTAACGAAGCAAGATTGTATTGCTGTAGGTGAAATTGGCATTGACCTTTATTGGGATAAAACGTACCAGTTTCACCAAGAGGAAGCATTTTTAGAGCAATGTCAATGGGCTGTTGAAATGAATTTACCTATAGTAATTCATTCTAGAGAGTCAACAAATCGTATTATTGAATTGATTGCATCTAATTTTAATTCTCAATTGCGTGGTGTTTTTCATTGTTTTGTTGGAGATAAAAGACAAGCTTTAGAAATTATTAATTTAGGCTTTCATATTGGAATTGGTGGCGTCGTTACTTTTAAAAATTCAAACCTAAGATCTGAATTAGTTGATGTACCCATTAATCGTGTTTTGATAGAAACAGATTCGCCTTATTTAGCACCAGTGCCTTACAGAGGCAAGCGAAATGAATCTTCATATATAACAGAGGTAGTTAACGAACTATCTAAAGTATACAATTTGCCTACCCAAAAAGTTTCAGAGATTACATCCAAGAATGCATTGCAGTTATTTAATTTATAACCATCTTTGTAATGCTATAAGGAGAGGTGTCCGAGTGGCTTAAGGAGCACGCTTGGAAAGCGTGTGTGCATCACAAGTGTACCGAGGGTTCGAATCCCTCTCTCTCCGCCATTTCAAAAAAGCATATTTATGATTAAAAATCAGTTTTATATTTTAATTCTTTTTATGTTTTGGTTAGTTGCTTCAAGTTGGTTTTACATTACTGAAATCAAAGAAGTATTTCCTGATCGATTAAGTCTTGCTAAAACTCAATATCCAGTTTTTTTTATGTATTCAAATTCTGAGGTTCAGTATGGACATGAATTCAATTCATTTAAAGATTTTACTCTTGAAAAACTTGAGCCTAATAATCGCCTTTTAATTAAAGGAAGTTATACATTAGGTGAGCATAACAATACATCGTATCCAAACCTTGGAATTGCTCGGGCAATAAATGCTTCTAAATTATTTAATCAATTAAATAAATCACAAATATTAACCATAGCTCAACTTAGAGACAGCTCATACAACCAAAATTTCAAGAATAGTCAATGGGTAAATGCTATTGATTTTAAAGTGCTTACAAGCAATAATTTTCTAGAAGAAAATGCTCAGGGTGCTAGATTGTCCCTCTCTCAAAACCTAAATCATCCAAAGGTTCAGGCTTATCTCAAATATATTGCTATAGAAAATTCAGATAATTACTTTAGTTTACTTGAAACCTCTATGAAAGATTCAGACAGCATGGCTCTAAATTGTATTTATATCAAGGATCAGCTTTTGCTGAATGGTATAAATTCTTCACAGGTTGACATTCTTCCTATGCTTTTAGATTCAACACAAAACCCCTATTTAGAAATATATATCAATAAATCTCAATCTAATGAATACTGAAAAAATTTTTGAAGGTCCAGGGCAATCTTCGATGGAAACATATGTTATAGAGATTATAATTATGTTGGTGATTGCTTTTTTATTTGGCTATGTTTTTTGTGCTTTAATTAAAAAATCTCAAAGAAATACTATAAAAAAATTAGAGAGAGAAAACCAAGAATTAAAGAAGAGATTGTCTCTTGAAACAGAAAGTGAAATAAAAGACAGTGAAGATTAAATATTTATTGTCGTTTAATTTTATTAATATAATTAGTGCTACTGTGACCTTTTAAAAAAGGAATTACCTTCACTTCTCCCCCGCTATTTAAAACAAAATCTGCTCCTACAATTGTATTTAGCGAATAATCACCTCCTTTAACCAAAATATCTGGTTGAATAGACTTGATTAATTTAATTGGAGTATCCTCATCAAATAAGATTACTGCATCAACAAAAGCAAATGAAGCAAGTTTATTCAATCTAGTAATCTCTTCAATTACAGGTCTATTGGGTCCTTTAATTTTGGAGACAGAAGAGTCAGTATTAACTCCAATTACAAGTCGATTACCAAGGTCAGCAGCTTTGGTTAGATAGTCAATATGTCCAAGGTGTAAAATATCAAAGCATCCATTTGTGAAAACAATTTTTTCCTGTTTATTTTTCCATTTCTTGATCGTTTGAGCCAACGAATTTTTAGATTGAAATATTTTATCATTAATGATTCTATTCCATTTCATGGTTGCTTATTTTTTTGAGTTTAAATATAACGTAAACTACAGAAAACACCCCAACTCCAGCAATCACTAGGAATTGAATTGCATGAGTTATTAATGTGTATGAACTTGCAATTGACGAACCGACACCATATATGTTAAGAGCTTCGGGAACAAGAATTTCAAAAGTCCCAATACCACCAGGTATGGGAATAATCATAGCTATCGTTCCAAATAACAGTACAGTAAAACCTGCAGATACTCCTAAATGTGATGTGCCGTCAAAGGCATAAAATATTAAGAAAGGCATCAAAAAATACATCACCCAAATTAGTAAACTATATGTAATAAATAACCCTTTGCGACGGAGTGAAAAAATAGTCTTAATACCGTCGATAATACCTTCAATAAAGGATTTAAACTTTTGAATGATAGGTAATTTATAGAACCATTTTCTTTTTATGTAGGCAAAGTAAAGTGTTGTTATAGAAACAATGGCCATTCCCAATAAAAGACCAATTGAGGAGCTATTTAATTCTACAAATAAATCCTGAACAAAATCAGTTATAATTTGAAATTGAATAATAAAAATGAGTAGAGCAAGAGAAAGGGTAATAAAAAGATCAACAACTCGCTCAATTAAAACAGTTCCCACAAGCTTGTTAAAAGGTATTTTTTCTAGTTTACCAAGTATAGCTGGGCGGGTAATTTCTCCAACTCGAGGTAGAGCCATATTTACCAAGTAACCTAAAATAACAGCATGAAAACTATTGGCTGTTGAAGCTTTATAATTCATAGGCTCTAATAATAGATTCCACCTTAATGCTCTAAAAAGGTGGCTTATAATCCCACAAACCATAGACAATCCTACCCAAAATAAGTTCACCTGCTTGATTTGATTCCACAACTCATCAAGGTCTTGGTTTTTTATTGCCCAATAAAATAAAACTCCTCCAAGGGAGAGAAAAACTAGGGTGTTAATTGCTGCTTTGGTATTTTTAGTCAAGAATAAGTTTATTGTTTTTATCAGGGAATGCTAAATAGGGTTTAAATGTCTTTGCTTTTTCAAAATCCATTTGAGCAAATGATATAATGATAACGATATCACCTTTAGCTGCTTTTCGAGCTGCAGCTCCGTTTAAGCATACCATACCACTTCCACGTTCACCGGTAATGACATAGGTTTCAATTCGTTCTCCATTGTTATTATTTACGATAAGTACTTTCTCCCCTTCAATCAGATTTGCTGCTTCCATGAGATCTTTATCAATGGTAATACTTCCTACATAGTCAAGCTCTGTTTGAGTGATTTTAGCCCGATGAATCTTTGATTTTAAAACTTCAATAATCATAAGATATGATGATTTACAAAGGTAAGTTTATTTGATTGATAAGTGGATTTGCTAGGATTAATTTATAACGAGTGAGAAAAATTGCCTTACATCAGCAATTTTGTGAATTTTAATGGTGTAATCTTTTTGACGAATATCTATCTGATCACTTAAAATAAAATCATTAAAGCCCAATTTTTCTGCTTCTTTAATACGTTGGTCTATTCGATTTACACCACGTATTTCACCACTTAACCCAATTTCTCCAGCAAATACCATTTTGTTTGATAGTGCCGTGTTTTCAAAACTCGAAATTATAGATGCAGCTATTCCTAAATCAGTTGCAGGGTCATTGATTTTAAGACCACCAGCTATATTAACAAATATGTCTTGTTGTGATAGTTTATATCCGCATCTTTTTTCTAATACGGCTAAGAGCATATTTAATCGTTTTATATCATAACCATTTGTATTTCTTTGGGGGTTGCCATATACAGCACTACTTACTAGAGCTTGAGTTTCAATTAGTAAACTTCGGTTGCCCTCAAGTGATGCAACTACACTAACTCCTGATAGATTTTCACTACGTTGATTTATAAGAATCTCAGAGGGATTATCCACTTCTCGCATTCCTTCAGATGTCATCTCATAAATTCCAAGTTCGAGTGAATTACCAAATCGATTTTTAAGTGTTCGTAATATTCTGTAGTTATTTTGAGTTTCACCCTCAAATTGCAAAACGGTATCAACCATATGCTCTAATAACTTCGGTCCTGCCAATTGCCCTTCCTTGGTAATATGACCAACTAAAATAATCGGAAGCTCATGTTGTTTAGCATATTGAACAAGCAATGCACAGCTCTCTCTAACTTGAGAAACAGTGCCGGGGGTTGAGTCAAGATATTTGCTATAAATTGTTTGTATGGAGTCAATAATCACAAATGAGGGTTTGATTTCATTTAATTTACTTGTGATTTTTTCGATACAGGTTTCGTTAAGTAAAAGACAGTCTTTATTGGTTACACCAATTCTGTCTGCCCTCATTTTAATTTGTGTAAGACTTTCTTCCCCACTAACGTACAATACTTTTTTATTCATTCGTAGTGCCGTTTGAAGAAGAAGTGTTGATTTACCAATACCTGGTTCTCCACCCAATAAGACAATTGAGCCTGGAACGATTCCACCTCCCAATACTCGATTCAACTCTGTGCCAGGTGCTTTTATCCTATGCAATTCATAGGCTTCAATATCTAATATTGGCGTGACTATCCCCTCAATCTCGTTGAGGTTTATCATAGTATTTTTTGATTTGGTGACCGTTTCCTCTTGAATTGTATTATACTCTCCACATGAGAAACATTTTCCCATCATCTTAGCATAATTGCTTCCACAATTTGAGCATATATAAACAGATTTAGTTTTGGCCATTATTGGTTTTATAATTTAACATAACGAAAATGGTCATTTTATTAATTTAATAAAAGATTATTGTGCAGATTAACGAAACATATGAAAATATTAATTTGAAATCTACATTGCAAGCAAAGAATTATCTATTTTTGTCGGCGATACGAAAAAAAATAATAAAATGAAAAAAATCACATCGTTATTAATGTTACTATGTCTAATTACATTTAGTACACAAACAGCCTTCGCTGATGAAGATACAGCCAATGATTCTACTACAGAGGTAGTTGATTCATCATCAGCTGTAGCTAACGACTCTGCAACAACAGAAGTTGCTGAAGAAGAGATTGTGACAGAAGAGGTAGAAGTAGAGGAAGAAGAAAGTGGTCTTCAAGTACTCAAGAAGAAATTCATTGAGGGTGGTGCCGGTTTTATGTCACTTCCTTTAATCTGTTTAATTCTAGGTCTAGCTATTGCTATTGAGCGAATAATATCATTATTCTGGATGAGTATTAATAATGATGAATTTGTTGAAAATATTGAGAAAGAAGTTTCAGCAGGAAACCTTGAAGCTGCAAAGGAACTATGTAGAAATACAAGAGGACCAGTTGCAAGTATATTTTATCAAGGTTTAGATAGAGCAGATCAAGGTTCTATTGATGTGGTAGAAAAATCGGTAGTTAGTTATGGATCTGTCCAAATGGGACAGCTTGAAAAAGGTCTTGTTTGGTTGTCTTTATTCATTGCACTAGCACCAATGCTAGGTTTCATGGGTACAGTAATCGGTATGATTGATGCTTTTGATGCAATTAAGGCCGCTGGAGATATCTCTCCAAGTGTTGTTGCAGATGGTATTTCTGTTGCACTTTTAACAACTGTTGCGGGTCTTATTGTTGCTATTATTCTTCAAATATTTTACAACTTCATAACCTCAAAAATCGATGGCATTGTTAATGGAATGGAGGACGCTTCTATATCATTAGTTGATATACTTGTTAAAAATAAAGTAGTAAAAGCATAGTATGTTTAAGTCAGGAAGAATAATTTTTTATTCAATAGTTGTCGTTTTAGTTTTCATATTTGTAATACTCGTTTCTAAAGACGATTATGCAGGAAGCGAGATGGGATTATGGATGGCTATTTTGCTTGCTTTAGGTGCAATGGTGTCTATTGTTGTGTCATCTGCAATACACTTGAAAAATAATCCAAAGTCCTCTAAAAGTTTACTAATGGGAGTGGGTGCAATCTTACTAGTATGTCTTGTTAGTTACTTTATCTCTTCAGGAAACCTAGGTGATGATTATGAGAAATATAATATCACAACAGAGAGTCAGTCTAGGTTCATTGATATGGGGTTATACTTGACTCTTTTTCTTGGACTTTCAGCTGTTGTATCTATTATCGTATCAGAAGCTGTAGCATTATTAAAGAACCAATAAATGGGAAGTAGAAGAAGAGATATTCCAGAAATAAATGCCGGATCGATGGCGGATATCGCCTTCTTATTATTGGTGTTTTTTCTGGTAACCACTACCATGGATATACCCACAGGTCTTCAGGTGGCATTACCCCCAATTTCTGAGGAACCCCCAGAAGATAGCAAGCAAAAGAAACGAGAAGTTTTAGAAGTATTGGTAAATGCTGCTGATCAGCTCTTAGTTGAAGGCTCACCACTTACTATTGATAGACTACAACAAAAAACCATCGATCATTTAACGAATGAAGGTAAGGATCCAACGTTATCAACTACATCTACTGCTGCTATTGTTTCATTAAAGAACGACCGTGGGACATCGTATGACATGTATGTTCAGGTTTATAACGAATTGACAGCTGCGTATAATCGCGTTAGAGATGATTATTCCATGCAACAATATGGCAAGTCATACAAAGATCTAGATCCACAAAGAGACAAGGATAAAATTAAGGAGGTAAAGAAAAAGTACCCTCGAAAATTATCAGAAGCTGAACCAGTTAGTATAGGAGGCGAATAATGGCAAAATTTAAAAAAGATGGTGGACGTGCCACCCCAGCTATAAACACATCTGCATTACCGGATATTGTTTTCATGTTACTTTTCTTCTTTATGGTTGCCACCAAAATGAGAGACAAGGAAATGAAAGTTAAAACTCAGCTTCCAACTGCTACTGAGGTAGAAAAACTGGAAAAGAAGTCAAGACTTCATTACATTTTTGTGGGACCTCCATTAAATTCAGAATTTGGAACATCCCCCAGAGTCCAGTTGGATGATGCTTTTGCAACCGTAGACGATATCCAACAATACATAACACTTAAGAATGGAGAAAAAGATGAAAAGGAAATTCCTTTCATGACTACATCTCTCAAGGCTGATAAAACAGTTAAGATGGGCATAATCACTGATATCAAACAGGAACTCAGAAAAGTAAATGCATTAAAATTAAGTTATACTGCATCAAAAGAAGTTAGAGATTAAATACTAATCTTTAAATTATTAAAGAGAGCTTTTGCTCTCTTTTTTGTTTATAGACTTCTCAAATCATGCAATTTGATTCATCAAGTGAAGGAAGAAACATTATCTTACATCAAATCCCCAATTCAGGAAGAACTAAAAATCTTTGAAAAGAAATTTAGGTCTAGTGTAAAAAGTAATGTCTCATTACTAGACACAATAATGAATTACATCGTGAAACGAAAAGGCAAGCAAATGCGACCTATTTTGGTTTTACATTGTGCTAAATTGTTTGGTGAAGTTAATGAAAATACATACAGGGGTGCATCTTTAGTAGAGTTACTTCATACAGCAACCTTGGTTCATGATGATGTTGTAGACGAATCTAATATGAGGAGAGGATTTTTTTCTATAAATGCATTATGGAAAAATAAGGTTGCTGTGTTAGTTGGTGATTATTTATTATCTAAAGGTTTATTGTTGTCACTTAAGAACAAGGATTTCAAATCTTTAGAGATTCTTTCTTCTGCAGTTGAGCAAATGAGCGAGGGTGAATTGTTGCAGATGGAAAAAGCTCGAAAACTGGATATCACTGAGAATATCTATTTTGATATTATCACAAAAAAAACAGCATCTCTAATAGCGAGTTGTTGTGGGATTGGTGCATATAGTACGCTTCAAGATGAAGATACACTAAATGATGTGATGCGTATGGGGCAAGCTATTGGTATTGCCTTTCAGATTAAAGACGATTTATTTGATTATGGTGATAATAAAGTGGGTAAACCAACGGGAATAGATATTATTGAGAAAAAGATGACTCTGCCTCTAATACATGCTTTGAATTCAAGTACAAAAAATGAAAAAAGAACTATTCTAAGATTACTTCAGAAGGATAAGAAAACGAAACTAGAAATTCAAGATGTTATCAGTTTCGTTAAAAGTAAAGGGGGTATTGATTACGCTCAATTGAAAATGCTCGAGTACAAACAAAAAGCAGAAGAAATTCTTTCCAGCATTTCAACTAAGGCCTCCACATCTTACCTTTTAGCACTCATAAATTTCGTTATCGAAAGAAAAAAATAACGATAATTAATCAATACCTAGAATATCGAGCCCTTGCTCAAATACAATATCGACAGGGATGTTCGCTTCTGAAAGTCGATCTAAATCTCTTTGAAGGGTTTCTTTTATGATACCATTACTAGTCATCATTTCTTGAACCATGGCCTTATCTCCGTCTCCTTGAAGTTTTAAGATTTGAGCTGATAGCCCCTTAATTGCTTTTTTCATTTCATCAAAATTGACAGCATAGGTTCCATTATTATTTCGTGTAAAAGCATTCTGGTCTTTGAAATAATTAAACCTGAGCATATTCGCTTTGCCATGTGCACTACTTGCACCAAATCGAACAGATCTGAAAATTCCTGCAAGAAAGGTTACATAATAATCCATTAATTCACCTTCAGCAATAAGCTCTTTTTCTTTGAGTTGTGTAATCATATGTAACCCTAAAACATCAGCTTTCCCCTCTTCTAATGCACTAAATGTTTCCCCAAGAGCTTCTCTAACAGAGCCTTTTCCGTTAATGGTTTCTTTTATACCTAAACCATGTGCAACTTCATGGAACATGGTATTGCTAAAAAAAGCATTGAACGTGATGTGTTGTCTTTGATTTTTTTCAATTAAAATATCCGATATAGGAAGTAAGATGTGATCAAATTTAGCCTTCATTGCATTTTTTAATTGACTTCTTCTAGTTCCGTATTTAATTTGAATTTCTTCATCATTGGGCAAGTTTACAGCGATAGTTTTACTCCCGGAATTACAATCGCCGGCATAAAATATCACATCATAAGCATTTAATTGAGCAGCATCTGTATTTGGAGTTTCTTGTTTATACTCATCTGCTACTGGTAACTCTGTTTGAAGTTGCGGTAACAATTCAATGTATTTCTCTAACTTCTGGCTCCATGCTTTATCTTTCACAAGAATATATGCTTCATAGGCTGTTCTGTAATTATACAATGCATCCTCATAATGTTCTGTTGGACCAATTATAATATCAAGTGTATTATTCCTCATATTAATCCAAGCGATATCACTTTCAGTATAATTATCAGTTAGTAAGGCTTTTGATTTAAGTTCTAAATATTTTTTAAGTTCTTGATCTTCACAAATTTCAGCAGCTTCCAGAAGATGTCCAGAGGCCTCTTCCAATTGATCTCTAAATAACTCGTGATAAGGTATGGTGTATAGTTTACCAGCTTCATCTCTTCTAACCATCGAGTAAAGTCCTTTCTCGTCCAATAACCCAAGTTCTTCAAACTCTTCTTTAGTCATATCAGGGGGATAAAAATTTGATCCTAAGGGCTTAAGTTCAACATTGTCTAAAAATGGAGCATTATCATTTAATCGATCCCATGGCCCGTAATTTATTTTAGCAAATTCTCTCAATTTAGGGTTTGCAATGGAAGCTAATAATGATTTTTTATCTCCGTAAGCTTGCACCCAAAATAAATCATTCATGATATCTGCTGCTGCAAATAGGTGGGGGAGAATGTTCTTCTCATTTTGGCTTAATGCATCTAAATCTGTTGTTAGTTTAAAAGGAATATATGTGCTAATAGAGTTGTAATTAGAATGATCCTCATCTGGACTATCTTGACAGGAAAAAATAAGAACAGAAATGAAAAATAAAGAGTATAACGATTTTGGCATATTAATGCGAAGATAGAAATACTAGCTAGCTAGAGGTAATTATTAAAGGTGTGGATTGTTAAATTTGCATTATATATGTTTGGTCTTAATAAGCTAAAAGAAGCAAAGGATAAAGCGATACAAATGAAAGCAGCTTTGTCTCAATTGGATTTTGAAGGTAAATCACAAAATGGGATGGTTTCTATTCAGTGTACTGGCGATAAACGTTTTCACACTTTAGAAATCAATGATAGTATTTTTAAGATTAGAACTCGTGAGGAAGTTCAGGATATGATTCTTGAGGCAATAGACCAAGCACAAACTATGGCAGACATGAAGATTAAAGAAGAAATGAACAAGATAATGCCCAATATACCCGGTATGGGAGATTTAGGGTTATAAGTTTAAGTGCTCAGATGGATCCCAAAAGTGGTTCTTGAAATTAACAACTTGATCGTTTTTTATTATAATGCCTTCTTCCTCCAAGAGTTCAATCATGGTATTTTGGTTAGAAAAATGGTGTTTACCTGTTAACATTCCATTTCGATTAACTACTCTATGAGCAGGTACTTTTAGAGCTTGGTTATGAGCTTTATTCATAGCCCAACCTACCATTCTCGCAGATTTGGCAGATCCTAAATATTTGCCAATTGCACCGTAAGTTGTTACTCTTCCTTTAGGCACCAATCGGACGACTTGATATACTTGTTTAAAAAAATCGTTATTCTTAGGCATTATTCTTGTGCATAGTCTAGTTAGCAGTAGACAATAAAACAAACCAATTTAGCGTCATACTACTATTATATTTGCACGAAATTAACGTTGAAAAAATACATGGTAAAGTATTTAACATTATTAGTTGGGATTATTTGTTGGTCAAGTAGTTTTGGTCAGTATAACATTTCTGTTAAGATTGATGGATTAGATTGCGAGGATGAGCTTCTTTTAGCCAATCACTTTGGGGATAAACAATATTTGAGAGATACTTCAGAATGTGTAAATGGTATAGCTACTTTCAGAGGTGATGAAAGTCTTCAAAACGGAGTTTATCTAATTGTTCTACCTAAAAAAAATTATTTTGAAATTTTAATTTCTAAAAATGAAGATCAGACAAATTATTTTTTTCATACAGACACGACACTAAGTCCCAAAAAAATGATTGTTGAAGGTTCTAAGGAAAATGAATTATTTTTTGAGTTTAATAATTTTGCCATTGTCGAGGGAAATAAAGCAGGTAAAATTCGAAGAGAATTAGATAGTTTAGAAGAAGGTAAAATTCAAAAGAAATTAGAATTAGAACTTAAGGATATTAATAAGGGTGTAGCTCTAAAAAGAGACAAAATTTCTCAAGATTACAGCGAGTTATTTATTGGTAAGCTATATAAATCTATGACTGAGATTAAGTCTCCTGATTTTAGCGACAAAAGTGAAGAGGATCAACGAAAATTTAAATACTTATGGATGAGGGAACACTTCTGGGATGAAGTAGATTTTTCTGAAGATGGTCTTGTTCGATCGCCCGTTTTTCACAATAAGCTTAAGTATTACTTTGATACATATATGCCGCCCATAGCTGATACGGCCATATGGTTAGGAGATAATTTGATTAACAAAATTGAGGCTGCTGGCAGTAAAGAACAATATAAATACACCATACATTTTCTACTTGGATATTTTGAAAGTGCTAAGTTTATGTGTTTCGATAAAGCTTTGTGGCATATTGCTAAAAATTATTATTGTGCGGGTAAAGCTTTTTGGGCAGATTCGGCATATGTATCCAAGATGTGTGTAGAGAGTGCTAAAATGGAGGCAACACTTTGTGATAAGGTCGCTCCTGATATGTATATGCCAGATTCTACTTTTAGGCAACGTATTCGCATGTCTGAAATCAAAAAACCAGTTACAGTTTTGGTATTTTGGGACATAAATTGTGGGCATTGTAAAAAAGAAATGCCTTTAATTAGCCAGATGTATGATAGTTTGACGAATGAGAATTTAGAGATATATGCAGTTTATACTCAAGGTGATTGGGAGGGTTGGAAAAAGAGGCTTGCTAAAGATAAATTTAATTTCATTAACGTAGCCAATGCGTTTGGGGAAGATAAGTTTCGGAAAAAATACAATATCCGAACAACCCCTCAAATATTTGTCTTAGATAAAGATAAAAACATTCGTTTCAAAAAGATAGGAGCAAAGGATTTACCTAAAACGATTGAATATCTTCTTGAGGAACAAGGGACAATTAAGCCAACGGACTCAGATTCTAAAGGTTAATTAATTTAAATTTTTAAAAAACTGAATACCCTCTCCAATAAGCAACGCAAGCCCCAAGTTGTAGTAGGGAGAAGTTAGTCGGATTACTTCTTTTTGTCCAATTGAAAATCGGTAACCTGCTCCTGCTTTAACAGCAGCAAAGGGCAATATTTTAACATATGCATTTGTTCCAATTTCTATGGGAATAGTCAGAAATTCGTCTTTTCTAATCAATGTATTTTGGTCTAGTTCCCAATACTTATACTGTGTGCTTCCTATACCAACCTGAAAAGGTAAACTTAAGTATAATTTATTATTGGTATAAAAAGTATAGTCAGCTCCGAAACTAATGTTTTCAGTATTAATGGATCGATATATCGAGTCTTTATCTTCAATTGGGTGATTAGTTAATAAAAGCTTATCTGGTTTGACAAATCCATATACTCCTATGTATAATTTGATTTTTTTATTGAAGTCAAATCCACCAACTAGCCCATATAATTTTGTTTTTTGTACGTTAACTACG
>JAHEGS010000078.1 GCA_024645005.1 Bacteroidota bacterium
TGGAGAGCTTTTTTTTTGTTCTTTTGCAACCTATACCTCTAAATAGTGTCTAATATTAATACATACGCAAATTGATAAGTGAAGAAGAACTTATACGGAGATGTAAGGAACACGATCGATCTGCACAAAAAATGCTCTTTGAAAAGTATGCCAGTAAGATGATGGCAGTGTGTATGAGGTATTGTAAAAACCAAGAAGATGCAAAAGACCTTTTGCAGGATGGCTATTACAAAGTATTAACTAGTATTAAATCCTTTAAAGGAAATAGTAAAATAGATACCTGGATGACTAGGATATTTATCAATTTAGCTTTAAATAGAAATCGAATAGGTAGAAATAAATACAGCCACTATGAATTCGACACCAAATTTGAGAAAGCAGATTACGATGAAGAACCTGTAAGTGAAGATATAGAAGCCAAAATAGTTATCAAAGCATTAAATGAATTACCTGAAATATATAAAACAGTGTTAAATATGTATGCCATAGACGGACTAAGCCATAAAGAGATAGCTAAGCAATTAGGGATTTCTGAAGGATCATCAAAAAGCAGACTTTCCAGAGGTCGTTCAATGTTAAATGCTAAACTGAAGCGTAAAAAATAAAATTTAGATTGGATAGATTAAAGCAAATCGATAATATTCTTAAAAAAGCAGTAGCTGACGTGCCAATTGATGGCGTAGTGCAAAGCTCTGATTGGGATGCTATTGAAAAAAAATTAAATAGCAGAAAAAGACGCATAATAGTTTTGTGGTCTTTTGTTGCTTTAATATTTTTTAGTTCTGTAATTACTTATATAATCTATGATAATCCGTCGAAAGTTGCATTGCAAATAGACAATAGTATTGACACCCTTGAAAACAAACCTATAGACACTAAGGTAGAAAATCCTATAAGTCTAGATTTACCGACTGAAACAACAAATGATTTAATTCCCAAAATACATCCAACGGATAAAATTGTTTTAAATAACCCAGTCATTCCAAAAAACGATCTAAAATTATCAAATTCACATCATGATGAATTTATTATAAAAATTAAATCAAAGGCAATCAAAGCAATTGGTGAAGAACAACAAAATTTCGACTTTGAAAAAGTTACAATACATCCGATTTCTAATCTAAAAAAATCAAATAATATAAAATCATCTTTTAAAGGGTGGGAATATGGCATGTCATTTACTCCTAGCGTATCAAATAAAATTATTCAAGAAAATAATAGTCTTTCTGGATTAATCAATCGCAACTACAACCAATACATTGGAAATCAAGAGAAATCATCATTTGCTAACAACTTCGGAATTAACTTATCTTATCATATAAGTCCTAAAATATTTATCTCAAGTGGGCTTTATTTAACACAGCGATCGGAATACTTGAACTATAAGTATACAATTACAGAATTTCCTATTGTAACCAATGATGAAATAACAGATTACGCCCCACTTAATCCATTAGCATATGTTGATGTGAACCACGTTGGGTCAAATTTGTATCATTTTATTGAGATCCCTCTCAATTTTGGCTACAAACAATCGATTTCTAGTAACTTTGAAATACGGTCACAATTTGGCGTGTCTTTATTATCTTTAACAAAATTGGATGGTAAAAAAGGCAATTTTATAAACTTGCAGTTAGAAGATTTAACAGATTTGAAATTTAACAACCACAATATAGCTACAACTATTAAATCTGGATTATATTTCAATAAGCCAAGGTTTAATATTGGACTTGAACCAAGTTATTCAATTAATATAAACTCGCTAACTGATTCTAAAACATCGGCATTAAAAGCGAGGCCATATTCATACGGTATTAATCTAATCTCTAACATTAAAATTTTTAAGAATGACTAGATTAATACTAAACATCATGCTTCTATTAAGTGGGCAACTCTTATTTGGCCAAATACTAAGCCCAATGGGTCTTGGTTTACCTTCTGCACCCGACAAAATAGCAAAATATGATGGCGGTGTAGTGGTGGCCTATGATGATAGGGATGGTAATATTGAGCTACAGATATGGAATGGTCATTTTTGGAATAAAATAACTACACCAAACATCCCAAAAACTGGTGTAAAAACTGATGGCGAATTTAAAATTATTGATTTATTAACTTCAAATGGCAAAATATACTTGGCTGTTGGATATGAAAATAGAAGCAATCCAACAGATAAAAACTTAATATTAGAATGGAGTAATAACAATTGGACAGATATTTCTAATTCTACACTAAATGATGCGTCTTCTTTAAAACAATTTTTCATTGAAGATAATGAGGTTAAATGCCTAGGTAAATTCTCTACAAACGGGTCTCTTTATAATATACTTAGTTTAAATGATGGTAATTGGGTGCCAGAAGGTAATTCAATCACAAAAAAATCCGATGATGAAACGTTTAACAGTGCTGTTTATCATAACAATATGCTTTATGCTACAGGAAATTTTTCAAGTCCATCATCTCCCCATATTTCACTGGCAACATGGGATGGATCTTCATGGAAACCGGCTAATTATCCGCCATTTTTAGGAGAAAATATAACTCTTGGACATTTTAATGACGAGGTGGTTGTTTATGGTAAATCTGACTTTACAACATCAAAGTTTAAAATTAACAGAGATGGTATATGGCAAGATATTTCAACAGGACTAACCAGCATAAACATCGAAGAGGTTGAGCAATTTGCAGAGTTAAATAACAACCTATTTGCTTTAGGTAAATTCACTGATACAATCATTAAAGAAAGCTATAATTTACTTATTTATGCTGACAAAAAATGGCAACCAACTAAATTAAATCTAAGTAGTATCGAACGTCTATATTCATGGAATGAGAGTGTGATATTGTCAGGTGACTTTACTGATAATTCTAAGTTAAACTACATTGGTGAGGTATTTACTGATAGGGCTCAGATAACTGCAAGGGTGTTTGAAGATAAAAATTCAAATTGTGAAAAAGATGCTAATGAATCTTGGTTGTCTAACTATCCAATTAAAATCAATGACATCAATATGCATTTTCAAACTGACAATAGTGGGCAGTTATATCTCCAAGTTAATAATAAAACTCATACACTAAATGCCGAAGAATATCAGTACCATACTCCTACATGTCCTGATGTCGTAATTCAAGCCAACGAAAACAAAACATACTACGGAGCAGCTTTAGGAGTTAACCAGAAAGTTGGGGTTTCAGACGTTGCCATAACTTTATCTGACAAACAAAGTCTAAGTGCTCGCATAGGTGATTTAAAAGCACTTAATATTATTATAGATAACATAGGGAGTCAACCTATCACTAATGCTGAATTAAAGATTAATCTGGGTCAAAGCCTTGACTTTGTCTCAAGTCAAATTCCATACCAAAACTTAAACAATAATGTAATAACATATACTATCGATTTAAGTGTTAAAGAATCTTTTTCCTTTGAAATTAATTATAATGTTGTCGAATCAGAAGACTTAATCATAAAATCATTCATCAACCTAGATAAATATGTTGATCAAGATTTATCTAATAATTCTGCTGAATTAGAGTATGAAGAGGGTCAAACAACACCCAACGAAAAGTATTGTATTAATGGTAAAAATATAAGCCCGAATGAACACAATCTACAGTACAAAATAGGAATACAAAACACTTCAGAAAAGGAAGTTGTAGGAATCACGCTAGTTGACGAACTAGACCCTAATATAATTGTAAGTCAACAGGGGATAAAGGTTGTAACTAGTCACTCAGAATCTAAACCAATAACAACTTACGAGTATTCTAAAAATATAAATGGAGAATACGTTGCTAAATTAATTACTCGTTGGAAAAATATTAATCTTGCATCAAATAGTATAAATGAAGAATCATCAAAAGCATTTGCAGATTACACTATACATACTCTTCCTGGAACTTTAAATGTTGGACAAGAAATTTGTAACACAGCTCTTATATACCTATCACACGGAGATGGTTTTTTTGAAGAACCTAAAATAACCAATACTGTTTGCTCTAAAATTGAGGAAACAGCAGGTATTATTAATAATGTTAGTAAAAATAATATCAACGATAAACTATCAATAGGGCCCAATCCAGCAAATAGTAAATTGAATTTTATAAACTCTGGTAATGAACCAATAAGCTTTTCAATAATAAACTCTGTTGGACAAAATATGATTAAGTTCAAAGTTGAATCTAGAACTAAAAAAATCATTAGCATTAAAGAATTTCCTAGTGGTGTTTATATGATATACTCCGATGGTTTTTTCTCTAAAAAAATCATAATTAAATAGCGGTTGCCAAAGCTGCAACGCTTAATCTCAAGTTTTTAACCGTCAATAAAGATTGACCGCAACTACAAATAGTAGCTCCTGTTGTTATGACATCATCCAATAATAATACGTGCTTTCCCGTCAATGCTGGAGAGTTATTTATCACAAAAATATTCTCCGTATTCTTGTCTCTTTCTGAACGATTTTTTTTAGTTTGAGACTTGTTGTCTACCACCCTGTTTACTCCATCAGTTAAGACGGGTACGTTGGTGATACTCGAGACTCCGTTAGCTAATATTTCTGCTTGATTAAAACCTCTTTGATATTCTCGATTTTTATGAAGAGGTATTGGTATTATAAAATCAATATCTCCCACTTTCCCAAATGATAAAATTAAATGTCCAAGTGCTAAACCCATCGTATAACACAACTCTTTATTTCTATTATACTTGATTTCGTGTATAATTTTTTGCACCTCGTTGTTATTCCTAAAGGTTAAGTATGCAAAACAATCATCTAACGGCAGAATGCCCCAAAACCTTTTTCTTAAAGTGTTGTTTTTCAGATTATTAAACTCAAATAATGGCAAATTATACACACACAAATCACATAGATGTTTCTCCTGATTGCTTAAGTAACCTTTACAACAAATGCATAAATTTGGAAATATTAATTGAGTAAATGAGTCAAAGAAATTTTTCATATCATGCCCAAATTAATAGAAATGAAAGACCTTTGCAAGAAATTATGTTTGAACATAAAGATAAAACATCTATAAGTTCACTAGGTGAATTTAAATTAATCGATCACTTAACTAAGCCATTCACCATTACAAAAAATGAAACCATCTTAGGTATTGGTGACGATGCCGCTATAATTGAATCAAAAGGAAAACATCAGGTTATAAGTACTGATATGTTAATTGAAAATATTCACTTTGACATCATGTATTCTCCTCTTGTACACATTGGTTATAAGGCCATATCTTCTAATATAAGTGATATCTGTGCTATGAATGCAAAGCCCAATCAGATTCTCGTTTCTATTGCTTTGTCAAGCAAATACACGCTTCAAGCCGTTGAAGAACTTTATGTGGGTATGAGGGCTGCATGTGAAAAATACGATGTACAACTTATAGGTGGAGATACCAGCAGTTCCGTAACAGGTTTAGCTATTTCTGTGACAGCAATTGGATATGCTAATAAAAAAGCAATCGTTAAAAGATCTGGAGCAAAAGAAGGGGATTTAATTTGTGTATCTGGTGATTTAGGAGGTGCATACATGGGTTTGCAAATTTTAGAACGTGAAAAACAAGTTTATCTTGAGTCGAAAGAAATGCAACCTGATTTAGAAGGCAAGGACTACATCGTAGGCAGACAACTCAGACCTGAAGCTCGAAAAGATATAGTGGATTTACTTGAAAAACTTAATGTTATTCCAAACTCAATGATTGACATTTCAGATGGTTTATCAAGTGAGCTATTTCACCTTTGTAAACAATCGAAAATTGGTGTAAAAATTTATGAAGATAAAATCCCAATTGATCAGCTTACCTATGACACAGCTCTTGAATTTAATTTGTCACCCACTACATGTGCAATGAATGGTGGTGAAGATTACGAGTTGTTGTTTACAATACCTCAATCAGATTATGACAAAATCAAAAACTCGATGGATGTTACAATTATCGGATACTGCACTGCTCCGCACGAAGGAAAGGAATTAATTACAAAGTCGGGTAATGTAGTACCCCTAGAAGCCCAAGGGTGGGAAAACTTCAAAGAAGATAACCCTTAACTCTTATAGGTATAAGGAAAAAGCTGATTCTAATTCCTCCTCAGAGTGGTAACCAATCTTATTATATACCTCCTGGCCATCTTTATAAATTTTAATAAGAGGGATTGCACTAATTTTAAAATGTTTTGAAACCTCCATACTCTTGTCTGTATCTACTTTGACTATTGCAATCTTATCACCATATTTAGCCTTCAAAGACTCAATATGTGGTGCCATCATTTTACATGGACCACACCAAGTGGCATAAAAATCTACCAAAGTGAGACTATTTGCATTAATAGCATCATTATATGTTTTTAAGGTGTGTCCTGTATTGCTTTTATTTTTTGAAACTTCTACTGGAAAACCAGCAGATTGCCATTTTAACAAACCACCTGCTAATTCATACACATTATAGCCTAAATTCTGTATTGAACTAAATGCTTTTGAGCTCCTACCACCTGATTTGCAATAAACTAATATCGTATTAGACTTATCTAACAATTTAACTTTATCCTCAAACTCTGAAGAATTAACATTTATGTTTACAGCTCCCTTAATGTGGTTTGTGGCAAATTCTTCAGGACTTCTTACGTCCAACAAAATGTACTTATTCTCCGTCTCCATTTTTGACTGGAAAATACTGGCATTAACTTTTCCCCCATCAGAAGTGTAGTTTTCCGTATTTTTAGCTCCACAAGAAAAAAGCAACAACAAAAACGCTGGTACTAACGTCAAATAAATATTTTTCATAATATTGGTATCGGTAGTTATTTTCATTAAACGCACAAAGATTTAAAAACTTATTCTTAAAGCCTAATTAATTAGTTAAGACGAATGATAAAATCCTTAATTAAGGAAAAACTCTTGCTATAATAATATCCCAGTTTTAAATTATTTGCATTATCCTGAGGAATATGGTAAAATTCGTAATCACCCATTAAATACATAAAAAACGATGGAACACCCGCTTCTGAAAAGAAATAATGATCACTGTTTGCTGCTTTGCCCCTAGAGCGAATAGATGGTAAATAACCTTCCTTTGCATTAATATCAATTAATTGATCAAAATACGGTTTATATATCTTGCCATTAACAATTGTTGCTCCTTTGCTTCCGTCACCCATTAAATCCATGTTAAAAACAAATCTTGTTTTAGTCAACGGAATTAGTGGTTTTTTGACATAATTTAAAGACCCAAGTAGTCCTAATTCTTCTCCACCAAAAGCAATAAAAGCAACGCTAAACTTTTGAGGGTGTTCAGAAAAATATGATGCTAAATCTAACAGCATGGCTATTCCACTTGCATTATCATTTGCTCCATAAAATATAGCGTCACCCATTTTGCCTAAATGATCATAATGTCCACACAAAATGATAAAACTATCCGGATTTTGATAGCCCTCCACATACCCAATCACATTGTTGGACTCATAGGATGAAACAAATGTTGCAGTTATATCAATATGGACATCCTTAGAAAACCGATTAAAAATAGAGTCTAACATCCAGATTTCTGCCCCTTTGGATTGAAAAGTAGAAACTCGCCAAGTTAATTTATCCTTTAAAAATATGACTGGTTCCTCTTTGGATAGTTTTTTGATTTCATCAATTGTCTTTTTGAGAGTTTTATCTTTCTGATCAAAAATCGATATAACAGGAACATAACCACGTCTAATAGCCTTGCATACCTTCTTTACCACTCGATTAGAGTATAGCATTTTTCTTGACACATAAAACGCTTGATAATCCCCAAAAAGTGATGGTGAATTTGGTGCAACTAGATAATCAAAGCCTGGTTTTAACAACTCATTGTCGATAATGAGTTTTGTTGAGGTAATGTTATTTACAGAAAGATCAAAAGGTTGCTTATAGTCTGATTTAAATGATTTTAAAGATAGGGACTTAAATCGTTTAGCTATATATTTTGCTGCAACCCAATCACCACTATCAACATAACCCCTGCCAGCAAATTCATCTGAACATAAGGTTTGAATAGTTTCATTAGCTTGATTAACATTTTGAGATAGCATCAAAAATGTTGAAATAGTAAATGGGATAATCAGGATATATCGTATTAGTCGTAACATATTAATTAGCTTTGCGAAGCTAAATATAAAAAATAATAGGTCGTTGGATAATCTAAAAATCATAGAACTTTTAAGTGTTGTGTTCAATATTTTATTTTTAATTTTTCTCACTAAAGAAGAGAAATTCTGTTGGGTTTTTGGTGTTATTGGTTCTCTACTAGGAGCTTTTGTATTATACAATAGCAGATATTACTCAGAAACACTCTTGTATTTGTTTTATGCTTTAATCGGGGTTTTTGGGTACTATTATTGGAACCAAAAAAAAACCAAAAATTTTGTCATAAAACGAATGCAGTGGACAAAAATCACAGGTGTTATACTAGCTGGATTACTTTTTTCTTTTGGAATAGGTTATCTAATGAGTAAAACAAATGCAGCCAAACCATACTACGATGCTTTAAGTAGTGTGTTTGGGGTCATTGCAACGTTTCTAGAGTTATACAAATATTTGGTTTCATGGAGTTTTTGGATTGTATTAAATGCCTATACTATTTGGCTATACGAAGTCAAAGAACTCAACTTTCTTGCAATTCAAATGATGCTCTACACTATCCTATCAATTTATGGGTACCATAAATGGTATTTAAAGGTTACTCCAAAGAGTCATTAAAAAAATGATACGTTATTCTAGTTAAATATTTGGAAGAGTCCTTTGTGTCATATGGACCTTTAATATACTCTTCCAAAACTGGACCATCCATTTTCTTATCATTTGTTGTAAGCCATTCATTGATAGTCATGTGAGCCAAGTAGCTTTTCGAATATCCACCACTCAATTCACATGAAATACTATTTTTGGTTTGAAAACCCTCTCCAAATTCAAAATCAACACTCTTTTTATCTTTTGGTGTGGACATTGAGATAGGAACAGCTGCAGCCAAATCTGTTATAAAATTCTCTTCATCCCAATCATAATAAATACCAGTCGATGAGCCCACGGGTTCTATGTTTTTTGCTCTCAAATAATCATAAACTATTGGATATGATTCCCTAAAAAATGAATTCATCTCACCCATTGGTAAGCTATCTTTTCGTATTAAAGCATAATCAACCCCGAATTCATTGATTATTTGAACCATTTCATTACTTGTATTAATTTTATTACCTTCAACATAGTTTTTTAAATTCTCTAATCCACTTTCAAAGTCTTTTCCTACCATCTCCTCCATAAAATAATTAAGTATTTTGTAGGGAAAATCTAAAGAAGATTTCATACCCCATTTAACGGATGTTTCTCCTTCGTTTTCAGACAAATGGAAATAACCTGACGCCTTGGTTATCTCGTCATCATTTTCAAAATTCAAATCATAAATCAAACTATCCATGCCAACAATTGAACTAAAATACATAGAGCCATTACCCACATGTTTATCGTCTGAATTCCAGTGATACCCATACTCCGAATCCCCGAAACGACCAACATATCTCCTTGTCTGATTAGTATCTTTGGAATACCAAGCATCCCAATGAGGCCAAGTAGTAAAATCTGATATTTGATTAAACACGTTTTTTTGAGAAGCATTGATGACTATTGACCGCTCAACTAGAATAGAAGACGGTGCAAAAAATGCAGCAGTGATAAAACTCAAAATAATGATAACAACAGTGTAGAGTATTCCTTTAAAAATTTTCATGGTGTAAAAATAAAAAATTTTATCAAGAAAAGACATGTCTTAAATTTGTACACCTATTTTGATACTATCAATTATGAAAAAAGAATTACTTCTATACATCGCACTATCATTATTTATGACCTGGGGATGTGACTCTAAAACTCATAGCAATGTGAAAGAAAAAATATCAAAAACTACTGAAAACACTACCAAAGTTCGAACCGATTCTAATCAATTAAACAACAATAACACAATCAATAATACAAAAATGGAAAATGGTCTATATGCAAAAATGAATACTTCAAAGGGAGCAGTAGTTATATCATTAGAGTTTGAAAAAACGCCTCTAACTGTAGCTAACTTTGTTGGTTTAGCTGAAGGAAAAATAGCTAATGAAGCAAAATCAGAAAATACCCCCTATTATGATGGTATAACATTTCACAGAGTTATCCCTAACTTTATGATTCAAGGAGGAGATCCAATGGGTATGGGAATGGGAGGACCAGGATATTCGTTCAGAGATGAGTTTCACCCAGAACTAAGACACGATAAACCGGGGATACTTTCAATGGCAAATGCTGGACCTGGAACTAACGGAAGTCAGTTTTTTATCACAGTAGCTCCGACACCTCATCTTGATGGTAGGCATTCGGTTTTTGGTCATGTTGTTGAAGGAATGAATGTTGTTCTAGATATTGCAAACGCTCCTAGAGATGGAAGAGATATGCCACTAGACCCTATATTTATCAATGGTATTGAAATAGAAAGAGTGGGCGAAGCTGCTGAAAACTTTGATGCTTCTAAAACATTTTCTGAATTGAAATAATGAAAACAGTAGAAACATTTTCTTTTAAAGGAAAAAAAGCATTAATCCGGGTTGACTATAATGTTCCTCTTGGTGAATCTTATGTGATTCAAGATGATAGCAGAATGACTGCATCACTACCCACAATCCAAAAAATACTTAATGATGGCGGGTCTGTGGTTTTAATGTCACATCTGGGTAGACCCAAGAATGGTCCTGAAAATAAATTTTCCCTAAAACATCTTGTTCTACATTTGGAGACACTAACTGGCGCTAATGTTGTTTTTTCTGATGACTGTATATCTCAAGATGCTATTAATACAAGTAAAAATCTAAAAGTTGGCACGATTCATTTACTTGAAAACCTACGATTTTATACAGAAGAAACCGATGGTGATAATGAATTTGCAAAGACTCTATCTCAACATGGCGATATTTATGTTAATGATGCGTTTGGAACTGCTCACAGGTCTCATGCGAGTACAGCTGTCATAGCTAATCACTTTCAAGATAAATGTTTTGGATATCTAATGACAAAAGAAATTCAAAATGCATCTATGTTATTAAAAGACCCTAAAAGACCATTTACGGCAATTGTTGGAGGTGCGAAAGTGAGCGATAAAATTTTGATTATTCAGAGCCTATTAAACATAGCAGACCATATCATTATTGGTGGTGGGATGGCATATACCTTTAAATGTGCTCAAGGTGGAACAATTGGTAGCTCTTTATTTGAAGAAGAACGCGTTGAAACTTGTCGTAAAATACTTGAAGAAGCTAAAGAGAAAAATGTTCAGATTCACCTACCTCAAGATAGTGTAATAGCTGATCATTTTGATAATAAGGCAAACACACAAAACTGTCAAAGCGACCAAATACCTGAAGGGTGGATGGGGTTAGATATTGGAAAAAATGCCATAATAGCCTTTACTAAAGTTCTTGCTCAATCTAAAACTATTTTATGGAATGGTCCTATGGGAGTCTTTGAAATGTCTTCCTATGAAAATGGTACCAAATCAATAGCTGAAGCCGTAGCTAAAGCAACAACAAACGGTGCATTTTCTCTGATAGGTGGTGGAGATAGTAGTGCCGCTGTTAAAAAGTTTAAATATACGAATCAAGTAAGTTATGTGTCAACTGGTGGAGGAGCCTTGCTTGAGTATTTCGAAGGGAAAAAATTACCTGGTATAGTTGCCATTGAAGGTTAACACTACCCTTCATTATTTTTGGCTATCAGCATAACCAAAAACCTTTTTCAAAAGATCTGTTGTTCTTGATACTGGATTGGATCTAATCTTGTCTTCTTCTTTCTTGATCTGAGTAAATAAGGCTGTCATGGCTTTAGATGTTACATAATCATTTAAATCTGTTTGAACTTGTTTGCCCATTACTGTGTTATATGCAGAACTCACCTTTGTCCATGGCTCATTGACTTTCACTTGCTCTAACGATGTTTTAATAACAGGATAAAATTTTTCTTTCAGCTGGCTAGAAGTGGCTCTTTGTAAATACTTTGTAGCTGCTCCATCTCCACCTGTGACAATAGAAATAGCGTCAGAAATACTCATTGACTTAATCGCATTAACAAATATGGGTTTAGCCTCAACCATCGCATTTTCTGCACCTCTATTCATTGCGGTTACTAATTTATCTAAATAAGGTCCCGCTAATCGATTGGTAATTGGGTTTCCTTTAATTTTTGAAACTGCGTTTTGAACTTCTTGTGGCAATAAAATTTTATATGCATTATTACCTAAAAAGCCATCTGTTTTGCCCAAAAATGAAGTTCCAGCATTTACCCCAACTTCTAATGCTTGCTTTAATCCTGATGAAGCCTCAGACTGACTAATACCAGAAGTGGTTGTACTTGCAGTGGCTAACACATCAAGAATTTCGTCACATGAAGTAAAAATAAATGATAAGGATAAAAAGAAAATATATTTTTTCATAGTGGTGTATTTTAGGGTACAAATCTATGTTATATAAATAAACTAGTATAAAAAACTCTCATAAATTACATCCATGATATCTGTTCGTACATTCTGTCTTAATAATTTTTTGTTTTCTTGACTTGGATATACCCGATTACTTAAAAACACATATATCAAATCATATTTAGGGTCAGCCCAAACCATGGTCCCCGTAAAACCAGTGTGACCAAAACAAGAAGAAGAAGCATAATCTGAAGCCAAATTAATATATCGTTTATTAAATTCTGGTTTGTCCCATCCAATTCCTCTTCTTGAATCACGTGATTGTTTAGCTGTAAATTGCGTTATCGTCTCCTTTTCTAAGTATCTTTTTCCATTGTATACTCCACCATTCAATAGCATTTTCATAAGAATTGCCAAAGATTTTGAGTTACTAAATAATCCAGCATGACCCGATACTCCACCCAACATGGCTGCTGCAGGATCATGAACAAAACCATGCACAAGACCATCTCTCATATCGGGACTAATGGACGTTGGAATAACTGATGATTTATCAAATTTATTTAGAGGTAAATAAGTCATTCTATCAATACCCAGTGGTCGATAAAATACAGAATCTACGTAATATTCCATTGCAACTCCAGTAATTCGCTCAATTAAGTCTTTCATTAATATCATCCCTAAATCACTGTATTTGTATTTGCCAATCGTACCTAATTCTGAATTTAAAATTTCTTTTCTTATTTGTTTCTTGTAGGATGATAACATATACAACTCATTACCAACATAGGTGTGAGAATCAGAAGCCGTATTTGAATATATTGAATCAAATACAAATGTGTCCGTAATCGTACTTTTATAAAATGGTATCCAGCTTTTTAACCCAGCTTTGTGTTCTAAAACCATTTTGATAGTCATATGAGACTTGTTTGTGCCTATTAGCTCTGGTAAATACTTCACCATTTTATCATTAATAGATAGCTCTCCTTCTTCTTGAAGTTTCATTAGCGACAAAGTAGTTGCAGCCACTTTTGTGATGGATGCTATATCGTATAAATCTGTCTTTTTAACTTTAGACGTGTTTCTAAATGTATGACTTCCAAAACCCTTATCGTATACTACTCGTCCATCCTTAACCACAAGAACCTGGCAACCTGGAGTTGCTCTCGTTCTTACAGCTTGATTAGCAATATTGTCTATTTGTTTTAATTTCTCACTTGACATACCCACTTCTTCTGGTATTCCTTGAGAAAGTTCTTGAATTGCAAATGTTTTTTTACCCATTGAAGCCTTGTAATATGGTCCAATAGAAACTGGAAGACTTCCACTTATATCATGAATACCAAAAATTGCTTGAGCTGCTTTTATATGATGAGCTTTCTGATCTTCATAAGCTACAAGAACAGCATTTTGGTTACTGAATTTTTTTAGGTTGTAAGGATTACCAAAATCAACCAATATGACATTTGATTTTCGTCCAAAATGATTTAAAAATTTTGCAGTCTGATTGGTAATGCCAAAATTGGGTGGGTATTTGCTTGTATTGTGGAGCGACACGATAACCAAATCATATTGATTTATTGCGTCTTTTAAGGCATCAAATTGTATACCTGATGCATTTTTGCTAATGGTTTTTAACTTCGCATCACTAAGTTTTTTTAATTCTTTTTGAAACGTATTGATCGTTCCGTTTCCTATAGCAATAGATAAAATCGATTTGTCACTTGTATTTCTTATGGGTATAATCGAATTCGTGTCATTTAAAAGACACATCTCTTGCTCAACTAATTGATAATTTACATACTGTGCTGAAGTGTTGTTTAAATCTTTGATGACATTATGTTCTGAGATTGGAGTAAATTCATTCAGCCCCATAGCGTGTTTAAAATTCAAAATTTTATGAACCTTACCCCAAACATAATCCTCACTAAGCCGACCGTCAGCCATTGCTACTTTAATTAGCTTTTTCGCTTTGGGTATATCTCCAGGAGCTAACAAAATATCATTACCAGCCATGAGTGCTTTCAATTCCAATTCACCATCGGGGTGGTATTTTGCTACACCCTGCATATTTAATGCATCTGTAAAGGAAAGTCCCTTGAAACCAAACTCCCTTCTCAACAAACCGTTAATAGCTTTGTCTGAAATACTCATTGCTATATTCTTAGAACTATCAATAGCTGGAATAAATAAATGAGCTGTCATCACAGACATTACACCTTTATCAATTAAATACTCAAATGGTTTAAATTCAATGGCTTTAAGTCTGTCAATATCGTGGTTAATAACAGGTAAATCCTTGTGTGAATCTACGTCTGTATCACCATGTCCTGGAAAATGTTTCGCACATGCAATAATTCCCTCATCTTGCATCCCTTTGGCATATGCCCAACCTTTCTCGCTAACCTTCATGGGATCTTCACCAAAAGATCGATAGTTTATTACTGGATTGTTGGGATTGTTATTTACATCAATAACAGGAGCAAAGTTTACGTGAATTCCCATCCGTTTGCACTGTCGACCCACTTCCCTTCCCATTTCATAAATAATTTTATTGTCTGAAATACTCCCTAAACCGAGTTGGTAGGGATACGAAATAGTATTTGATAATCGCATAGCTAAACCCCACTCTCCATCTATAGCGACGAGCATTTTGGTTTTACTTAACGCTTGAAATCGATTTGTTAACCTAACTTGTTCTGTAGGGTTTCCTTTAAAGAAAATAACCCCACCCACTTGATGATCACGAATTGCTTTTTCAACATTTGCTAAATGTTTAGGTCCATAGGTTGGTCTTACCTCTATCATAAATAATTGAGCCAATCTTTCATCTACAGTCATAGAATCAAAAGTCATTTCAGCCCACGTTTTTGACTGTTTTTGATTTAAGGTATGGGGTGGAGCTAATAATTTAGCTGTTAATATCAAGCCTATGAAAAAAAATGAATATTTCGACAAATCAACCAGTTTAAAACGCATAATAAGTATTTCACAAAAGAGGCAACAAATACTTAATTGTAAGGCTTAAAACACGTTAACTTATAAACGCATCTGTTTCATAAATAGTACAACTACTTGTGTTTAGGCAAACTGAGTACTGCCTAGTTTCTTCAAGAAAACCAGGTGAGAAATAAAGGCTTCTCTAAAGGTTTTGAATTCTTGGTAATTAACACCATGTTTTCGAGCTGTTTCCTTTACAATCTCATATAGTTTAGGATAATGAGCATGTGATATGGTCGGAAATAAATGATGAATTACCTGGAAGTTTAACCCTCCGCAATACCATGTTACTAGTTTATTTTTAACTGCAAAATCAAAGGTATTGTGTATTTGATGAACTGTCCATTCGTCTTTTGTTGTACCATCAAATTTATCATGATTTGATAAATCAAATTTATCTACCACGTGAGCCATTTGAAATATAACTGACAATATCATTCCTGCAACAAACTCCAATGTAAATACCCCTATAATGACTTGCCAAAAAGCGAAATCTAAAACCAAATATGGCAAGATAAACATGTAAAAAACGTATAATAACTTAAAGAATATGATAGTGGTCACTTCTTTTATTTTTTCTGCACCTTGTTTCTTATTTAAACCCTTTTTTCTGTATTTGGAATACGCCGAAATATCCGCAAAAAACCAACCTAGGGTTAAAAAACCATAAAAGAAAGTCCAATAAATATGCTGAAAACGGTGCATTTTACGACGTGGGGCGTCTTTAGTGAATCTAAAAAGTCCTTTGCCATTTATATCTTCATCGTGCTCATATATATTAGTATAAGTGTGGTGAAGTTTATTGTGCTGATTTACCCAATTGCTTGAACTCACTCCTAAAAAGTCGGCAGTGTAGCTAAATATTTTATTGACTATTCTGTTTTTTGAAAACGACCCATGGTTTGCGTCATGCATCAAACCCATACCAATTCCAGCTTTTACTATTCCTAAGAAAATGCAAAGTGACCAAATTAACCATGCAGACCAACCTGAAAATAAAATCAAAAAATAGGCACCAAAAAAACTAACTAACAGTAAAATGGCTTTAAACTTTAACGCTCCATTTGCGAACTTAGAAATATCTGCTTTTTTAAAGTAACTTTCAACATTTGCTCTTAACTCTTTGCTAAAATTACTTCCAGCGGCAGATTTAAATTTTGGTAATGTGGGTATAGTAGTGTTTTTCATTTAACTTGGCGACAAATGTAATCAATTATAAAAAATTTATTTTTTGAGGTTTAAGTGCGCTCTTCCAAATAAAACCAGGAACTCTACTTTTTGATTTAGGAAACTTTTCAAGCGGATAAAAAACAGCCTTCGGCTGAGCCATAAACTTAATCGTCCTAACTCGATTAGAATCAAGTGCAACAACCATGGTCCCACAAAAAACTTCGTTAACTCCAGAATATTGTGTTGAATCTTCAAGAGCATAGTAAATGCTTTGTGCGTTTCCATCAACATAAATTTTATCCAGCCTACTTGAGTCAAAAGTTGCTTTTATATTTCTGCCCGATATTTGATTAAAAAGACCATTTTGATCTTTTTCAATAACCAGCCCATTATTAGTAACGTCCATATATTTAACCCCTAACTTATTTCTATAGACCATGATTGTATCTCCAGTAATCTGATTACTATCTGTCCATAAAATAGGTTCTTGAAAAAAACCAATTGAACTATCTGAAAAATTATAAGCTGAAGAGTCTGAATGGGCTTGAATATCTGACTTATACATTCTAACTGAATGAAAAGCAATTAGAAGTCTTTTTTTATTATTAGTTGTATCTGCATAGTCAATAAATGTATCTGCCTTCATGAATAGCGTATCCTCATCTATCATTTTGAATGCTCTAGGGTTTCCAGTTATTAGCGTCTTTTTTTGAAATCTCAAGTACTTACCATACTCGCCAAAAATTGAAATTTTTTCTGTAGAGTCAGAAAAAAAAATGTTACCAAAAGCCTCACCAAATCCCTTTTGCCTTTCATAAATCATACTATCAGCCAATAGTCGATTACTCTTACCTTCAATATATGCCCCTTGGCTGAACTGAGACGTTTCCGTCTTCGTATTATACCAGCCATAATTGCAAAAAATGGTATTCTCTTCACTGTAAATATAGGTGGGGCCAAAAAAGGTGGCAGTTTTAGTAATCGTATTATACTTAAGTGTATCACTAACCATAGTATAGTCTGGATTGTTAAGCCGAACACTATCCCTGAAATGTACATCCTTGCTCCTAGAAAAATAGGTGCCACGTATGCTATATAATTGATCTTCTCCATTATCAATATGCCCACCTGAAGAATAATAACCAACTTTATTGACCATATCATAATTGAGTTGTTGGGTCTTCAATGTCATATTTCCATCCGAGAGTGTTACGTCTTTTTTTATGGTAGCTAGTCTTGAGTCTCCATTATATTCTAAATAATCTCCATGAAGGTCCAACGTATCCTGCTGTCTTATATATATGTCTCCAAAAGCCTCTATTTTATTTATCTTATCGTAAAATCGTGCACTGTCACAATCCATAAACATGTTTCCCTGTTTGAATTGAACATTACCTTTACATAGCTGATAATTACCGATTTTTTGATCGTATACCAATTCATCGGCACTTAAAATTTCAATCTTAGTTTGGCTAAAGCCACCTAGATGAGCTAAAATAAAAAAACTATATAAAAACGTATATTTCAAAATTTAGTAGTAGGACGTTATGTTTGTTCAGGTTTACATGCAAACATCGTGCTCACTAAGTTAAAATCATTCATAGAAAAAAATCAACTGTTTAATAAATCAGACCAAATTGGTCTTGCAATAAGTGGTGGTAAGGATTCTGTGTGTACAGCACACCTGCTAAATGATTTGAAAATTTCTTTTCTTATGGTCCACGTTAACTTTAATTTGAGAGGAAAAGAAAGTGATAGTGATCAAAAATTTGTTGAACACCTCTCTAAAGAATTGTCCTATTGTAAAGGAATAAAAGTTCATAGTGCAAATACTGAGAATTATGCAAATACAAACAAACTATCAATTCAGGAAGCGGCAAGAGAAATTAGATATGCCTACTTTGAAGAATTAAAGGAATCGGGTTGTTTCAATAAATTAATTACCGCACATCACCAAAATGATTTAATCGAAACATTTTTTATCAATTTGCAACGCAAATCTGGAATTAACGGATTAAAAAGCATTCCAGTTAAGCGAGACTATATTATTAGACCTTTGTTAGTATTTTCCTCTGAAGAAATAAATGCTTACATCCATAAAAAAGCTATTAAATATTGTGAGGATAGCTCAAACGAAAACATAAAGTATTTAAGAAATAATATTCGAAAGAATGTAATTCCAACTTTAGTTGAGTCTTTACCAAATTTTATAAATAATGCCTCAGAAAGTATTTCTATGCTTAATGCAGAAAACGACACTTTTAACTATCTGCTTAAACAGGAGATTTCCAAAATCACTAGCTCGGATTCTGGAAATATATTTATCTCAAAAGAACTACTTTTTAATTATCCACACCCAGCTGTTATTTTGTATCGAATACTAGACAGCTATCAATTCAACTTTGATCAGTGTCAGCAGATTATTGAATGCCTTAATGGTATTTCAGGGAAACAATTTTTCACAAAAACTCATCAACTAATTGTAGATCGTAAACAAATCATTGTCAAAGCAAAAAAAATAACTCAAGCAACACCTTTGATTATCAAAAAAGAAGGCACTTATGCATTCTCCGACTATTCCATCACCATTAGAAAAGTGACAAATTGGGAGTTCAATAAGGACAAAAAAGAAGAAATTCTGCAAATTTCATCTGATATGTTTCCCTTAACCATAAGAAGCTGGATGTCGGGCGACCGATTTATACCTCTTGGTATGAAAGGTTCAAAATCGCTCAGTGATTTTTTTATTGACCAAAAGATCAGCTTAATGGAAAAAAGTGAAATTCCCTTACTCTGCTCCAACGATAAAATTCTGTGGATTATAGGTCATCAAATTTCAGACTTAGTGAAAGTTTCTGGAACTGAAAGCATCTATCAAGTATATTGTAGCTAGTCTATCACCTTAAGAAACAAATCGCTGAATACCAAACCGTAACGGTTTGATATAAAATTTATGACAATCTTAAGTGGCATAAACATTGCCTCTTTCGCATATTTGTTGTATATCTTTAAAGTATTATGGAAGCGACTACATGGAATGGACCCCTACGACCAAACTAGAAGAAGATATCCTAGTGTGAATTTTAAATTGAAATAAATAGACTTGCTCTTCTGAATACCTAGCCATTCATAGACACTAAAAACTCATCATTGTTTTTAGTCCCTTTCATGTAATTAAGCATAGTGTTCATGGCTTCCTCGCTATTCATGTCTGCAAGGTGGTTTCTCATCACCCACATTTTTTGAAGAACAGCCTTGTCAAGCAACAAGTCTTCTCTTCTTGTACTAGATGAAACAATGTCAATTGCTGGATAAATACGTTTGTTTGAAAGTTTACGATCAAGTTGTAATTCCATATTACCTGTTCCTTTAAACTCCTCAAAAATTACTTCATCCATTTTCGAACCTGTTTCCGTAAGTGCAGTGGCAATGATGGTTAAAGATCCACCATTTTCAATGTTTCTCGCTGCACCAAAAAAGCGTTTTGGTTTTTGTAATGCGTTAGCATCTACTCCACCAGACAATATTTTACCACTCGCTGGTTGCACCGTATTGTATGCCCTTGCAAGTCGAGTAATGGAATCGAGAAGTATGACCACATCATGTCCGCATTCGGTTAGTCTCTTTGCTTTTTCAAGAACAATATTGGCTAGCTTAACATGCTTATCTGCTGGTTCATCGAAAGTTGAAGCTACTACTTCAGCATTTACATTTCTTGCCATATCAGTCACCTCTTCAGGTCGCTCATCAATCAACAAGATAATCATATAAACCTCCGGGTGGTTGTGGGCAATTGCGTTAGCAACGTCTTTTAATAAGTTGGTTTTACCCGTCTTAGGCTGGGCAACAATCAATCCACGCTGACCTTTTCCAATAGGAGATATAAAATCCATTATTCGTGTAGAATAATTCCCGGCCTTATACTCTAGATTAAATTTTTCATCTGGAAACAATGGTGTCAAATGATGAAAAGCTACTCTGTCTTTAACAAATTCAATTGATCTTCCGTTAATCGTTAGTATATTGATGAGTGCAAAATATTTCTCGCCTTCTTTGGGTGGTCTAATGTTTCCTTTAACAACATCTCCAGTTTTAAGTCCATTTTGACGAATTTGATTAGGGGCAATATAAACATCATCAGGAGAAGGTTGATAGCTATAATCTGCAGATCTTAAAAATCCGTATCCATCTGATATAACCTCTAAAACTCCTTGAGTAGTAACCACACCCTCCAATTCCAAATAGTTAATAAGCTTTTCCTCAGCCTCTCTTTTCTTTCGTTTTTCTTCCTCAATTCTTTTTCTTTCTGCGTCTCGTTGTTCTCTTTCTCTCTCACGAGCTTCGTTTCTTTCTGACTTGACTTGGTTGTTAGGTCGAGAAGGTTTATTGTTTTCTTTTTCTTGTGTTTCTTGTTGGTTTGAATCTTTACCAGAATCACTTTGAGCAGTGGTAGAATTTTTGTCTTTTACCATACGTTGTCTTCTAGGAACCTTTTTGCGTTCAGTTTCATTATTATTCTCAGTTTTGTCCACCTTTGACTCAGCTTTCGGCTTGTCTTTTGTTTTGGCTGCAGTTTTGGTATCTACAGACTGAAACTTTGATGGGTTTACTGCTTGATAATCAAGTATTTTATATGCTAAATCTTGTTTTTTTAATCCCTTATGAGGAATTTCAAATTTTTCTGCAATTTTCCTAAGTTCAGGAAGGAGCATCTCTCCAAGTGAAAGAATATCGTACATATTAATTTAATAAAAATAGATGTTTTAATCGCTGTTTTTAAGTCTAAAAAAAGAAATTTAATTTAATAGAGTTGCCTGAAAAGGCGTAGCAAGGATAAACAAAACTTTATAACTAGACAAATAATATATCTATTATTAAGTTGTTTTTAAATTTATTCTAAACCAACAATCTTACTGGTTCTTCAAGTAGTTCTTGGAAGGTCTGTAAGAATTTAGCACCCGTAACTCCATCCACGACTCTGTGATCGCAACTCAATGTAACTTTCATTACATGACCTGGCTTCATTTCACCGTTTTCTACAATTACCGTTTCTTTAGA
>JAHEGS010000141.1 GCA_024645005.1 Bacteroidota bacterium
CTACACCACACAAAAGAGTTGAAAAAACTGAAGAAGAATGGCGTACAATATTAACACCAGAGCAATTTCAAATCTGTAGATTACACGGAACCGAAAGGCCTCATACTGGATCTCTTTGTTCTATTTTTGAAGGAGGAACCTACCAATGTATTTGTTGTAATACCAACTTATTTGATTCTACTATTAAGTTTGATTCAAGTTCTGGATGGCCAAGTTTTACCCAGCCTATTAAAGAAAATGCCATCCAGTATATAAAAGATGATTCTTATGGAATGATAAGAGTGGAAGTTCTGTGCAATACATGCGACAGCCACCTCGGACATGTATTCCCTGATGGCCCTGAGCCAAGTGGATTACGATATTGCGTAAATTCTGCCTCTATAAAATTGAAGAAAACAGATGAATAATCTACAACAAGCAACTTTTGGTGGTGGATGTTTTTGGTGTACAGAAGCCGTCTTTTTAGAAGTAAAAGGGATTGAAAAAGTAGTTTCTGGATATAGTGGTGGGAATGCTCCTGGAAAACCAACGTACAGAGAAATTTGCTCTGGATTAACTGGGCATGCAGAAGTAATTCAAGTTACCTATGATGAAAATATCATTTCTTATGAGTCTATTTTAATTATCTTCATGACTACGCACGATCCAACTCAACTCAACCGGCAAGGAGCAGATGTTGGGACACAATACCGCTCTGTTATTTATTATCACAATGAACAACAAGAAGAAATTGCACAAACTGTCATTAATGCATTAACTCCTGTTTATAATGAAAAAATAGTGACTGAAATTAGTCCTTTATCAATCTTCTATGAGGCAGAAAAGGAACATCAAGCCTATTATAAAAACAATCCTAATGCTGGCTATTGTTCATTTGTAATCAATCCAAAATTGCAAAAACTAAGAACAATGCATGCAGATAAGTTAATAGATTAAATAAATTACATTCTGAAACTAAACATTACAAATAAATTTACTGATCAATTACCTGGAGATCCTATTCAAGAAAATTCTAGACGCCAAGTAACAGAGGCAGCCTTTTCTTATGTGAAACCAATTAAAACGTCCAATCCTAGATTACTCCATGTATCTAGTGAAATGTCTAAAGAACTTGGGTTTTCTAATCAAGACATTCAATCAAAAGAATTTCTAGAGGTAATGACTGGCAACAGCATTATAGAAAATTCAAAACCATTTGCGATGTGCTATGCTGGCCATCAATTTGGAAATTGGGCTGGTCAATTAGGTGATGGACGAGCTATAAACTTAGGAGAAATTAAAAATTGGGCGTTACAACTCAAAGGAGCTGGTCCAACACCCTATTCTAGAACAGCAGACGGGTTGGCTGTGCTAAGATCTTCCGTTAGAGAGTATTTATGCAGTGAAGCTATGCACCATCTTGGAGTTCCCACTACAAGAGCATTGTCTCTAAGTTTAACTGGAGACCAAGTATTAAGAGATATGATGTACGATGGAAACTCAGCTTATGAAAAAGGTGCTATTGTTTCTAGAGTTGCCAAGTCTTTTTTACGCTTTGGTAATTTTGAAATATTTGCTGCTAGAAATGATCTTAAAAATTTAAAAATATTAACAGACTATACCATCCTTCATCATTTTTCTCATTTAGGTAATCCATGCAAAGAAGTGTACCTGAAATTCTTTCAAGAAGTAACTAACAAGACCTTAGAAATGATTGTTCATTGGCAACGAGTAGGTTTTGTTCATGGAGTGATGAATACAGATAATATGTCTATACTGGGTCTTACTATTGATTATGGACCTTATGGATGGCTTGAAGGTTTTGATCTTGGATGGACACCAAATACCACCGACAAAAAGCACAAAAGGTATCGTTATGGAAACCAGCCGACTATTGGATTATGGAATCTATATCAATTAGCCAATGCACTATACCCTTTAATTGATGAAGCTGCCCCTTTGGAAGAAATTCTAGAAAGATATCAACGAGATTTTAAGACAGAATCATTACATATGATGCGCTCAAAGTTAGGATTAACCTTAGCTAAAAAAAATGATTTATTATTAATTGAGTCTTTAGAGGATAATCTTCAAGCCATTGAAACAGACATGACAATATTCTTCAGATTGTTAAGTTCTTTTAATTCTAAACAAGCAGAAAAAGGAATTGAATTAATTCAAGATGCTTTTTATTCTCCAGAACAATTAGTTGGAAAAGTTTTGACTGATTGGAAACATTGGTTTGTTAGCTATGCAAAACGCTTGGAAAGGGAAACCACACCCAATGAGGAACGTGAACAGCTCATGAAAACAAAAAACCCTAAGTATGTTCTTCGAAATTATATGGCCCAATTAGCTATAGACAAGGCAAATAAGGGAGATATCTCGTTAGTTGAAGAATTGTATCAAGTCCTTAAAAAACCCTATGAAGAACAACCTGAATTTGAGCATTGGTTTACAAAAAGACCGGAATGGGCAAGACATAAAGTAGGTTGCTCGATGCTATCATGTAGCTCTTAAGCTCGCTAAATATAATTACATTTATTAGGTAATAGTATAAACCCTACAGAGATGTTCCTCCGTCTAATGTAATGGTTTGACCCGTCATAAATTTTGTTTGATCAGAAGCTAGCCATACTATTGCATCTGCTATTTCACTAGCTTTTCCATAACGTTTCATGGGTATAACGCTCTTTAAAATGGCATCCATTTCTGGTTTTGCGTTAATTAACTGATCTAATAAAGCAGACTCTGTATATCCTGGACAAACAGCATTAATTCTAATGTTTTTTGTCGCATATTCCATAGCCGCAGATTTAGTCATACCTACCACAGCAAATTTACTAGCACTATAGCTGATATTATTTGGAGAAGCTTTCAAACCAGCCAAAGAAGCAATATTTACAATATTACCATATCCTTGTTTTAAAAATTGTTGCAAGGCTACTTTCATGCAATAAAAAACTCCGGTTTGGTTTACAGCAATTACCCTATCCCAATCTTCTAATCTAGCTTTATGTGTTGGCAGTAAATTAGGTCCAATTCCTGCATTGTTTACAATTACATCTAATTTTTCATAATTACTTATGGTTTGATTTACTAAATCTTCAACCTCTTGAAATTTAGTGACATCTGTTTTAACAGCTAACGATACTCCCCCATGGGTTACAATTTCATTTGATACCTTTTTTGCACTGTCAAAATTAAGATCAGAAACCACAACTGTTGCACCATGAGTAGCAAAATGAATTGCTGCCGCTTTTCCGATTCCTGAACCTGCTCCTGTTACAATTACTACTTTATTTTTCACTTCCATATTACTTGATTTGTTTGTTTAGATAATTATTAATTTAACACTCTAAAAGGATTTCTATTTTATTTAAAAACTATTTGCAAAAAATTAATCGAGAATCAGTTAATGCTAAAGCTCTCAGATCTCTGGGATAATCTTTCATTTCCATTAATTTAAAAAACTCATTTTTACTAGCATATCGTACAATAAGTACCTCATCCCAAAGAGGTTCGTCTAAAGGCCCTATAATAGTGGCAATCGGTGATCCTTTAAAAATAATCTGTGCATCTAAAGTATTAAAAAAAGGAACAGCTGCTTTTAAATAATCTGCATAGGTTTCCTTGCCAGTTTTTCCTGTTTCTGAAACTATTTTTTTATAATTCAAATAATTAAGCATAAAAACAGGTCGTCCATCGGGAAATTCTTGTAATTGCTTTATACCACTTTGTAAATCTATTTGACCACTCATTGCTAATCTATGGAATTCGTTTTTATAGATTTTAAGGCTAAATTACAGCATAATTCTGCGGCTTTATCAAGATGAGCAAAACGAGGATCTGAGGTTAACCCCTTACTATATCTGTAATATATTTGCTGAGCTATCACCGCTATTTTAAACAAACCAAAGGCATAATAAAATACGATATTATGAATATCTCTTCCAGATTTATTTGAATAAGAAGCTACGATTTCACTTCTAATTGGGTTCCCTTCAAAAACTGTTGGAGAAGGAATTCCTTGCTTTACAAAATCATGATCTGATGCCAACGTCCAATACCCAAGTGATGTTCCTAAATCCATTAATGGATCACCTAGTGTAGCCATTTCCCAATCTAAAACAGCAGTAATATCTTTCCAAGAAGTATCTTTAAATACTACATTGTCATATTTGTAGTCATTATGTATTAAGCAATGTTGATAGGTTTTTGGTTGATGTTCTT
>JAHEGS010000149.1 GCA_024645005.1 Bacteroidota bacterium
CTATTTTTTGTCCTCTTGTTAATCGTATGATGCTATCTTCATAATCATTTGGGTTTCCTGCACCATAGATACAACTCACAGAGGCAACCACAATAACATCTCGTCTACCACTTTGAAGAGCTGAGGTAGTTTTTAACCTCATTTTCTCAATCTCCTCATTTATATTTAAGTCCTTCTCAATATAGGTATTGCTACTTGGAATAAATGCTTCAGGTTGATAGTAATCATAGTATGAAACAAAGTATTGTACAGAATTATTAGGAAAGAAATGTTTAAATTCTCCATATAATTGAGCCACAAGTGTTTTGTTGTGACTCATTATCAGGGTAGGCTTTTGAGTCTCTTGAATGACATTAGCCATAGTAAAAGTTTTACCCGATCCAGTAACACCAAGAAGGGTTTGAGCTTGAACACCATCTTCAATGCCCCTTACCAATTGCTTGATTGCATTGGGTTGATCACCAGTAGGTTTGAATGGAGCTTTTAAATGGAAAGACATTTTTTCAAAGATAAGAATGTCCTGAATAATAATTTAATGTGATTTATTTATCATCGAAAAAGATAGAATCACTCGTCTTTTTGTTGTTCAACAACATGCTGTATTTTGATCCTTCATAATTAATTTGAACCATGTTTTTTTGGTTGGGAAACTGCTTAATTAATAGATGATTATTAATGGTGATTTCGGATATCTTTTTTTTATGTTTTATGGGGTTTAAATGGATGAAAGTTTCTGCAAAATTCACCTCTATTGTACCCACAGTCAGGTTCTTCTTTTTACCATCGATGGATATAGAAAAATGTTCAATTAGGTAGTCTTCAATTATTTTTTTTTGTGCAGCAGTTATGTGATTATCAAGGTGGATTTCTTTGGATGAAAATGCGGATAAGCATGATTCCAAATGTTCCGTGTCTGTGTGCCATGTGGAGTTGAATTCTTTTGTTTCCTCATCATAAGTGATATTCATCCATGAGGTATGAAAATCGTGTGTTGGTCGAATTAAAAGCAGTATTAAAATAATGTAGTTAATCATCCTTTTTACAAAACTAGTAATTGCTTTTCTTTGTTGCTTTATTATGAGAAAAATATTCCATTTTCTATTGTCAGCGTCATTGCTTGTTTCAATCAACTTATGGGCTCAAAACCCCAATGCAAATCAGAATAAATTCCGTCAGCTAGATTCTGACTTACCTACACCAAATGTATATCGAACAGCTAGTGGAGCTCCTGGGCATGCTTATTGGCAGAATACAGCAGACTATCAAATGGATATTGTTTTAGATGACGAAAACCAGCGAGTTTATGGTGTTGAGAAAATTAACTACACCAATAAATCACCAGATCATTTAGAATATTTATGGATTCAATTAGACCAAAATGTTCGAAACCCAGAATCAGAAACATATAAAATTCAACAAGGAAACATTAAAGATGGAGTGAGTCTATATGAATATTTTAATCTATTTCACACTTTTCCTGGTGGGTTTAATATCGATTATGTCAATGATGAAAAGGGATCTCCTTTTTCTGTCAAAGTAAATCATACGATGATGCGTGTAGATTTATTAACACCGCTTAAATCTGGAGATTCAATAACCATCAATATTAAATGGTGGTATAACATCAATGACCGAATGGAAATAGGCGGAAGAAGTGGTTATGAGTATTTTAAAGAGGATGATAATTATCTCTATACCATCGCTCAATTCTTTCCACGAATGGCGGTATATTCTGACGTTACAGGATGGCAGAACAAGCAGTTTTTGGGTAGAGGGGAATTTACGTTACCATTTGGAGATTATGATGTTAAATTAACAGTTCCTGAGAACATGGTTGTAGGTGCAACTGGAGAGATTCAAAATGTAGATGAGGTTTTAACGGACCTCCAAAAAGAACGTTTAGAAAAAGCAAAAACAAGCGATAAGCCAGTTATTATAGTTACTCAGGACGAGGCCATTAAAAACGAAAAAAATCGATCATTAAAGACAAAAACATGGCATTTTAAAGCTCAAAATGTTCGAGATTACGGTTGGTGTGCAAGTCGAAAATTTATCTGGGATGCACAGGGTGTTCAATTTGGAGATAGAACCGTGATGGCAATGTCTTTGTATCCAAAAGAAGGCAACCCAATGTGGGAGATGTACAGTACAAAAGCAATTGTTTTGACTTTGCAAACCTACTCCAAGTTCACATTTGATTATCCTTATCCTGTAGCGTATTCAATTAATGGCAAAAGCATAGGGATGGAGTATCCCATGATTTGTTTTAATGGTGGGCGTACAGATAAAGATGGGAAATTCACAGACAATGTAAAATACCGAACTATTCTTGTGATCATACATGAGGTTGGACACAATTATTTCCCCATGATCATTAATTCTGATGAACGTCAGTGGACATGGATGGATGAGGGAATAAATACATTTTTACAGTATCAAACTGAACGAGCTTGGACAGACGAAAGTGGTAAACCATTTCCTAGTAGAAGAGGTCCTGCTAAATTGATAGTCCCATATATGAAAGGGGATAAACGATATATTTCTCCGATTATGACAAATTCTGAGAGTATTTTTCAATTTGGTAATAATGCTTATGGCAAACCTTGTACAGCACTCAACATTTTGCGGGAAACAGTAATGGGTCCTGAATTATTTGATTATGCATTTAAAATCTATGCTAACCGATGGAAATTTAAACATCCTAGCCCAGCAGATTTTTTCAGAACAATGGAAGATGCAAGTTCTGTAGATTTAGATTGGTTTTGGAGGGGGTGGTTTTACACTACAGATCATTGTGATGTTGCTATTACTGATGTAAAACAATTAAGAGTAGATAATCAACGACCAGAGGAAGGATCTACACAAAAATCGGTAAATAAGAACATTAGGAAACTAACTAAAGAAGACAAAGTTAGTCCGATGTTACAAGTAGTTAGATCTGCAGAAAATCCGTCAAAAGCATTTGATAAGATTAAGGCGAATTTGACAGATGTCCGAAAAGAAATCCTAGATAAAGAGGTGTACCTATGTCAAGTTGATTTAAAGATGATTGGAGGTCTCGTTATGCCCGTTATTCTTAAACTAGAATATGAGGACGGATCCAATGAAGAAGTTCGGATACCTGCCGAAATATGGAGGATGCAAAATGAGATTTTAGAGAAAACCGTGAGTAAAGTTCTCGTTACAAATAATTCGGTAAAAAAGATCGTTCTTGATCCTAATCTAGAGACTGCAGATACAGACGTATCAAACAACGTCTGGCCAAGATAATTTAATCTAATGTGACTTTTGCTAGTCGATACGACTTTCTACTGGTAGCAAAAATCACAAAAGTATTATCAGATACTTGCTCACAACTCTTGGGTCGGATTCTCAAGTTTTCACGTTTATGATTACTGACTAAATTTTCATGTTTAATTGTACCATATTCATTGATACTGGAAACTTTTAGATGATTCTCTTTACGATCATATGAGTTGTATATAAAATTGACAATGTCATCATTTATGACTGTAAAAAAACTAGAATAGAAGCCACCATCGTTTGATGTGTGCTGCATTTTTTGAATTTTTTTAGCCCATTCGATATCACCCTCTGGATTAATACTGATGGCATAAATATCATCATAATGGTAGTGTGTCGTTGTTGTGGTAAAACCATTCGCGTTTGTTGTGTTGGTCGTAAATATATGGATGTATTCACCTACCAGTAAAGCACCACCATTTTTCTTGGGTATAAAGTCTCTAAATTGAACGTGGGTTAGGCCAACATTTTTACCTTTTTTTGATTTCTTGATTGTTTTTGCTTTTGCACGATCAGATAATCCCTGAACAATAAAATCTAAATCAAATGGCTTCATACTTTGATGTTTTATTACAAAGTCATTTGCATCAAGAGTCATGTAAAATATACCATCTGAATGAAACCCTTCATCACTGTAAAAACCTCCACATATCAGATCACCACGTTCTCCAACGTTGAGTTTTAGTTCACGTATAAACTTGTCTTCTAACTCAAGTTTATGTTCAGCAACGATTCCATTACTATCTACTACGATCACATAATTTTCAAAATTTCGAGTTCTACGATTTCTTTCTTTTCGACTATTATATACAGTCGTTAAGATGTAGACAATACCCGAATTACTAATATTAACCGATTGAAGTCTTGTGAGTCCTTTTTCAAACGG
>JAHEGS010000152.1 GCA_024645005.1 Bacteroidota bacterium
ATGGGTGGAGACAAAAGCCAAGCTGCAGGACAAACCCTTTTTATCCACCAGAAGGAAATGGCCATCATGGGGTTTGTTGAAATTTTGGGAAGTCTCTTTAAAATAATCCGGAACTTAAAAATAATAAAAAAAGATATTCTAGATTGGCAAACAGATGCATTAATTCTTGTCGATTACCCCGGATTTAACTTTAAAATTGCAAAATTTGCTAAAGCCATTGGCATACCTGTCCACTATTATATTTCTCCAAAAGTGTGGGCTTGGAAAGAAGGTCGAATAAAAAACATCAAACGAGATGTCGATTTCTTGTACTCCATACTTCCCTTTGAAGAAGCTTTTTTCAAATCACACAATATAAATAGTATTTATGTCGGAAACCCCAGTAAGGAAACGATCGATGAATACATCAAATCAAATCCAAAACCGACTGAAAAAAATTACATAGCACTATTACCGGGAAGTAGAAAACAAGAAATAAAAAAGGCACTTCCTATCATGTTAGAGGCCGTAAAAGACTACAATCTAAGTATTCTTGTAGCTCAAGCTCCAGGTTTCAATGATCGCTTTTACCATCAATTTGATTCAAAACTCAAACTAGTATCTAATGATATGTACGCCCTGTTGAATAAAAGCAAACTGGCATTAGTTACATCAGGAACAGCAACCCTTGAAACTGCCCTAATGGGTGTGCCACAAATTGTCTGTTATTCTTCGAATAGGATAAGCTATTGGATCGCAAAATCCGTAATCAAAGTAAAATATATATCCCTTGTAAATTTGATCTTAGACAAACCGAGTATTACTGAACTTATCCAAGATGAATTCAACCCATCTAAACTCAAATCAGAGATAAATCGTTTAATGGAGGATAAAAGCCATTTAAAGACAATCGAAAATGACTACAGTAAACTTCGAAAAATGCTGGGCGATTCAAAACCATCTGAAAAGGTTGCTGAATTAGTTACTAATAGTATAATAAATTTAATTTATTAGTTAAATTTAGGCGTTCTACCGACCTCACATCAAGACTTATCGTTTAAATTTGTAAAATGAAATTTTTCACAGCCTTATTAGCAGCCTTACTATTTGTCTCGTGCAAGTCAAACCAAGTAAACCGAACGATTAAATTCAATATCACAAGCACGTCCGATTATTGTGGTGGTGCCATGCCAAGTGAAGAAATTATGGAAAGCTTAATTACACCAAGTTCCTTCAATGGAACGCTTTATTTTCACAAAAACCCTGATCGTAGTGATAAAGGAATTGCTCAAGAATTTAAAAATGGGAAAGCCTCAATTAAAGGTTTAGTTAATGGAGAATATGCAATATTTAAACATCCTCCTATTAATATGGATAAACTAGAAAATAATGATTCTGATGAAAACCTAGAGAATGAATGTGAGATGATGAGAAATCTTCAAATGCTTGAAATGGTTAATATCGATAAAGAAACCAAGGAAGTATCTATTCATATTCACTTTATGTGTGATCCTTGCCAAGAACCAATGCCTTAAACTCGTATTGGTATCCTGATATCTAGATAAATAAAAAAAATCCGTGATGTAATTCGAATCACACATCAAAAAGTGTGATTTTTCATTAAATTTGTTCATTATATTAAACCAAATGATACTAGTTGCTGATAGCGGTTCAACAAAATGTGATTGGATAATAATAGACCACTCCAATACACACCATAAAACAAACACCATGGGTTTCAACCCTTTCTTTCATAGTACTGAATTCATACTAGGCAAAATACAAGAAAACGAAACATTTCAGAATTATAAATCAGAAATTAAAGAAATTTATTTTTATGGAGCAGGATGCTCAAGTGCAAACCGAAAGCTTGTCCTAGAAAATGCTTTATCCCAATTTTTCACTGCTGCTGAAAAAATAGATGTTGATCATGATTTAACAGGTGCTGCACTAGCTACGACACCATACACCCCAGGAATAGCTTGTATTTTAGGAACTGGATCGAATTCATGCTATTTTGACGGTAAGAATATTCATGAAAATGTGCCTGCATTAGGATACATCCTCGGAGACGAAGGTAGTGGGTCTCATTTCGGAAAAATACTCTTGGCTGATTGGCTTTACCATCGAATGCCTGAAGAATTAGCTTCAGAATTCCAAAAAAGATTTAACCTCACAAAAGAAGGAATATTTGATTCAATCCACCTTGAACAATTTCCGAATGTATATTTAGCTAGTTTTATGCCATTTGTAAAGGACAACCAAGATCATCCTTACATGAAAGATATGGTATATCAGGGACTTGCAAAATTTATCAATATTCACGTTTGGTGTTATGAAAACTTCAGAGAAGTCCCTGTAAACTTTGTTGGCTCAATAGCTTACTATTTCAGAGATGTGCTCGAAGAAGTTGCGAAAAACCATCGTTTTACCATTGGTAAAGTTGAAAAGAAACCGATATTCCCACTGGTGGAATATCACCTCAATAATCAAGAACAAGCAATATGAGTTTAAAGGCTATAATCTATGATCTTGATGGTGTAATTACAGATACAGCCAAATATCACTACGAAAGTTGGAAATGGGTTGCAGAACAACTCGATTTTGTATTGACTGAAAAACAAAACCAAAAATTAAAGGGAGTAGGAAGGAAAGAATGCTTAGACAAACTCTTAAAATGGAGTGGTGCACGAATATCTGAAGCAGAAAAACAAAACCTCCTTCAGAAAAAAAATAAGATGTACCTCAAATACATCGATACCATGACTCCAAATGAAATTTTCCCAAACTTTAAAGAATTCAACACCCTAGCTAAATCCGAAGGCATCAAGGTTGCCATTGGATCAAGTAGCCGAAATGCCATTAGAATTATTGACAAATTGGATTTGGTATTAGACTTTCAAGCTATTGTGGATGGTGGTATGACTCCGCATTCTAAGCCGGAACCTGACATATTTTTGCTAGCCGCTGAAAAACTAAATTGCAAGCCAGCAGAGTGCCTTGTTATCGAAGACTCTCAAGCTGGTCTCCTCGCTGCAAAAAAAGCAGGAATGAAAAGTATTTCATTTGGAGAAGACAAAGGACTAAAAGGAGCCCAACTACAAATCAAAAATTGGTCATTTGCTGATTTAGATAAGCTCAAACATTTATTTGACAAATCATAATTGCCGTCTTTGTATTTTTTTAAAAAATATACAAGCCCATTTCAAAAACAGACAACTTGAAAACCGTCCTCAGACATATTTTTACCGATAAAAAACGCATATTCCAAATCACATTTTACCTGTGCTCTGTGATAATTTTTGGAGAAGTATTAAGAGATATATTCAGAGAAGGTGATTTTGGCGGGTACATATCAGCAGGAAAACTAGCTTGGAATAATTTGCCCATTTATTCCGATTACAGAAATACATGGCCCCCATTTTTTTCTATTGTTTGTATTCCTTTATACTGGCTAAATGAACTAAGCTTTGTTGGGCTAAGGTTGACATGGTTAATAAGCATAGTATTCGTAAATCTGATTATTTTCAGATGGACCATCTCCTACTTTACTCCACATCAATTTGTCTTTAACATTAAATATGAGAGTGGTAATCAAATCAACCTCTATAATCCCTTATTTATATTACCGTTCATTCTTACACTAAGAATATTTCTTGAAGAGATAAGCAATCTTCAGATAAATCTATTCATTCTAGCTTTAAGTATCTATGTTCTTCATTTAATAACTCATAGAAGAGACTTATTGGCGGGTATAGTATTGGCATTCATAATCAGTATAAAAATTTACCCCATTTTAATTCTTGGATTTTTACTGTTTAAGCAGAAATACAAATCTGTTTTTTATACATTGATTGGGATTATAATCTCGACAATGATTGTGTTCATGTATTTTGGATTGAATACAGGCATTGAACTTTTTAGAGAATGGAATAACACGCAAGTTGTTAATGGATTAAAATGTGAGCACATGAATCAATCCATATGGGGTTGGATGTGTGGGTTAACAACACAACATATACGAATAGATAGTTTAAGTTATTCCATTTCCAATCTATCTGACATACAATATAAATTTGTCACCTTAATTCTCATTGGAATCTTTGGGATGTACTTAGCAGTTAAATTTTACCTGACTAAAGAGAACCATCAGAGTTTTGCCAAACAATACATCATAACCCTCTCACTGATTCCAATA
>JAHEGS010000017.1 GCA_024645005.1 Bacteroidota bacterium
CCAAAAAACTTTCGTTGTGTTTCGGTAACCCCATCCAAATCAAATTTTAGATTGTCCCATGGTGCTGAATTGCTCAGCATGTACCAACGAATAGCGTCAGCTCCGTACTTTTCAACAGCCATGAATGGATCAATTGTATTACCAAGACGTTTTGACATTTTGTTTCCGTCTTTATCTAGTACGAGCCCATTAGCAACTACATTTTTGTATGCAACAGAATCGTTTAGCATAGCAGATATAGCATGCAAGGTAAAAAACCATCCACGTGTTTGGTCTACACCCTCTGCAATAAAGTCAGCAGGGAAGTTAGTGTTGTTATCAATTTGATCTTGATTTTCGAAAGGATAATGGAGTTGAGCAAAAGGCATTGCTCCTGAATCAAACCAAACATCAATCAAGTCAGTTTCACGATACATAGGCTCACCATTATTGCTAACAAGTGTGATGTCATCTATATATGGTCGGTGCAAATCAAATTCTGGCGAAATGGTATTTTCTTTCATGAGTCCGGCAGCAACAGACTTGCTAACCTCGTTTTTTAATTCTTCAATAGAGCCAATGCAGACAGATTCTTTTCCGTCTTTTGTTCTCCAAATGGGTAGAGGAGTTCCCCAATACCTGCTTCTACTTAAGTTCCAATCAACTAGATTTTCTAACCAATTTCCAAATCGACCTTCACCTGTGCTTGCAGGTTTCCAGTTTATAGTTTTATTCAGCTCAATTAGACGATCCTTAACAGCAGTTGTTTTAATGAACCAACTTTCTAAAGGATAGTAGAGAATAGGCTTGTCAGTTCTCCAGCAATGAGGATAACTGTGTTCGTATTTTTCTACTTTAAAAGCTTTATTGTCTGTTTTAAGTCGAATAGCAATTTTAACGTCAGTGGTCATATAACCATCTGCCTTTTCATCCTCTTCTTTATAGTTTTTGACATAGAGTCCTGAAAATTCTCCAACACCATCAACAAATTTTCCCTCACGGTCAACAAGAGTTAATGAGCCAATATTGTTTTGCTTTGCTACAATGTAGTCATCAGATCCAAAACTTGGTGCTAGATGAACTATACCCGTACCATCCTCAGTAGTCACAAAGTTTGCTGCAATGATTTCAAATGCTTTACCATCTTTAGGTTGTTGGTAGGGCATAAGTTGATGGTATTTTTGACCAACTAAAACAGCACCTTTAATCTCTTTAACCACTTCAAATGGGATAACTTTATCTCCCTCTTGATAATCAGTTAATTCGATGTCTTTATTTTTAGAAGGAAAGTATTTTTCAACCAGCTTAGTGGCCAATATAACAGTGATTTTTTCAAATGTGTAGGGATTGAAGGTTTTGATTATGGAGTAGTCAATTTTTGGTCCTATTCCTAATGCGGTGTTACTTGGGAGCGTCCAAGGTGTGGTAGTCCATGCAAGACAGTAGGTGTTCCCCCAATTTAGATCCAAATCAATTGCATTGGGTTGTTCCAATTCAAATTGAGCAACAACGGTCGTGTCTTTAACATTTTTATATGTTCCAGGTTGATTCAACTCATGAGAGCTAAGTCCAGTTCCTGCAGCAGGTGAAAAGGGTTGAATCGTATGACCTTTGTATAGATATCCTTTATCATGAAGTCGTTTTAGAAGATTCCAAACAGATTCAATATATTCATTATCATAAGTAATGTAGGGGTTATCGAGGTCTACCCAATATCCGATTTTTTCGGTTAGCTCATCCCATTTGTCCTTAAATTTTAAAACATCCTCTCGACAGGCCTTGTTATATTCCTCTACAGATATTTTAGTTCCAATGTCTTCTTTAGTTATGCCTAATGTTTTTTCGACTTGCAGCTCAACTGGAAGTCCGTGGGTGTCCCAACCTGCTTTTCTATCTACTTTAAATCCCTGCAAGGTCTTGTATCTACAAAATACATCTTTGATGCTTCGACTGATTACGTGGTGAATACCCGGCATCCCGTTTGCTGAGGGAGGTCCTTCATAAAACACAAATGTTTCTTGGTTATGTCGATTTTCAATACTTTTCTTAAAAACAGCATTTTCGTTCCAAAAACCTAAAACATCTTTTTCTATTGATGGGAGGTTGAGTTGTTTGTATTGTGGATATGAATGACCTTTAGACATAAACGTATTTCCAATCTATTATGAAGTGTGCAAAGGTAGTATTTTACCTTAAGTAAAATGTATCATAATTGGGCTGTTTTGTTAATTGTTGCCTAAACCAATCAAGACTTCTTTTTTTCTTGTGCTATATCATATGAAAGTAGCAGAGAAGGAAGTAATATTAGGTTTGATAATAATGCGATAAAGAGCGTGATTGCAGTGAACAATCCAAGAGCAATAGTTCCACCAAAGTCTGAAAAAACAAATATGATAAAACCAAAAAATAGGATAACTGCAGTATAAATCATACTTGTACTGATTTCTTTTTGGACATTGGCCACTGCTTTAGATATGGATGATGCATTTTTTAATTCTATTTTATACTTGGTCAAAAAGTGAATAGAGAAATCTACCGCAATTCCAAACGCTACACTAAATACCAAAACGGTACTGGGTTTAAAATTAACTCCAAAGTAGCCCATTATTCCAGCTGTGAAAAGTAAAGGTATAAGATTTGGAAGCATTGAGATTAAAATCATCCGCAATGATTTAAAAATACTAGCCATTAGAAGCGATATAATGATGAAAGCAATAATTAAGCTCATCAATAGATTACTTATTAGGTAATCATTTCCTTTAAGGAAAATGATACTTGTCCCAGTGATGGATATATCAGTCATTCTAGAACTATCAATTGGGTTGTAAGTTATGACCTGAGTAGAATAATAGGTAGTATCAAACAAATTAGTGGCTGAGTCTATTAATTCTACAGCGATTATGGAATCTGTAAAAATGTCTTCTGTATTTTTTTGATAATTAAAAATGGTGTCTGCAATACTCCCAATCTCTTGTTGTAGTTCTTTTATTCGGACACTTCCTACATCAGCCATTTGAACACTAATTCTAGCCTTGCTATTATCATCATTGATTAGACTATGCATTAAGTTGTCATTGGTCTCATTTTTTGGGATGGCACTCATGATATTGCCCAAATCAAGTACGCTAGGAGTTCTAAATCTTCTTGGATCCCCATCAAAATAGGCCTGGTTGAGAAATTTCATAGTTTTAGATATACTCACAGGTCTTGAAAATTCTGGGTATTCACTAATCTTTCGCTCAAGCAAGTTGATTTTCATGAGTGTTCTCACATCATATATCCCCTGGGGTTTGCGGGAATCAATTACAATTTCAAATGGCATTACACCATTTACATTTTTTTCAAAAAACTTTAAATCGAGATAAAGTTTATCTTGTTTAGAAATATCATCGACCATGTAACCAACATTTTTAAGTAGAGCCATTCCTATGAATGAGGAAATAACTAAAATGATTGTACTTAGGTACACCCATTTTCTATGGTTAAGAACAACGAAGGAGATTTTATCAATCAGTTTGTTTAAAAACTTATAATCTAAGTGTTTGGTCTGACGCGTATTAGGAGGGGGGAGAAAGCTAAAAAGAACAGGTATTAAAATAATGGATATCATGAATACCGCCATGATGGATAAAAAGGCAGTAAGTCCAAACTCTTGTAATACAGTACTTCCAGTTAGGGTAAATACACCAAATCCAACGGCTGTTGTAAGATTTGTAAACAATACAGCTCGTCCTACTTTGGAGATAACTCGTTGCAGTGCTTTAATTTTATTTTCATGAGATCTATACTCATCGTGATATTTATTGAGAAGGTAAATACAGTTAGCAATACCGATAACCACAATTAAGGGTGGTAGCAACCCAATAAACATCGTGATCTTATAACCTAATAGAACGAGTATTCCAAGACACCAAATCACACCAATGACCACAGTTAGTAATGAAAAGGCAATTGTCGGAAAACTTCTGAAAAAGAACAAAAGAATCAATGATGTCAATATCATAGATACAACAGTGAATCGAACGAGTTCTTGTTTGATCATCTGAGACATCTTAGTCCGAATAAATGGAAGGCCCGAGTAGTGAGCTTCAACATCATACTGAGAACATACGCTGGATATATGATCTTGTATTTCATTGACAAATCCAACCCGTTCTTTGGTGTCAAGTATCGATTTATCTAGGGTAATAGCCATCAAAGCAAAATCAGAGGTGTCGTTAAACAAGAGGCCTTCGTAGAAACGAAGTGATTTTACAGATTGGTAAATGCTATCTAATTCTGATTGCGTATTTGGCTTTTTTGCAATAAATTTTTGTGGAACAAAGACACTAGTTTCAAACGAATCCTCTTCGAAATATTGGTAGCTCGATTCTTTGGAGAGGTTTATCAAGTTGGCTAAAGAGATGACCTGCTTAATATGGGGAGTGGTATCCAATTGATGCGTAATATCATACCAGTCGTTAAAAAAATCAAGATCAAAGATTTTTTTGGATTTTATTCCAACAACCATCACACTGCCATCGTCACCAAATAGTTCTTTAAACTCTTGGTAAGCCACCATGTCATCATCCTTGTCGGGGATAAATTTTGGGTTATCATAAGCCATTTGTACTTGGGTGGTTTTATATACCATTAATACGGTTGAGACTACAAGAAACAGAATAAGAGAAAGTCTATTTCTTAGGATGGAACTGGCTATCTTTTCCCACATGATTTTATTGGAGTGCAAAGGTAGTTAAATTATGTCCAAAAATTACTATGTGTATTTCCCCTGTAATCAAGGAGCGTTTTGAAGAGTTGGTTTAGCTATTAAACTGGTTCTAAACCCTTTGCGTTAAATCCATTTAGAAAATCAGTAATCATCATCTTTCGTTTTCCTTGTAGCTTTATTTCTAATAAATGGATGTATCCGTTTGGTACGCTGACAGCCAAGTATTTCTTTTGGTCTGTGAAGAAAATACCTGAAGGGTGATTATGGTCTTGGGGAGAAAATGATGCACGATAAATCTGTAGTTTTTTTCCATCTAATTGGGTATGTGCAACAGGATAGGGTTGTAATCCACGTACAAAATGTTCGATTTGTTCCCCAGTTGTATCCCAATTTATCGCTGTATTTTGAGCGTATAATTTTGGAGCACCTTTCAAGTTATCCAACTCAATTTGTGGTGTTTCTTCGATAGAATCATTGGAGATTTTTTCTAGGGTTTCGATCATCGTATCAGCACCCAGCATCATTAACTTATCATGCAAGCTGCCAGAAGTTTCATTTGGTTCAATAGGACATTCTTTTTGAAGAAGAATACCACCTGTGTCAATTTCGTGTTTTAATCGAAAGGTGGTTACCCCCGATTTCTTTTCTCCATTAATGATGGCCCAATTGATTGGAGCTGCACCGCGATACTGAGGAAGTAAGGATGCATGCAGGTTAATTGTACCAAGTGGGGGCATGTTCCAAACCGATTGAGGCAACATCCGAAATGCAATGACTACTTGTATATCAGCATTGTAGGATTTAAGTTCTTTTTGAAATTCAGTATTCTTTAAGTTAGTGGGTTGAAGGCAAGGGATGTTTTTTTCTTTAGCATAGGTGGTAACTGGTGTAGATTGGATTTTCATTCCTCTTCCACCTGGTTTATCAGGTGCAGAAATTACAGCCACAACATTAAATCCCGCTGATAGCATTTTTTCAAGGTGATAACGGGCAAATTCAGGATTACCCATAAAAATGATTCGTAATTTATGGGTGTTATTCACTAATGTATTCTGTTAAAAAGTCTGCTCCAACGAATTCTACTAAATATATTTTTATGCCTTCCGCCGTAGATTCCATCTTGTTCTATACTCATCCATATAAACAAGGCTTTTCCTACAATGTGATCTTCAGGCACAAACCCCCAATAACGTGAGTCTGCACTTCGGTGTCTGTTGTCTCCCATCATGAAATAATAATCCATTTGGACTTTATATTCTGTGATTTCCTCACCGTTGATGTATGCTTTGCCGTTTTCAAAAGCAAAGCTTTCATTGCCTTCATATTTTTTAATGAGGTCTTTATATATCCATATATTGTTAGAATCCAGTTTTAGAACATCACCTCGCTTCGGGACATAAAGCGGGCCATAATTATCTCTGCTCCATGGGTAGTTATCGGGTACATGAGGAAATATTTCAGGATACTTACCCCTCATATCATTGCTTGGCAAAATTTCTGTAACACCAGGCAATTGGGCTACCTCTTTTTCATTGTATCGAGTCATCCACATTTCATATCCAGCTAAATATTGGTTGTATCCATATTCGGATACATCAATTTTTTCTAGTGTTCTTCGATCGATCACATTTGTGGTATTCACACGGTAACTAGTTTGACCATGTACTGCTACATCTGCTAATTGACCATTGACATATACTTTACGATTTTTAATAGAAATGCTATCACCTGCTATAGCAATACATCGTTTGATGTAATTGGTTTTTTTATCAACTGGGAAATCTTCTTCACCAGGGTAGTTGAAAACCACAACATCGTTGTTTTTGATTTTTTGAAATCCTGGAAGCCTGTAAAAAGGGAGTTTAAGAGCTTCAGAATAGGCCTTACCGCCAACAATTGGAAGTTCCTGATGAACGAAAGGAAAGGATATTGGAGTCATTGGTACTCTTGCTCCATAGTTCATCTTACTCACAAATAGAAAATCACCTCGAAGTAGTGATTTTTCCATCGATGAGGTGGGGATTTGGTATGCTTCAATAAAAAATGTTCGGATTAATGTGGCAGCAATGACTGCAAACATGGCTGCATCGATCCACTCTCCACCATTCATTTTGTTTCGTCTTTTGTAACGGAACATGTAATACACCCAAATAGCAACTTGCCAAAACAAGAAATAGATGAAGGATGATATGAAACCTGCATCGGTTTGGGTGAATAGAAGTATGAATGTAATTAAATTGATTACACTAAAAGCGACATAAAAAATAGCGGCTCTTTTACTCAGTAATTTCCAATCTTCTTTTAAGTTAATTTTCATGGTTTTTTTAAAATTTTAATAAATCTTTCATAGTAAATACACCCTTCTTTCCAATAATCCATTCAGCGGCAATGAGTGCTCCTTTTGTGAATCCTTCTCTATTTTTAGCATTGTGCTGAATCGATATTTCGTCAATTTCACTGGTATAAGTGACTTGATGATATCCAGGAACATTCTTCTCTCTTTCACAATTAATATGCAAGTCTAACGCAGTTTTTGTGGTGTAAGGTTTGTCTATACGACCAACGTACCCTGTTTTTCTATCAATAGCATTTACAATGTCATCAGCTAGTGTGCTTGCAGTACCACTGGGATGATCTTTTTTCTCTAAATGGTGAATTTCAGTCATATGAACATCGTACTCGGGAAACTGATTCATGATCTCAGCTAGTTTTTGATTTATGTTAAAAACAATGTTGACACCAATACTGAAATTAGTAGCCGTAAATAAAGTTTGGTTTGATTCTTCTGCCAATTTAGAAATTTTGTCATACTGATCATACCAACCTGTAGTACCTACCACCACGGGGATTTGAGCTTCAAAACATTTTTTGATATTCTCCACAGCAACATTAGGTTGTGAAAATTCGATAGCAACATCAGCATTCAGTAAATCAGCTGAAGTAAAATCGTCTGAATCAATTTTAGCGACAATTTGATGGCCTTGATTTAATGCCATCATTTCGATGGATTTACCCATCTTTCCGTAACCAATTAATGCAATATTCATGTTAGAGAAAGCAAAACTAATATTTAGTTTACTTTATTTGCGTTTTATAACAAACAGATTTGAATAAAAAGACACGTAAATATGTTGGCGTACTTTTAATAACAGCGATGTTATGCTTATCTGTAGGCTATTACATCTTTTTTGCAGTCAATACAACTTCATCAAGTGATGGTACCTATTTCTACATCCGTAAGAATGATACCTATCAGACTGTTCGGCAAGGATTAATTTCCAATAAGATTGTCAAAAATGTTCAGACATTTGATTTGGCTGCTCAAAAGATGAACTTGTCCAATACATTTAAACCAGGTCGATATAAAATTGATGGAAGATTTACCAATGTTCAACTCATTCGAAAAATAAGAAATGGAAATTGGGATAAAGTGGTCATTAAGATTGATTTAGAAATGACAAGAACTCAAATTATGGATCACCTAGTATCTAGTTTGGAGCCCAACAAAGAGGACTTAATTGAGGTGCTTAATGATAAATGGGTGAAAGAAAATGGTTTTACAGATGAAAATAAGTGGTGCATCTTTCTAGCTGACCATTACCATTTTAATTGGGCTGTTTCAGCTGATGATATTATTCAACGTTTTTTGTATGAGTACAATACATTTTGGTCAGCTGAACGAAAAGCAAAAGCAAAATCAGTAGGATTGAATACTAAGGAAGCATGTATTTTAGGTAGCATTGTTGACGGAGAGGCTGTTCACGTAAGTGAAATGTCAACGATTGCGGGATTATATCTCAATCGTTTAAGAAAGGGAATGTTGTTGCAGGCTGATCCTACTGTTTTATACGTAGTTGGTAGAGAGGGGAGAAGACGCGTATTATACCGCGACTTGAAAGCAAAAAATCCGTACAATACTTATCTTAACAAAGGATTACCTCCAGGTCCTATATTTTCTCCGGATAAACGAGCAATTTTAGCAAGTATAAATCCAAAAAAACATAATTATATTTTTATGTGTGCTAAACCAGATAGGTCATATTATCACAATTTCACTGCTAGTGCGGCTGAGCATCGAAAAAATGCTCGTGCTTACAGAAAAAGTTTAAACGCTAGGGGAGTAAAACGTTAATATCTCCTTCGACGTTTAGCTCCATGGCTACCGCTGCTTTGACGACGTCTACTTCTTCCACCATTTCCACGTTGATCGTTGTTTCTGCCACGACGTCTATTGCGTTTTTCTTTTCGGTCAACACCACCTTCAGGTCTTGGAGAGCTTTCTTCTATGGCAACTTCTCGTCCATTGAATTCCATTTGTTTGGCAGCACGTTGAAGATCTGATGTGTGGCCTGATTCCATTTCAAAGAATGAAAACATTTTCATGATTTCGATTTGTCCAATCTCAGGGGATAAACCATCCATGTGAGAATTGATCATTCCCATTAGCAGCTTTGGACTGAATCCGTCTTTTTTTCCTTGATTGATAAAATAACGAGTCATGTGAGCAGCTGTTTTATGCTCACGTCTTTCTCTACGACTTCTTCGTCCACCGCTATCATCTCCTCTGTTGTCCTTATTACGTTCACGCTCTCTTTTGTCAGATGTTTTGTTTAAATCTGGTGCATCCCGATAGTATTCTAGGAATCGGTTGAATTCTGTGGATACAATTTTTTTCAATACTTCCTCTTTGCTCATGTCTTTAAACATGTCAAATATTTGAGGTAAAAAGCCATCGATATGGCTGTTTGCTATCTCGGTTTCTTTGATGTTGTCGATAAGACTGAAAAGTTGCTTTTCGCAGATTTCTTGACCATTTGGTATCAATACTTTTTCAAATTTTCGGCCTATCTTTTTTTCTAGATAGCGAAGTCTATTTTCTTCTTTTGAGGTAAGAAGTGACAATGAAATTCCTACGTTAGCTGCTCTACCAGTTCGCCCACTTCGATGAACATACACATCATCCTCATCAGGTAATTTAAAATTAATTACATGAGTAAGCTCATTTACATCCAAGCCTCTTGCCGCAACATCAGTTGCAACCAATAGTTGTAACTGACGATTTCTAAATCGGTTCATCACATAATCACGTTGGGCTTGAGATAAATCACCATGGAGAGCATCCGTATTATAACCATCTTCAGCAAGTCGTTCGGCAACCTCTTTTGTCTCTGCTCGTGTTCTACAAAAAATAATACCATAGATATCTGGTGCTACGTCCACTGCACGTTTTAGAGAAGGATATCGATCTCTTGAGTTAATTTTATAGTATTGGTGGGTTACGTTCGTATTGGCTTGTTTCTTATTTCCAGCAGAGATTTCAGCTGGATCTGTCATGTATTTTTTACTCAATTTAACCATATCTGGTGGCATGGTCGCAGAGAATAACAAGGTTTGTTTTTCTTGTGGAGTATTGGCTAATATGGCATCTAAATCATCTGCAAATCCCATGCTTAACATTTCATCTGCTTCGTCTAATACCAAGTATTGAACTCCCTCTAGGTTGAGGCGATTTCGTTTGATGAGATCAAGTGTTCTCCCAGGTGTTCCAACTACAACATCACAACCTCGTTCTAATTTTCTAATTTGTTGGTTGATATCTGCACCACCATAAACGGCCACGGCTTTAAAGCCAGGCATGTTTTTAGAGTAGCTTTTGATATCCTCGGCAATTTGAAGACCCAGTTCTCTAGTGGGGCTTAAAACAATGCATTTAATTCCATCCTTGGTTGGATCAATCTGATTAAGGATAGGTAAACTAAAGGCTGCGGTTTTTCCTGTCCCCGTTTGTGCAAATGCAATTAAATCTTGTTTGGATTCCAATACCTTGGGCAAGGCAAGTTTTTGAATTGGCGTGGGATTCTCGTATCCCAAGTCTGTTATGGCACTTAAAATCTCTGATTTTAAGCCCATTTCTTTGAATGTACTCATTTTGTTATTTAGTGATAGCAAATGAGCATTATTCGACGTGTGTTATAAAAATCCAGACTGCTCCGCTGCTATATTTTGGTGCAAAGGTAGGGATAAAAATGAGTTTTTAGTGAAGTATCCTGTTCTATCCCATCAACCGCTCACAACATATGGCTGTTGCCATTGCTGCGTTTAAGCTTTCAGTTTGAATATTGCCAGGGATAGTTATGGGTGTATGGGTCAATGATTCTGTTAAGGATTCAGAAATACCATTTGCTTCATTGCCAATCAATAAAACGCCACTTTTTATATTGGGCAGTGTTCGTATATTTTTACCATCAAGCATGGTAGCATACACCTCTTTTTGGTTTAAAGTTTCAGTGAGGTTGCCATATTTTAATTGAACTCTAAGGAACGAGCCCATGCTGGATTGAATAACTTTACTATTATACAAATCAACGGTATCTTGACTGCAATAAATGGTATTGATTCCATACCAGTCTGCTATTCGAATGATGGTACCTAAATTACCTGGGTTATTGATATTGTCCAATGCAATTTGCCATGGTGTTTCTTCCAGACTTAGTTGGTGAAACTGAGCAATGGCTAGTATTCCTTGGGGGGTTTTTTGCTGTGAAATTGTTTCAAATTCCTTGGGTTTAACTAAGAATAAATCAATGGAGTCTATTGATTCGATTTTCCCTTCAAAGCTGGTGGAGCATACTATGGATTCAATGGGCCATTTACTTTGGATTAATTCATTTACAGATTTTAGCCCTTCAACGACAAATAGACCATACTTTTGTCTGAACTTTTTGAATTGAAGCTGCTGGTATTGTTTTATTTTAACTTTGCTGAGCAATGATTTAATCCTATTTGAACACAAAACTAAAATATTGTCTGACACTTTGGTGTTTTTTGAGTTTAACGGCATGTCATATTACGCGTGTAGTTCCTAATGGTAAGCAGTTATTGGTGAAGAATAAAATTGATCGTGGGGATGTGCATGGAGTTGATTTATCTGAGGAAGGGAAAAATTTAAAACAAAGGCCAAATCGTGAATTGTTGGGTTTCATCAAGTTTCACCTTTGGGCATATCAATATGGAAAAAAAGGACTTGGGATAAGAAAAAAACAACGTGCTCTGCGTCGATTAGCTGAAAAAGTCGGAGAGCCTCCTGTTCTTATAGATTCAAATAAAATTAAAATTTCTGCTCAAAAACTATCTGACTTTTATTTTGGGAAGGGGTATTTTGATAATCAAGTAGGGTTTTCGATCAAACCCAAATTAGGTTATAAAAAAAGGGCAAAAGTGATTTATCATGCAGATTTAAAGAGCCCTTACCAAATAAAAAAATTAAAATACGCAACTTCATCCAAGATTATGGAGGGGATTTTACAATCAAATCAAGCCGAAAAACAAATGAATGTTGGTCAAAGGATTGATTTTCAGAACATTGAAGATGAACGTAATCGTATTACTGAACTCTTTAAGAACAATGGCTTTTACACGTTCAATAGTTCATATATTGATTTTGAGCTAGATACAAGTTTTGTTGGAAATCAAACTAGTGTCGTTTTAAATATTCGAAATTTAAATGAGAATTCTTCACATGTTCAGCATCGAATTAATCGTATTTTAGTTAAAATAGATGATGCTTCAGAACAGGATACTATTCTATATCAAGATATCCAATTTCTGGAGGGTAGCTATTATATTAATCCATCCACGCTTTCGAAGAATATTATTTTCAGAGTTGGTGAATTGTATCAAGCTGAGCAAGTTCAGAAAACGTATGCTAACTTGCTTTCAATGGATTTGTTTGAGTTTGTAACTATACGTTTCAACCCTTCGTCTGAGGATAGTGCAACCTTACTTACAGCTGAAATTATACTCCAAACAGCTCCTAAGCATGATTTTACTTGGGAACCTCAAGCTATTTATACAGATAGGAGTGATGTAGTGCAGTCAACATCCGATCAAAATTTTGGTATTGCAAATAATTTTAGACTTAATAACAGGAATGTATTTGGAGGCGGGGAGTCTTTTAGTCTAAGTTCGCTTACTGCATTTGAGACTCAAATACGAAAAGACAATAATGGTACCTTGAATGGATTTAGAAAAAGTATTAATGCAGAGCTAAAAATCCCATCGCTTGTCTATTTCGAACGAAAAAAAATTAGCCAAAGTTTTACTAAGAAAAATACCCGAATAAACCTTTCATTTTTACACGATCGAAATGTGAGTTTTACTCGAAATGTCATTCCATTTAACTTTACCTATGCTTTTTCCAAAAACCGTTTTTCATTTGGAATAACTCCACTTAGAATAAGTATTAATCAAGCTAAAATTGATCCCGATTTTTTGAGTACACTTGATAATAGCGGTCAGTTTTATACCAGTCAGTTACTCACGAATAACATTATTGCAGGGCCGAAGGCGACCATTCATTGGAATAATAAAACCAGCAAAAGCAGATCATATTGGCAGATTAAGTCAAATGCTCTCGAATTGTCAGGAAATTTAACCTCCTTGTATTTTGATTTGTTCACCAATGAAACAGGTAAAAATCGTGAAATTTTTGGCGTAAAATATTCTCAATATGCTCGATCGGACGTTGATTTATCCTATACATTTATTTGGGATGAGAATAATTCTTTGGCATATCGATTCAACACAGGTATTGGTTTACCCTACGGGAATACAGAATTTTTGCCTTTTGAACGTCGATTTTTTGTAGGTGGTGGTAACAGTCTTCGTGCGTGGAGACCAAGAACTATAGGCCCAGGAGGATATCGAGATTCGAGTAATGCCATTACTATAGAAAAAACAGGTGAAGTTCTCTTGCAAGCAAGTGCTGAGTACCGTTTTGATATCATAGATAAGCTGATAGATGGGGCAGTCTTTGTTGATGCTGGAAATATTTGGAACTACAGTAAGGATGAAAATTTTCCTGATGGAGAATTTAGGTTTAATCGTTTCTACAAAGAACTTGCTTTAAATAGTGGTGTTGGAATACGATTTGATTTTTCGTATGTCGTTTTTAGAGTAGATTGGGGTATTTCACTACATGACCCATCATTGGTTGAAGATGAACGATGGATAATTAAATATTTTTCACGAAATAGATGGATTTTTGACCACTCTGCAGTTAATTTTGCAATCGGTTTCCCATTCTAAATACGAATCGATTAATTTTTATTTTAAAGACTATATATTTTAAATCATGAAACATAGAAAACTTTATTTTTTGATAAGCTTAATTTTTTTGCTTGGAAGTTCAACTTTTTTACTCTCCTGTAAGGATGAGCCTGGGGGCGGAGGTGTCAATTTCTTTTCATTAGAAGATGATAAGGCATTTGGTGCTCAAGTTGCTGCAGAGATCGAGGGTGATCCTGCTAATTATCCTATTCTTGATAGTTCACAACATCCTCAAGCCTACACATATTTATATGCAATTAGGGATTCTATTTTGGGGTCGGGTAACGTAGTGCATAAAGATGATTTTTTGTGGAGACTCAAAATCATCGAAGATGATGAAGTATTAAATGCATTTTGCACACCAGGTGGATATATATATGTATATACTGGAATTATTAAATACCTAGATTCTGAAGATCAATTTGCTGGGGTAATGGGGCATGAAATTGCTCATGCTGATGAGAGGCACTCTACAACAGCTTTGACCCAACAATATGGATTGGATGTACTTTTGAGTATTCTTTTAGGCGATAACAAGGGAACATTAGTACAAATTGCTCAAAATTTGGTGAATTTAAAATACAGTAGAAAAAATGAATCTGAGTCTGATATGAGATCTGTTGAATATTTATATCCAACCGCTTACGATGCTCGTGGAGCTGCTCGTTTTTTTGAAAAAATTCAAGAAAGTGGTGGATCATCAGGTCCTGCTTTTTTAAGTACTCATCCGAATCCAGAGAATAGAGTTGAAGCCATCATTGCTCATTGGGAAAGCCTAGGTGGAAAAGAGGGTAGTGAATTTGAGTCTAGATATTCGGATTTTAAAAATAGTTTACCTTAATAAAAATAAAATTAAAATATGGAATTAACGAAAAATGGTTATGAGTTTGGTGGAGTCATAGTTTCTGAACTAACCAAGAACTATGGAACTCCTTTGTATGTATATAATTCAGATGTAATTGTAGATAATTACCATTCGTTAAAGAAAGCTTTTAAGGGTGTTGATGTCCACCTAAAATATGCTTGTAAAGCATTAACCAACATTAATGTGCTAAAAATTCTTCAGAAAGAAGGTGCGGGATTAGATACGGTTAGTATTCAAGAGGCAAAGATTGGGTTGCGAGCAGGTTTTGAGCCTGGAGACATTTTGTATACTCCAAACTGTGTTTCTTTTGATGAAATTAAAGAAGCAGTAGAGTTGGGTTTAGTGATTAATATTGATGAACTCAGCACACTTGAGCGATTTGGGAATGAATATGGAGGTTCTGTCCCATGTTGTATTCGATTAAATCCTCATATTATGGCTGGAGGGAATACGCACATATCGGTTGGTCACATTGATAGTAAGTTTGGTATAAGTATTTATCAAGTACCTCATATCAAAAGAATTGTTGATAATCTTGGAATTCGTGTCAATGGATTACATATGCATACCGGTAGTGATATTTTGGATGCAGAGGTATTTTTAAGGGGTGCTTCTCTACTTTATGAAGCGGCTAAATCATTTAAAAATTTAGAATTTATGGATTTTGGAAGTGGTTTTAAAGTAAAATACAAGGACGGGGATATTACTACTGATGTCGAGGATATTGGTAAGAAAATAGTAGCTAGCTTCAAGGCTTTTTGTAAGGATTATGGTAAAGAGCTTCAGTTGTGGTTTGAACCAGGTAAGTATATTGTTAGTAATGCAGGACATTTATTGGTGGATGTGAATGTTGTAAAACAGACAACCTCTACCATTTTTGCAGGTGTAAACTCTGGTCAAAATCATTTACTAAGACCGATGATGTATGATGCTTATCATCAAATTACCAATGTTACGAATCCAAATGGAGAGGGTCGTATTTATTCAATTGTAGGATATATATGTGAATCAGATACATTAGGATATGATCGTAAGTTAAGTGAGGTTAGGGTAGGAGATGTACTTGCAATAAGCAATGCTGGGGCATACGGATTTAGTATGAGTAGCAATTATAATTCAAGGTACCGACCAGCAGAAGTATTAATTCACAAAGGTGAGGCCCACCTCATTCGAAAACGAGAAAATTTAGACGATCTGTTAAAAAATCAAATTGAGGTAGGTCTAGTTTAGATAGAAATCGTTCTGACTAACTAGCTTTTTGTCATTGTAAATTTCAATTTGATAGATACCTGGTGAGTACTTTGCTTCTTGATCATAGTAGTACACCATACTTTTTTCAGACCCATCATAGGTCATGGTCTCAACCATGCTGTATAAATCATCTGTATCGGACAATTCATCAATATATTGAGTTAAAACATATCCGTTGGGTGCAACGATTCTGATGACTAATTCTTTTTCTTCTTCTTCAACAGGTTCGCTTGCTTGAACTTGGAAGCTAATTTTAAGCCTCTGTGTTTTTTTGGACTTGTTTACAACTTCCTGAACACCATTTTTTTCTCGTATAGGGTAGACATTAAGTCTTGATATACGAATACTGTTTGCTTTAGATAGTTTGTCTTTTAGAATCAAGTTGTCAATTTTTAGACTATCATTTTTGTTTCTTAGTTTGCTGGCAAGGTATCCAGTGCTATCGCTTTTTGCTTTTTCTAAAATGTAATCGTTTTGTAGTTGTTCTATTCGGTCAATGTATTCGTAGTTAAGTTTTACAAGTTTGCCTATTTGACCTTTTGCATTGAGTAGATTTTTACGGTTACCACCTGAAGAAGAACCTGATGATGCGATGCCATTTGAATTACTGCCTCCAGCATTAATCAAATTTTTAATTCTAACATATGCTGATGCTAATTCGCCTTTTTTAGCATTTAATTGATTTCTTAAATCCTCTCTTAAATCCTCTTGTGCAAGATTTTTATTAATTTCATTTTGAAGCTGTCGCATGACTTTGTCAAGTTCCATTTGAAGTGAATCTGCATGCAAGTTTAAAGCATCATAGGCTAGGGAAAGTTCCTTGTTTTGGTTTTCGATTTTAGCGGCATTTTTAGCATATTTAAAAAATAAAAATGCGGAAAGTGCTAATGATGCTATAAATAAAATAATGAATAGGGTTAGAGAGCTTTTTTTCGTCGAATTTTGATCGTTAGTTTTTGGTTGTTCGTTGCTCATAATAATAAAAGGCTACTTAACAAAAGTAATAAAAATAATTTTGGTCTAAAATCACTTTTTAAACTCTATGTTTTTACTTGCATAAATAGGAATTTGCAGTGAATCATATTTTGAGAAATCAATTTTTCTCATAAATTTTTTTTCTAGATGTGTCCAAGTGTATGGTTCTCTCCAATGTCCTCTGCCGTATGCAAATCGTGCTTTTTCCCAAGTTCCATACTTATTGTGTAGATATTTTAAGTAATATATACCCACTTTTAGATAATTCTTTCGTGTTTTCCCACCTTTTAAATTCAGACGTTTGTACCAATACCAATAGGTTTGGTCAATTACCTGTAGATCGCCAAAATCAGATCCACCATTGGTGTTTTTGATGTAGGTCCAATTACTCTCATTTTTGCCTATTTCGTAGATTAATTCATAGGGAACATGGGCTTCTTGACAGATGGAATCAGCTATTTCAAGAATTGTTTTAGGCTCTTTTGGAACTGCTGCAATACTAGTTGCGTCATTTTTACTAACCATTTCAGCAGGTTTGGAGTCAGTGTTACTTTGCTTATCGAGAAAGCTGCTAGCTATCAAAATAATAAACAAAAGAGATATTGCTGCAATTAGATTGCTTGAATATTTCATGGTTTTTGACCTTTAACTAATTTACAAAGGTCGATTTAAGAACCAGTCAGCTTTATTTACATTACAAACATCCCAGTTGGGTTGTTTGGTATATTATACACATGGCTTTATTATTCAGTTCCACGCATACTGAGATATCGCTCAGCATCAAGAGCAGCCATGCACCCACTTCCTGCCGCAGTAACAGCTTGTCGATATATTTTATCTTGTGCATCTCCGCAAGCAAAAACACCAGGTAAGTCTGTTTTAGAGCTGTCATGATGGGTAATTATGTATCCAGCATCATCCATAGATAAATAGTCCTTGAATATATCAGTGTTGGGTTTGTGTCCAATAGCTACAAAAAAACCTTTAATAGGAAGTTCGGATTTCTCATTAGTGATATTGTTTACAACTCTAACTCCTTCGACGGTCATGTCTCCTAACACTTCATCTGTTTCAGTGTTGTATAATATCTCCACATTATCAAGGTTATTTACACGGTGTTGCATTGCTTTAGATGCACGCATTTCGTCTCTTCTTACTAGCATATAAACTTTGTTACAAATCTTGGATAAATAGCTTGCCTCTTCAGCTGCCGTATCGCCGGCTCCTACAATTGCAACATCTTCACCTCTGTAGAAAAATCCATCACATACAGCACATGCTGATACACCGCTTCCATTTAGTTTTTGTTCGCTAGGGATATTTAACCATTTTGCACTTGCTCCAGTTGAAATAATCACTGTTTCACATTCAATTTCGGTTGTTCCATCTACAGTTACACGGTGATTAGATCCGTCCTTGTTGAAAACTACAGATGTGATCATACCAAATCGAACATCAGCACCCAAACGTACAGCTTGTTTTTTGAAATTTTCCATCATTTCTGGTCCCATGATGCCATCGGGATATCCAGGGTAATTTTCTACATCTGTTGTAATAGTAAGTTGTCCTCCAGGTTGAAGTCCTTCATAAAGAACAGGTTTCATGTCAGCTCGAGCAGCATATATTGCTGCAGTATAACCTGCGGGGCCTGATCCGATAATGAGGCATTCTACTTTTTCCATTGTAATTTATAAGGTGTTAATTTTAAACAACAAATTAAATACAATCTAGCTATCGAATCTATAATAAAATTGAATTTGGGTATAAGTTGTTATGATGAATTGTTAAGCCAGATTCAATTCAAACTTTTTGGGCGTAATCCCAAATTTTTTCTTGAATGCATCAATAAAATGACTAACGTTAGTATAGCCTAATTGATCAGCTATCTCAGCTATTTGAAATTCGCGGAGAAGAATGAGTTCTCTTGCTTTAGTCATTTTATAGTCTTTTAAAAAGGAATGGATAGTTTTTCCGTAAATCTCTTTAAAACCCGTTTTTAAGTTGTGCTCATTCAATGCTACGTGTTTGGCTATTTGTTTGATAGTAGGAGAGTTGTTTAAATCTTCTAACAAAAACTCTTTGGCGGCCCGAACTTTGTTTACATTGTCCTTTTGGTTCAAGAAAGGGCATTTGTATTTTGTTTGCCTACGAGATGAATTGAAGTAGTCGTCTAAAATAGCATATTTCTTTGCCTCTCTTAATAATTGGTTGTCTGGATTTAAAATCACTTCATGAACACATCTTGTAATTGTAGAACTTGCTACCTCAAAATGATGATATTGCTCCTTCTCAAAAATAGCATATTGGGAAAAATTAAGCTCGTCGGTTCCTTGGCTAATGATTTTATGAAGGGTATTTATCGGTAGTGTTAAAATGCAAATAGATGTTGTCTTGTCTGACTTCATCATCATTTTAAAGCTTCTGTTTTGATCATAGATTAAGTATACGCCATGTGCTGGTAGAGGAATGTTTCGCTGACCCATGGGCATAAAAATCTGTTGACTATCATTTATGAAAAGAGTTATGGTGCCCTTTTGGTATTGATAACTCGTTAGGTCAGTTGAGACCTGATGAATCTGAAGTTGAATAGCTAAATCATTCATTTTTGGGTTATTTATTAAACAACAATTTTAATTGAATTATGATTTTTTCACGTAACATTCATATAATCAACTAATTATAAATAATTGACTACAAAGTTACTAATTTTATTTTCGGGTATTTTTATTCCTTTTTAGGTTATTTACTAATTTTATGTCAGCTCACCTTTGCTGCATGATTAAAAATATATTAACGCATATCTTACTAGTTGGATTTATTTTTTCTGGATATGTAAAAGCTCAAAACGCTGATTCTGTAATTACGTCAGCAGGTACTATGGATGTTTACTATGATTTAACGACTGGAAATCAAACATCGGTTGATCGTTCTAAATGGGACATTGGACTATCCACAAGCATGAGAAGTTCAAGTATAATTATTAATGAAAATGCCGGTATAGAATTATTTGTATATAGCAACGATACGAATGAATGGAATACAGTAGATACAACTGGATTTAATTTTAACAACGTATACAATTCTGAGGAATCTTGGGAGAATGGTGCATTCTCAAATTTAGGAACCAATCATCCTGATTATGGTTGGGGTACTTATGATATGAATAAGCACAATATCAACGGAAGTCGTTTATTCATCATTAAAGCTCAAACGGGTGATTATTTAAAAATGGTTGTTGATCAGATGACTACCCAAGGTGACTTTTTATTTAGAACGGCTAACCTAGACGGAACCAATTTAATTAAGCATAAGCATAACAAATCAGAGGCTAATGGCAAAAACTTTCTGCTAACTAATTTGAATAATCAAGAAATTGCTGTAGGAAATCCACTTGCTGAAGATTGGAATTTACTATTCACCAAATATATTACTGAAGTAAGACAAGGACCAACAGTCAGAAATATGGCAGTAAGTGGTGTGAAAATCAATGCTGGATGTAAAGTTGTAGAAAGAAAAGGTATTGATGTCCTCAGTGATGATACTTCATCTCTTGATTGGAATACCAATATTACTGAAATAGGCTACAATTGGAAAGCATTTGATCGTGGTAGTTTTAAATATAACATGATAGAGGATCTTGCATACTTTGTTCAATTGCCAAACGGTCAAATTTGGAAGATTTGGTTTACGGCCTACGCTGGTGGAGCTGAAGGCAAATTTGTATTTAATAGCCAGAAAATAAGATCAGGAGCTGATATCAATGAGGTTTCGAATTCAGCAATTTCAATGTATCCTAATCCTGCAAAAACATACGTTAATATTGCTAATCAAAATTCTGTTTTGATCAACTTAGATGTGGTTGACATTCAAGGTAAGGTAGTTTACAGTGATCAATTATTGCCCAATTCTACTAATCGATTAAATACAGAAGTATACAACTCTGGAATCTATACTCTACGTTTTCAATCTGAAAAAGGATTGGACTATAAAAAACTGATTATTGAATAACCTCGTTTTATTTCTTAAATACTTTTTATTGGTTGTGCCTACCCTTGGGTGGGCACAAACCATTATATATCCTATTGATGCTGAAACAAACTTCAGTATTAATCGGTTTAAATGCAGTTATCACAATTCAACGGATTCGGTGACACATGAGTCTCAACAAGGTGTATT
>JAHEGS010000189.1 GCA_024645005.1 Bacteroidota bacterium
CTAAATTAACCCTATGCAAATTTTGAGATACTGATGACATTTATTAATATTTTTTGACGATGATGCTTGTTTTAAATGATCTTCCACAATCTTGTTTGTGTAAGTACCAAATTTTAAAAAATTTAATGCTTGCTTTGATTGATATCGACAATCATTAATTTCAACCGTATCCAATCCTTTTTGTACAGCCTCACGGGTATTAAATAAAAAATCCATGGAAAAAGCTGTCATTGAAAATAAGGCACACCATACAAAAGTAATCTTAGTCATAAAATTCAGGAATATTTCTCTAACAATTTATTTAATTACATGATAGTGTCAAAAATGAAGTTTTGTAAGGAAATTAAATATGATCAATAAAAGTTTTTTTGTACTCAAGTTAATCACTTTATCCTGTGCTTTCTCTATTTCTTTATTCAGTTATGCTGGTGACGCAGCAATTGGTGAAAAAAAGTTTAAGGAGAAGAATTGTGTAACCTGCCATGGTCCGAAGGGAATGGGTCTTGCAAGTTATCCAAGGATCGGTGGAAAAGAAATTAGCTATCTTACAAAAAGATTAGAAACATATCGAGCAGGAAAGAAGGTTGGATCCAATTCAGATTTAATGATTATGAATGCAAAAAAATTATCAGACGAGGATATAGCCGATTTAACTGCTTATTTATCTGAGCAAAATTTTGACTAAGTTAATTTTTAAGGAGAGATTGTAATGCGTAATAAAATTAAATGGCTTTCAAAGTCTTTAATTATCGGTTTATCAGCTTTATCTGTCAGTGCCTTCGCAGACGATACACCTAAAATTAAAGTTGAGCAGGTCCATAAAGATCTAAAAAACCCATGGGATATGGCATTTCTCGATAATGACACCATGTTTTTTACTGAAAAATGTGATGGTTTATCTGTTGCCACGAAAGATGGGGTTAATAAACTCTACGGCATGAAGGGTAGCAAAGGATATCCAGCTAAAGGTGAGGATTTATTTTGTGAAGGTCAAGCTGGAATGCTTGGTTTAGCGATTGATCCAAATTTCAAAAAAAATAGAATGATTTATGTTGCATCTACATCCAATAAGCATCATGGCGATGGTTGTAAGGATAATAAAGATGTATGTAATGGCAATATTGTTATGAAATTTCAAGTCAGTGAGGATTTTAAATCCGTTGCTGAGAGAAATGACATCATTACGGACATTCAATACAAGCCATTTGAATCTGATCATCCATTTGGTGGCCCTGGTGCGCACAATGGAGCAAGACTTAGATTTGATAAACAAGGTGCGTTATGGGTAACAGGCGGTGACAGACACAAGGGCGACTGTCCTCAATCACCAACTTTAATCTGCGGTAAGGTTTTAAGGGTTGATACTGATGGTAATGCCTGGAAAGGAAATAAACCACCAAAAGGCTTTGATAAGAGAATTTATACTTATGGACATCGAAGCGTGCAAGGTATAGCTTTCCATCCTAAGAAAAATCAAATATTTACTGCGGAACATGGTCCTTGGCATAATGATGAAATCACTTTGCTACAAAATGGTAAAAATGGAGGCTGGGATCCTGCACCAAATGTAGGTGGTCGAGGTGACTGTCCTGATGATTACTGTGGATATATGCCAAACCAGAAAGAAGGAATGGATCCTGCAGTCAGGGGTGCATTTACACCAATGAGTGATACTCGCTTTAAAGACTTAATGTACCCAACATGGAACAACATGGGATTATCTCAAGGAACAGGGTCTGCTGCATTCTTAACTGGAAAACAGTGGGGTAAATGGGAAAATAGACTTGTTGTTGGCGTCATGGGTATTGCCTTTGGTGATACACCAGCTGGTGCGAGAATTGATGTCATTGATCTAACAGATGATGGCAAAGCTATCCGTGGTGTAATTACAATGCCAATGGGCTTTAGCGAAAGATTCAGAGGGCTTACTATGGGTCCTGATGGAGCTTTATATGCTGCAGTTGATGAAGGAAAGATTTATAAAATCACTGCTGAATAAACTTTCATTTATATAACACTTTAAAAACCACCTTCGGGTGGTTTTTACTTTTCAAAAATAAATTCAACTTTTTTATGTTTTTATCTTTATAATGAAATAATAATTATCTTATTTAAAGCATTGTGCTTGAAGAGCATCATCCATTTAATGTTTAGGTTTTTAAACACTTTTAAAATTTAATAATGATGAAAAAAATATTATTTATTGCTTTATTCTTTACTTCCATCTCGGTTAATTCATTTGATTCTTTTCAAAATGGTGATTTAGGGCATTCAAATACACATACCTCAAAAAATAATTTTGGAATTAAAGATGATGCATTTCATGACCCCAATATAAATCAAAATAATCATGGTCAAGAAAATTCAAGAGCATCCAGTTTATTTAGTCTTGGTAAAAATCTAATTGCAGGAAATAGCAACGGAATAAAATCAAAGGCAGTGAATGAATTATCTAAAGTTGGTGTAGGTGTCGCCAAATCTTTTTTAGAACAATATTTTCCCACAGTTGAAATAGGATTTACAGCTGGTCTTAATGGTAAACCAATATCTAGTGTTTTAGTGTTAGCCCCGTTATCTGATCCCAATGATGTAAAAAATACATTTTTTACTCAAATAAGTACTTTCTATACTGATAATAGGACGACTGTGAACTTGGGTTTAGGTTATCGACGGCTTGTTTACGATAATAAAATATTATTGGGCGTGAACGGTTTTTATGATCATGAGTTTCCATATGACCATCAAAGAACTTCAATTGGACTTGAGGCTAGAACAACTGTTGGTGAAATAAACTACAACCGATATTGGGGCGTATCTGATTGGAAAGATGGAAGAGGCGGCAATGAGGAGAGGGCATTAAGTGGTATGGATATTGAAGGTGGTTTACCATTACCCTATTTTAATTGGGCTACAGCATACTATAAACATTTTGAATGGCAGGCTCATGAAGGCATGGATGATATTCGAGGTCAAACTTTATCTATTCGTGCAAGACCTCCTGGTGTTCTTAGTGGGTTAGAAATTGAAGCTGGCCATAAAAAGTATTCTCAAAAAGCTGGTTTTAATAATATTTCCAACAATAATTTTATTATGGTGAGTTACAACTTAGCTAATTTATATAATCAAAATCCTGTTCCTGAAACTCAACTATGGTTCAATAAAAATATATATACCTTCGGCAACATGGAGGAAAGACGCTATGAAAAAGTTAGGAGAACAAATATTATTGTCAAACAAATGCGTGGTAGCGGTATTAAGGTGAAAGGATTTTAGTCACGATGGTCAAATATATAATTTATCTTTTTAAGCTATTTTTATTTTTATTAATCTATTCCAATTCTTACGCCACCTGTACCTACAATGGAACAGTTCTTGATACCAGCAATGGGGCTGGAACGCCGGTGAACGATAGTTCTGAGGGAGTTGGTGAGCAATGCGATGACATGCCTAACTTTTACTCATTGGACTTTTATAGGATGTCATTGTGCAGCGCTAATGTAAATCCTGTTGGTGGTGCGGCTGACTTTAGTAGTTGTACAGATATGTTAAACGTCGATACTCCTATTAATGCAGTCATTAATCGAACGGCTGAAACATCCCTCAATGCACCCGATTTTACACTTCAGTCAGGAACATATGGCTACATGGTTGCTATACTTTCATCAAAAATGGGAATTAAACATAGTTTCGAAGTTAACACAGCTGTTGATACTTATGATAGTGGCTCTTCATTAAATGGCGCAGGAACCTATTGTTGGACAAAAAATAATTTTCTATCAACAATTACAAACGAACCTGGGGTTGTCACGCCCCATGGGACAACAGTTAACGGTGGAATAAGTGACATTTCTAATTTTGAATGTTCAAATACTGCATCGGATGTTTCGAATGCAGAATTTACTTATGAGGTTATTAGTGTCCTTGATGGTGAAGGTTCATCATGTGCTGGTGGACTTGGTGCGAATGGTGACCGAGTGTCTATGGGTTTACTTGGGACAGGTCTTACAACTGGAAGATTATTACAAGATGACGG
>JAHEGS010000190.1 GCA_024645005.1 Bacteroidota bacterium
TCAGTGTTAGCATAAACACATGAACCTTCTTCCATCCAGGCTTCTTGCTCTAGGTCAAAATTTAGTATTTGCACTTTCATCCTTACTTTGTGAAAACTTTCACAATCTATTGTAGTAATGTGTAGAAGATAGGGAAGTATTTTGACATTTATTTTTGGGCACAGAGGACTACCTCAAATTTATAGAGAAAACTCAATAGAGAGTTTAAATAACGCATATGAGTATTGTGATTTTGTGGAAACTGACCTCAGGATTACCAAAGACCACAATATAATTTTTCATCATGATTCGTTCATTAAAGGGTTTTTTATTCAAGATTTAACTCTAAATGAGATTGAACTTCTTCTTCCAGATATTGATCTCAATGATATGATTTTTAATTCAAGAGAACAGCTCAGTGGAAATGTAAATTTTGAAATAAAAACAGATGATACCGATAAAGAGCATGTTGAAATTCTTATGAAGAAAATTATTGGTATGACTAATTACAAAGACATCGTCTCATCTTTTAACTGGGAGGCCATTCATAACTATAAAAACAGTTTTACTTGTCGTTACGGCATTATCTTAGATAGCGAGGAAGATCTCTTTGAAGCCAAAGCAATTTCAAATCACGACGATCAGATAATGTTTATGGTGAGTAATAATGTTATTAATAGTCGAAATTTTAATCTTCCATATGAGAGATCAGTAGTTTGGACTGTTAACGATGAGAGCGAATTTCAGAGATTAATGGAATTAGGCTTATATGGAATTATCACTGATATTCCTGATACAATGCAGTTATATAAAAAGTAGGAAATAATGGCAGTAACAGATGATTTAAGTACCTCGCTAAAAGAGGCTATGAAGGCAAAGGATAAAACTAAGTTAAATGCTATAAGGCAGATTCAGACAGAGATTGCAAAGAAGAAAGCTGAAAAGGGAGAGGAAGCTACAGACGAATTAGCTCTTGGTGTTATATCTTCGTATGTTAAAAAAATGACAAAAGCTGTGGAAGAGTATCAGTCTCTTGGTGAAAGAGGCGTAGAGATGGCCGAGAAGATACAATTTGAGATAGATTTTCTAAGTGGATGGTTGCCGGAGCAATTAAGTGAGGAAGAGGTCTCAAAAATTATAGATGAAGTACTCTCTGAGATGGGAGACGTTGATATTTCTCAAATGGGTAAAATAATTGGTGCTGTCATGGCAAAAGCAGAAGGTCTTGATGGATCTGTTGTTAGTAAATTAGTTAGGGAAAAAATTCAATAAAATTACTTTAGAATAGAATTTGTTCTACTTAAGATTAACTTCGTGGGTGTTAAGAAGTTTTTATCGTTTCTATTATTTTTTTATGTACTTTTAATTTTTTTAATACCTATAAATGAACCCTTCGATGAAAATAATGTTCTTCAAAACCCTACACATCAAGAATGTACCCATACAAATTATCAAAATCTAGATTTTTTAAATGTAAGAAATATTCAAAATTTTCTTTTTAATGAGAAGTTTTTTAATGGAAGAATAAACGGATATTTTGATGAAAATCTGTTATCTAGTTTAAAAAAATTCCAAGAATTTGTTGGTATTCGTATTGATGGAATTATGGGTCCGTCCACTCATAAAGCTATGACAGCTTACAACAACTGTACAAACACTGTTGAAGCTGAATTAACTCAATGTTCAGGGTATTTGGCCTACAAAGAGTGTACTTTTTTTGTTAAGGCTATAAAAAAAGCAGAAGAGACATCTTTACCTACTTTCACAACCACAACTACAATTTTTCAACCAGTTTGTGATGACGAGAATTTTAAGCCATATACGCTTTATACAGAATCAGGAAATGCGAATACTGTAATGTCATGTAGAAATGAATCAGATGCTTTAGAAGCTGGTTACACATATTACAGCAATCCAGTACCACCTCCTCCAAGCAGTTCTGGTTCTACTTCCAGTTCTCTAACAATTTCAAACTTAACTGGAACAATCTCGATAGTCGAGAATCAAAAATCTGTTGTTACTATAACCGCAAGTGGGACGGGGGGACTCTCATATGCTCTAACCGGAACAGATGCTCACTTAATGTCTGTTAACTCAAGTGGTGTTGTAACTTTAAATTCAAATGCTGATTATGAACAAAAAACTTCTTATTCAGCTACTGCTACTGTTACCGATAGCGTGGGTTCAACAGCTAAAACTCTCTCTGTTAGCGTTGCAGATATAGCTGAATATGCAACCGTAAAGGTTGTCACTTGGTATGACGATGCAACATTAACAAACTGTGTAGACAATATAATCGTAAACAATTCTGTTGAGTGTGGTGTAAATACGCCATCTAAGTTGGCAACTAGTTGGGAAGAGACAGAGATTTGGCAAAATAAATGGTTTAGTAATAGCGTGGTTGATCTTAGGGTGGATACAGTTACACCACAAGAATGGACATCCCTAACCACACTTCAAGCAAATGCAATTGCTCTTGATTCCTATGATCCTTTATATGTTTTTACATCAAATGAACAAGTTAACAAACACGCAATAAGAAATGGAATACATATTAGCCATCTTCTAAATACATGGGCTGCAGCAAATCAAAATCAATGCAGTGCTTTTTCTCCTTTACCCTCACAAAGAATTATGCAGCGTCATTTAATTTCTAGAGGCATAATTAAAGGTTTTAATTGTTTTGCTCATGAATTTGGCCATTCACTTGGATTACAACACGCAGTAAATCAAGCTACTAACGCAGCTTCCTATGCATCTGGAACATATTATTACGGTTACTATGACTCAACAAACAATATTGGAACAACAATGTCTTACGATGGACTTTTTTGTATGATGTACTCCAACCCAGATATTAAATGCCCTACTCAGGCTGAGAGAGATGCCGCTGTAACTGCTGGGACATACGATTCCTCAAATACTGTTTTAGATAAGGTGATTGATGGTACCTGGGGTTCAATTCCAGCAGGCAAGGAGAACGAAGCTGATGCGGCTAGATTTATGAATGAGTATCTTCGAGATTATGAGAGAAGCTATCCATCAACCAATTATGGTGTTGACGTTGGCTCTTACTATATCAGTACACTATCGTTATTCCCTCAATTTGATGGTGCTAGTGCATCATATAGCTATACAGAAGGCTTGACAAATTTTACCTCCAATGACACTCTCACAATGTATTCCAATATGGGAACAAATCAAATCGAGAACTCAGTTACGTATTCAAATTTAACATGGTGTGATGTTCAAAATTGCGATATTGAGTATGGAAATCCATTTTTATGGGAGACAAAAACAGGATACAGCGCTGAAATTGGTTTCCAATTTTATTTCAATCAAGGAAAATTATATACAAAAAGAGCAAAACCAATTTCTCAATTTCTAACTAATCCATACGCAAATCACATTTCGTATCCGACCCCATGTCTTCAGTTGAATAAATATATGAGAGTTGGAGAATATCTAGAAACTGATTGTATTTCAAATAGAGAGGATACTTTTGGTTCAAAAACAAATGTCGATGCTTGGAATTTTTCAAATGTGGTAGGTAAAGAACTCGTAGTAACCCCATACGGGGATTTTGATGCATATAAAATTATTACCTCCCACTCAAGATGGGATGATGACGATGGGGACTACGACCAAATAGATTTTGATTATCAAACTCTTATTTTTTGGGTAGCACCCGATGTGGGTTTAGTTATGTTCCAAGATGAGGAGTTGAGAAGATGGAAGCTAACAGCAATGGATACTGATGGTGATGGTGCAGACAACAAAACAGACACTGATGATGATAATGATGGTGTACTTGATACAGCAGACGCACTCCCATTGGATCCAAACTCCAGTACTGATGATAATAATGATGGAAGAGCTGACGAAGACGAGTAATAAATTTCTTAATAATTTATCTTAAAGATAAATATAAATATTTATAATTAATATTCCTTATGTGAAGATATTAAAAAGTATATTTGTTGTAGTTCTTATAGTAAATATTGTCGTCGGTTTATTAATTTATTTTTTAAATATAAACCTCTTTTCAA
>JAHEGS010000109.1 GCA_024645005.1 Bacteroidota bacterium
GATAACGCAATGAAAGAATATGCTTCTGCTGAGTTTTTGCTTTATCAGAACAAAATATCAAAATGTAAAGAAACACTTAACCTTCTTCCATTCAAATATCCTAACCATTCACTAAATGACGAAATCTTATACCTCAAAGCACAGGTTCAAGAAAGGTTGGGAAACTATGTTGCGGCAAACCAAATCTATGAATCTGTTTATAAAAATTACGGCACAGATCTTTTAGCGGACAACGCCCTTTATAGATCAGCAATGATTAATCTCCGGGTTTTAAAAAATAAAGAGGTGGCTGTTCAATTATTTGAAAAGATAATTCTAGAATACAGCTCCAGTTTATATGTTTCACGTGCTCGTGATTTTTACTATCAATTAAAAGGGGGAGCGTGAAAACTATTTTACTTTCATGTTTTTTGTCTTTTAAATTTTTCAACAATAAGACTGCCTTAGGCTCGGTTTTGTTACAACTTGACCGGTTGCCGATAATTTTTCACATCATAAAACTACCTTTGTGACGTGTTTAAGTCAAGCTTTATTACCATCTTGGGTTTGCCAAATGCGGGTAAATCAACCTTGCTCAACGCAATGTTGGGCGAAGATTTGGTTATCACAAACCCTAAGGCTCAAACCACAAGACACCGAATTAAGGGGATTTTGAACAACAAAAACTATCAGCTTGTTTTTTCTGATACGCCAGGAATTATTCAAGACTCCGCATATAAGCTCCAAGAAACCATGATAGGTGCGGTCAACAGCTCATTAGAAGATGCCGATTTGGTTTTGCTCGTGTTAGATGGCCAACACCCAAAAACAAGCCAGTTTAAGGATCAAATCAGGCAACTTTCTTGTCCTATTGTTGTTGTTTTGAACAAGGTTGACCTTGTTAACGACCAAGACGCTCTTCAAAGAGAAATTGCTGAAGCAAAAAAAGTCCTCGATTCGGATTTTGTAATTCCTGCTAGTGCAAAAGAAGGGCTCAACATTTCTAAAATTATAAAAACGCTAGTAGAGTTGTCTCCAGAACACCCCCCTTTTTATGACGATGGGTTGGTAAGTGACGAAAGCGTTCGTTTTTTGGTAAGTGAAATGATCCGCGAACAAATTTTAACTCAATACAAAAAAGAAATCCCCTACAGTGTTGAGGTTAGTGTGTCAAACTATAACGAGAAAAAAAATATTGATGAAATTTATGCGACCATATATGTAGAACGAGAATCTCAAAAAGGAATTGTTTTAGGAAGGGGTGGGGCAGCTATCAAAAATCTTGGAATTTCCTCTAGGAAACGAATTGAAGGTTTTATAAAAAAGAAGGTTTTTTTGTCTCTTACGGTTAAGGTAAAAAAAGATTGGAGATCTGACGATCGACAACTTCGATACTTTGGTTATTTAAAGAAATAAATCGGCGTACTTTCGCACTATTATAGTAAAATGGCAGGAATAGTAGCAATTGTAGGAAGACCAAATGTTGGAAAATCCACACTTTTCAATCGATTAATTGGTGAAAGAAAAGCAATTGTCGACGATGTGAGTGGCGTAACAAGAGATCGTCACTACGGCACTAGCGATTGGGTGGGTAAAGAGTTCACAGTAGTTGATACTGGTGGTTATGTTTCTGATAGCTCTGATGTTTTTGAGTCAAGTATTCGCGAACAAGTAGAACTGGCTATTGCTGAGGCAGATGTATTACTTTTTGTAGTTGATGCGGTGCTAGATCCAAATGACCTTGATATTGCCTTTTTTAAAGTTGTTAGAAAAAGCAAAAAACCATACTTGGTTGTAGCCAACAAAGCAGACAATGACGAAAGGATGTTTATGGCCAACTCATATTATTCGCTCGGTGTTGAAGCCCTATACCCAATATCTTCACTGTCTGGAAGCGGAACAGGAGACCTTTTAGACGAATTAGTTAGATTGTTGCCCGAAGGAGGCGTCGTTTTAGATGAAAACATTCCAAAAATAGCATTTGTAGGCAGACCAAATGCGGGCAAATCTACAATATGTAATACCCTATTGGGTCATGATAGAAACATAGTAACTGATATTCCAGGAACAACAAGAGACACTCTGTATATAAGATATAAGTCATTTAACCAAGACTTGTATTTGGTTGACACCGCTGGTGTTAGAAAAAAAAATAAGGTTACAGAAGATATCGAATTTTATTCGGTCATGCGATCTCTTCGTGCAATAGAATCGGTAGATGTTGTTGCTTTGGTTGTGGATGCAACAAGGGGGCTAGAAGCTCAAGACATGAATCTGTTTAGTTTAGCTCAGAAAAACGGAAAAGGAATTGTAGTAATTGTAAACAAGTGGGACCTTATTGAAAAAGACACACATACAACAAAAAACTATGAAGCTTTGGTTAAAGAAAAAATTGCACCTTTTGTTGATGTCCCTGTTTTGTTTGTTTCGGCTTTAACAAAGCAACGAGTCTTGAGAGCACTTACTGTTATGACAAGCGTTTTCTCTTCTATGAACAAAAAAATTTCTACCTCAAAACTTAATGATTTTTTATTACCAATTATTGAAAAAACACCGCCTCCATCAACAAAAGGAAAGTATATTAAAATTAAATATATAACTCAGCTACCCACAAATTGTCCCTCTTTCGCTTTTTTTTGTAACCTTCCACAATATATTCCTGAAAGCTATAAGCGGTTTTTAGAAAATAAATTACGTGCAAACTATGATTTTAATGGTGTTCCACTTCGACTTTACTTTAGAAAAAAATAAGTTTTTTTGGCCAAAATATTATATTCGCGATATTATTTAAATATTTAACCATTAAAATTACGCGTAAATGAAAAAAATTATTGCATTATTAGCTATCGTTTCAGTATTTGGTTTTGTTGCATGCAACAACGCTGCTGAAACAGAAAGTACAGAAGAAACTACGGAAGTAGCAGACAGTATGGCTGCAACTGAAGAAGCAACTGAAGAGGCACCAGCTGAAGAAGCTGCTGATTCAACCGCAACTGAAGAGGCACCAGCTGAAGAAGCTGCTGAAGAGGCGCCAGCTGAAGAAGCTGCTGAATAATTAAAAAATTAATTATTATCAAAAGGGTTGCAAAGTGCAACCCTTTTTTTGTTTAAAATTATATAGAATCAAATTGAGATAAAAAACGTTTATCGTTATTAAAAAACGTCCTTAAATCTTTAACTCCGTACTTCAACATTGCTATTCGATCAACTCCTAAACCAAAAGCAAATCCAGAATATTTTTTATCTATATTACAGTTTTTTAAAACATTAGGGTCTACCATACCACATCCTAAAATTTCTAACCAACCAGTTCCTTTAGTTAGTTTATAATCTGATTCCGTTTCTGTTCCAAGAAAAATATCCATTTCTGCACTTGGCTCTGTAAATGGAAAATAAGACGCTCTAAATCGAACTTTAGTTTCTGGACCAAAAAATTCTTTTACAAAATTATATAATGTTTGTTTTAGATCTGAGAAAGAAACTCCTTTATCTATATATAAACCTTCAACTTGATGAAAAAAACAGTTTGAACGCGATGATATTGCCTCATTTCTATAAACGCGTCCAGGCATAATACTTCTAATAGGTAATTTTCCTGATTCCATTAAACGAACTTGAACAGAAGAGGTGTGTGTTCTTAAAGCAATTTGTTGATCTACAAAAAAAGTATCTTGCATGTCTCTTGCAGGATGGTTTTTAGGAAAATTTAATGCTGAAAAATTATGCCAATCATCTTCTATTTCAGGCCCTATAGAAACAGAAAATCCTAAACGTTCAAAAATAGACGTCATTTCATCAATAACAGAATTAATTAAATGTCGACTTCCTGTTTCTGAATAATATCCAGGTAAATCATTTTTTTGTGAAAATAAATTATTGTTATTTATAATTCTTTTTGAGTTTAAATCGTAAATTTCTTCTATTGTTTGTTTAGTTATATTTAAGACTTTACCAATTTCTTTTTTTTGATCGTTTGGTAAAGATTTAAATTCTTG
>JAHEGS010000037.1 GCA_024645005.1 Bacteroidota bacterium
CTCACCAAATACAATAGAAAAGTCCCCACTTGCTTTGACTGCTCTTGCTACTTTAGGTACACCCTCGTAGGTATTGGTGTATGGATTGAGTACCGTATCTGCTTTGTCATTGAACGCATTAATTGCACCAATCAAGCAATTATTGGAAATGTTGTCTAAGTGACCACGGTATGTTAACCACGGACCAGCCATGGATATGTGGTCTGTTGTACACTTTCCTTTGGTCTTAATCAGTAATTTAAGCCCATGTAAATTTTCTCCATTCCAAGGCTGAAAACCTTCAAGAAGTTGCAATCTTTTTGAATCCGGATCTACTTTTACTTCCACGCCTGATCCATCTTCTAGCGGTGCTAAATATCCATTATCCTCTACCCCAAAACCTTTAGGTGGCAATTCATATCCTGTTGGTTCATCCAGCATTACTTCTTCACCATCTGCATTGACTAGTGAGTCTGTTGCTGGATTGAAGTCCAATCTTCCAGAAATGGCAATAGCAGCCACAATCTCTGGTGAAGCTACGAATGCGTGAGTATTTGGATTCCCATCAGCACGTTTACTGAAGTTTCTGTTGAACGAATGAATGATCGAATTTTTAGGAGCATTGATAGGGTCATTGTAACGTGCCCACTGCCCAATACATGGTCCACACGCATTGGTAAAAATAGTCGCATCTAAATTCTCAAAAATATCTAGCAACCCATCTCTGTCAGCCGTATATCTTACGGTTTCAGAACCGGGGTTGATTCCAAATTGTGCCTTTGTTTTCAATTTTTTATCAACCGCTTGTTTTGCAATCGAAGCCGCTCTACTTAAGTCTTCATAGGATGAATTAGTACATGACCCAATGAGCCCCCATTCCACATCCAATGGCCATCCGTTAGCATCTGCTTTGGCTTTTACCTCCCCCACTTTGGTATCTAAATCAGGGGTAAAAGGTCCGTTGATGTGTGGCTTAAGCTCGGACAGATTGATTTCAATCACCTGGTCGAAGTATTGTTCAGGATTGGCATAAACTTCATCGTCTCCGGTTAAGTGTTCTTTAACTTGGTTTGCTAGTTCGGCAACTTCCGTTCTTCCAGTAACTTTGAGGTAACGTTCCATGCTTTCATCATATCCGAAAGTTGATGTGGTTGCTCCTATTTCTGCTCCCATGTTGCAAATGGTTCCTTTACCTGTGCAAGAAAGTGATTTTGCACCTTCGCCAAAATATTCAACAATTGCACCAGTTCCTCCCTTAACAGTAAGGATACCTGCTACTTTTAATATTACATCTTTGGGTGCGGACCATCCGCTTAGTTTACCTGTCAGTTTAACACCAATAAGCTTGGGGAATTTCAGCTCCCAAGGCATTCCTGCCATGACATCCACCGCGTCAGCTCCACCAACTCCAATGGCTACCATTCCAAGCCCTCCGGCATTAACTGTGTGTGAGTCTGTGCCTATCATCATTCCTCCTGGGAAGGCATAATTTTCAAGAACTACCTGATGGATGATTCCAGCTCCAGGCTTCCAAAATCCGATTCCATATTTGTTGGATACGGATTCAAGAAAGTTGAATACTTCGTTGCTTGAATTTAGGGCGTTTTGTAAATCTTCGTCTGCTCCAATTTTAGCTTGAATCAGGTGATCACAGTGAACTGTTGTTGGTACTGCTACCTTGGATTTACCTGCTTGCATGAATTGAAGCAATGCCATTTGTGCTGTCGCATCTTGACACGCAATTCGATCTGGGGCAAAATCTACATAATCACTACCTCTAGAAAATGCTGTTTTGGCATGACCATCCCAAAGGTGGCTGTATAATATTTTTTCGGAAAGTGTCAATGGCTTATTGAGCACTGTTCGTGCAGCCGATACTTTTTCAGATAGATTTTGATACGTTTTTTTGATTAAATCGAGGTCAAATACTTGGTCTTTCATTGGGCGGACAAAGATAAACTAAAGTCTGTTAACCTTTGATACTATTTCAGGTAATTTGACAATTTGATCTAGAAACAATTAGATTGTCTAGAGCTGAAAAAGGATTTTTTCAGTAAGTATTTCCTCGCCTTTCTTGAAGACTTTGCATACGTTCATTCCTCTTAAAGCATTGAGCCCTAATATCGTTTGTGAAGAAACGGATTCTAATTTAGATACAAAAACGATTTGTCCTAACATGTTAGTAATTTCAATTTGGTAATCGGCTTCTTCATCTAAATCCGCTAACGTTAACGTCAGACTTTCCACCACTGGATTGGGATAAAGCGATGTGAATTGTGCCGGCTCAGGCGGAGGTGCAGGATATCGAACCGTGGCAATACCTGAACGGAATAAGATCAGGTTTGAACGCATCTGCACCACTTGTTGTTCTGTGAACATATTTTGACAATCGCCATCGGAATAATCCATATAATTTTCAATCATATCTGGCAGATCGCCTGGATTGTTGATACATGTATTCTGACCGAGACTGCAGCCATTGCTAGCGGCCCTGCTGTTGGGGGTATCATCCATATAATCGTCTACATTACACCCTTGATTTCTTGAACCATCTCCCCAAATATGACGAAGCCCGAGATAATGGCCAACTTCATGCACTAACGTCTTTGATCCTGTAGAAAGTGATAATGGGTTATTTTTCCCTACCACCTTGTAATGAACAACCACACCTTGTTTGTTTCTTGTAGTGAATGAGTTTGAGCCCCAATTGTCCGCATTTGTAGGGGGATAGGCATAGCCCAATAAGGCATCAAAACCACTCACCGACAAATCACAAACCCAAATATTTAAATACCGGTCTGGATCCCAAATCTCACTGCCGTACAATGATTCCTTAACACGATCGGCATTCGTTAGATTGATTGGGAATTGCCCAAAGGTTGGTATAGGAGTATTCTTTCGAATAATGCCATTTGTAGGGTTCCCATCTGGATCTAATTTTGCTAACTCAAATTCAATTCCCGCGTCTGCAGCAACAGGCAAAAAGATCTCACGAGTATCGATTGTGTCTGGATTTTGTCGACGAAAACATTCGTTCAATTCTTTCATTTGAGAGGTAATGTAATCCTCATCCAAGTTTTCAAGGGAATTGCTGTAAACCACATGAAAAACAACTTGAATGGTATAAATCGTATCCTTCTTGTTTTTGAACTTGATGTTTGAAAATCGTTTCGCATCAAAAAAAGTTTCTTCGATATTTTTTTGAGTTCCCAGTTGTTGGTTGTCAAGGTGTTTTATGTACTCATTTGTAGCACATGGCAGTGTTTGATTTTGGGCTGATATACTACCCCAAATCAAAACAAATGGTAACAGAAAAAATCCCTTTTTAATCATTAGACATCAAATTTAAGACTGATTACTCATGTAATTGTAACGATTGTGTAAATACTTGGTTTTTAATTGCCTTTAAAAAGCGGTTTTCTCTTTTCTAGAAAGGCATTTACACCCTCATTAAAATCAAAGGTTTGTCCTGCTATTTCTTGAAATTTAGTTTCATAATCCAATACTTCGCTGAGGTTGGAATGTATGGAATCATTGAGCATTTTTTTCATCATTCCAATGGCTTTTGTGGGAGCATTGGCATAGTACAAGGCTATTTTTTGGACCTCATCATCTAGGTTTTCTGTTGTCACACATCGGTTTATCATTCCCCATTCAAGGGCTTTTTCTGCAGTCAACTTATTACCCATGGTAGCTAATTCAAATGCACGTGCACTCCCCACTAGCCGTGGTAAGAAATAAGATGAACCTGAATCCAACACCAAACCAATACTCACAAAGGCCTCTACAAATGTCGCTCTGGAATCAGCCACAATAAAATCACAAGCCAGTGCCAGTGAACAACCTGCTCCCGCAGCTACCCCATTGATTCGACCAACAATAGGCTTGGGTAATTCTCGCATACTCTTGATTAGTGGGTTATATCCATTTTTTAAAATATCTGCAAAATCTACTTCACCTTCTATGTCTTTTAAATCTTGACCTGCACAAAAAGCTTTGCCCTCAGCCGTTAGAACGATAACCCGGCAACGCTCGTCTTCATTCGCATGATTTAAAGCGGCTAATAGTTCTGATCTCATTTCACTATTGAATGCGTTAAAACGATCTTGACGATTGAGTGCGATAGTGGTGATCCCTGAATCTTCGTGATAGTTAATTGTATTGTAATTCATTGTTTTTAAAAAAATAAAATAGGTGTCGAAGCCAAAAAACCAATGGCTATACCCATGACTAATTGAAATGGCGTGTGGGCATTCGCTTTCCAACGGACCCAACTCACTATAAGTGTGACACTCCCTATTTCAGGCAAATATCCTAAATCTGAAAATTGATAATTATAATGTATCATGAGGCTAGCACCCAATAAAAAACTCCAAACTGCTGTATGCCAACTCGCCTTTAGTTCAATAAAGGCAAATAGGAGCAGCAAAAGATGCAGTATAGTGGCCGCCAGAAAAAAAGTAATGTATTCTTTCATCAAAAATATACTCACCAAGGCAAAACCCAAGTTGACTAAAGAATATGCTCGATATATTGATCTCCGCTCATCCATGCTAGGCCATTCAAGCTTTATTTTCCGAATGAAAACAAAGTAAAAAAGTGGAAGAGATATGTACATAAATGCCACCCATACTGACGCAAGAATTAGTGTATTCAAGTTGTACTTTGCTACTAAAGGCATGTATACAAGGAAGCTATAAAAAGGCATGAATATAGGATGAGTTAGAATGGCTATTCCCTTGAGTAGGTATTTCATGGTTATAATTCTTTTCGTAAACGAGCTACAGGTAGATTCAACTGCTCTCTGTATTTTGCAACCGTTCTTCTAGCAATGGGATAGCCCTTTTCATGTAATATCTTTTTGAGAGCTTCATCTGTTAGTGGTTTAGATTTATCCTCCGCATCAATAGCATCTTTGAGGATTTTCTTAACTTCTCTATTGCTTACCTCTGTTCCACTGCCCGTGGTTATCCCCTCTGAAAAGAAATCTTTCAAGAGAAATATCCCAAAATCCGTCTCCACATATTTGCTACTTGCCACCCTCGAAATAGTGGATATATCCATTTGAATAGCCTCTGCAATATCTTTGAGAATCATTGGTTTCAGATCTGTTTCATCACCACTGGTAAAAAAATCATGTTGAATTTCTACAATTTTATTCATGGTCATCAACAGGGTGTTTTGACGCTGTTTAACAGAATCGATGAACCACTTGGCTCCATCTAATTTTTGTTTGATATATTGAACTGCATCTTTTTGGGATGCTGATTTTTCTTTACTTGCTTCATAAGACTTTAAAGTTTCGCTGTATGATCGACTAATTTTGAGTTCAGGAGCATTCTTTGAATTCAATGAAACATCTAATTTGCCGTAAGATTCTTTTACAATAAAATCAGGTATAATATAGTCTTTGTTAATCGCTCCCTCTGCTCCAGATTGTGCTGGTTTGGGGTTTAGTTTAGCTATGAAATCCAATGCTTCTTTCAGGTAATCTTCAGAAATATCAAATTTTTTAAGAATTCGATTATAGTGCTTTTTTGAGAAGTCATCCATCATTTCATGAATGATTTTATAAGCCAATTTATAGACTGGATTATTCCCTGATAGTTGTCTTCTTTCGATCTGAAGTAAAATGCATTCTTTGAGATCTCTGGCTCCAACTCCTGCAGGCTCTAAGCCTTGAATTAGTGTTAATACTCGCTGTAAATCTTCCGTAGTAGTTTGGACATTTTGAGTGAACAACAAGTCATTTTTTATAGATGTAAGTGGTCTTCTCAAGTACCCATCATCATCTAGTGTCCCAATAATTTGATCCGCGAGTAATTCATCTTGCTCCGAGTGAATAAGGCCTGATACCTGCTCCATTAAGCGTTCTCTAAATGATGAGAAATAAACCACAGGCATGAATTCTTTCTCTTCATCATTGGAATTGTAATCACCACTTAATTGAACCCCACCGTCATCATCGTTCATGTAATCAGAAATATCCAGTTCCTCAGAAGAATAGTCCATGTCCTCCTGTTCATCGGATTGAATATCATCCTCTTCCTTGCCACTTTCAAGTGCAGGGTTTTCCAACAACTCTTCATCTACCCTTTCTTGAAAATTCAAAGTGTTAAGCTGCAACAATTTGATAAACTGAATTTGCTGCGGACTTAGCTTTTGAAGGAGTTTTTGACTGAGTTGTTGTTTTATCATATTCGTGTTTAAAAAGTAAGGAATTGCCCTTACTTTTGTACTCCAAAATTAGCACGTTTTCTAGGATAATCAAAATGGATACTAAACAGTTAAAAGACCATGTAGGTCAAATCGTAACTCTTAAAGGATGGGTGGCAAATCGACGAGAAAGTAAAACCGTTGTGTTCATCAATTTAAGAGATGGGCAGGGGATTTGCCAGTGTATTCTTGGATTGGAGGATTTAGGAGACGAGTTATTTCAAACTGCAAAGACACTAGGTCAAGAAAGTTCGGTTGCCATTACTGGGAAAGTAGTTGAAGATACCCGACAAATTGGAGGTTTTGAACTCCATGCTACTGATTTGAAAGTTTATCAAAACGCTAAAGACTATCCCATTTCTAATAAAGAGCATGGTATTGAATTTTTGATAGATCACCGTCATCTTTGGTTGAGAAGTAAAAGACAGTGGGCTATTATGCGTATTAGAAATTGTATTTCCTATGCCATTCACAACTTCTTTCAAGGACAAGGATTTGTTCAAATGGATGCTCCAATTTTTACGGGAAATGCTGCTGAAGGTACCACCGATTTGTTCGAAACAGATTATTATGGTAAACCTGCCTACCTTACTCAATCAGGTCAGTTGTACGGAGAAGCTATGGCCATGGCCATGGGTAAAATCTACACCTTTGGACCTACTTTTAGAGCTGAAAAGTCAAAAACTCGTAGACACCTTTCCGAATTTTGGATGATTGAACCCGAAATGGCCTTTTGTGACATATTCGAGAATATGGATACCATTGAGTCTTTTTTACGAAGTGTGGTTCAAGAAGTGCTTGAAAAGTGTCCAGAGGAACTTGAAATTCTAAATAGAGACACCTCAAAATTGGAAACCGTATCTAAAAAGTTTCCCCGATTATCCTACGATGAAGCTGTTGAAATATTGAAGGGGAATCAAGATGTAGATGGACAAAATACATTGTCCACCATCGAACAAGATATCAAAAACAACGCTGCTAGAATTGTTGAGATAGAGGAAGATATTGCTCAACGAGAAGCAGCAATTGCTGCTGGCGGTATGAAAAAAGGAGCAATCAATTTTAATCAGAACAAGATTGATACGTTGAAACAAGAGCTCAAACAGGTGGAAGAAGACCAAAGAAACTTACCTCAATGGTTAGAATCTGCACGAAACTTTGAATATGGTAATGATTTCGGAGGAAGCGATGAAACCGTACTTACCCGATTATTTTATTGCCCAATTATGGTTTATGACTGGCCACATGAAATTAAGGCCTTTTATATGAAACGTAACCCAGAAGATCCCCGATTTGCTAGAGGTGTTGACGTGCTTGCCCCAGAAGGTTATGGTGAAATAGTTGGAGGAGGAGAACGTGAAACAAGTGAAGAATGGTTGGTTGAAAAAATCAACGAGCACAAGCTACCCATGGATGTATTTCAGTGGTACTTAGACCTTAGAAGGTATGGTAGTGTTCCTCATAGTGGATTCGGACTTGGACTAGAACGGTTGGTTGCTTGGATATGTAAATTAGACCATGTTCGTGAGACTATTCCATTCCCTCGCTACTATGGTAGATTAGAACCTTAAGAATTATTGTTTTTCCCAAACTAGGAAATCAAAATCAAATTCATTGAATTCACTTTTCTGGAATTCTTGTTTCTCCACACAATGCCAATTATCATAGTTTAGTTTAGGGAAGAAAACATCAGCATCTGGGAAATCAGCCTTCACTTCGCTGATATACATGCGATTGACATAGGGTAATGATTGACGATAAATTTCTGCACCACCAATAATAAAAATTTCCCCGTGATGTTCCAATTGCTTTGCTAAATCCAAAGCTTCTTCCAGTGAGTGGCATACAAATGCTCCAGGAGCCTCATAAGTCTTGCTTCTAGTAATGATTATATTCGTACGATTGGGTAATGGCTTACCAATGGATTCATAGCTTTTTCTTCCATGGATAACCACATGATGAGAAGTTAACTTTTTGAAACGCTTAAGATCATCCCGAATCTTCCACAACAAATCGTTGTCTTTACCAATAGCATCATTTTGAGCTTTTGCTACTATAAGAGAAATATCAATCACGGTACAAAGTAAGATTTATTTTTCTAGGAATAAGAGAAGAAAAACTAAAATTGTTTTAGGCTCAAATCTAAACTCTGAACAGAGTGCGTAAGTGCTCCTACAGATATAAAATCAACCCCCGTTTCAGCATAGCTTCTTATGCTACTTTCAGTAATTCCGCCACTAGCTTCTGTTTCACATCGACCATCTACAAGTTTGACTGCCTCTTTCATCTCTTCTGGAGAAAAATTATCAAACATGATTCGATCTACTCCAACGGACAAGGCTTCTTGAACTTCATTTAAGTTTCGGGTTTCAACTTCAATTTTTAGTTGCTTGTTGTGTCTCTCTAGGTATTTTTTAGTCTGATTAACCCCAGCAGTTATCCCCCCTGCGTAATCATTATGATTGTCTTTGAGCATAACCATATCAAAAAGTCCCATTCGATGATTTGTTCCTCCACCCATGACAACTGCATATTTTTCAAAAATTCGCATTCCAGGTGTCGTTTTACGGGTATCAAGCAATCGAGCATTCGTGCCATCAATTATATCTACCAATCGTTTGGTAAATGTTGATACCCCACTCATGCGTTGCATAAAATTCAGCACTAAGCGTTCTGCCTGAAGTATACTGTGAATATTTCCGCTCACAATAAAAGCTACATCCCCAACTTTCACATAACTCCCCTCTTCTATATGGGGTTTAAAGACAAGTGTTGAATCAATTCGATTGAAAATATGTTTGGCAAGGTGAATTCCACAAATTACACCCGTATCTTTAACGAGCAATCGAGCTTTTCCCTGTTCATTGGCAGGAATAGAACCCAAACTACTATGATCTCCATCGCCTATATCTTCAACTATGGCTAATTCAATGAGTTGAATAACCTGTGGGTCTGTAAAATTCATAGCACAAAAATCTGCATTAATTATTAAATAAAATCAATTTGATTGAATTAGTAAAATACAACTCAAGCTGTCACCTACTTTTATTACATCATCATTCTGCTATCTGCAGATTTAACTTTGGATTGTTTAATTTGCACTCGTGTCTAACCATCTTTTTTTTGATTTGGATCATACCCTATGGGATTTTGAAGCCAATGCTGAGGAAACATTGAAAGAGCTTTATGAACTATATCAGGTGCAATTTTTGGCACCGGTAAGTTCATCGGAATTCATTAGCATCTACTCAAAAATCAACCATGATTTATGGAAACTTTATCGTAATCATCAGATTAAAAAAGCAGAACTACGAGTTAAACGCTTTGAAGATACATTTAAAGCAATGGGGGTTGAAAGTAAAAACATCCCAAAAGATATTGGCGAAAAATATGTAGATATATGTCCAACTAAAACTGCTTTGATTCCAGGTGCTAGAGAAGTTCTAGAATACCTTCAAGAGGATTATCAATTGCATATTATCACCAATGGGTTTGAAGAATCGCAAAACAAGAAACTCAAACACTCAGATTTGGAGAGATATTTTAAAAGCATAACCATCTCTGAGCATGTGGGCAAACAAAAACCCCATCCCTTGGTTTTTGAAACTGCTCTAAAAAATGCTCAAAGCAAATTAAATCACAGTACGTATGTAGGGGACAATTTAGATGCAGATGTAAAAGGAGCTATTAATTCTGGATGGAAAGCTTTTTGGTTTTCAAATTCAGATGAGCATTTTAAACACAGCAATTGTACTAAAATTAGGGATCTTCGTGAATTGAAAGAGCATTTTTAAAGTTTAAAGTAGTTAAAAAACAAATTCCAATCCCAATCACGTCCCTCTGGCCAACAACCATCAAAGTTATATTGCACAATAAACAATAAGACCCCGATTATTGCGAAACAGACACTCCACCATCGTTTCTGTGATTTTGTGGTTGTTTTCAGAACCCATGAAATGGGCATGGCGAAAAAAGCTAGATGTTCTGTGAAACCTCGATGGCCAAACCCGCATCCTAAACCTGGGCTCCACCACGAGGCATAAGTTAAGCTGATTGTCATAAAATAAAACAGATACATCACTCCCCACCGATTATCATTTACCCAACTTTTTATCACTCCTATTATGGCAAACAACAAAATTGGGCTATAAATAAAAACACCGTTGTGTGGTGAAAACCATAATCTCAATAAATTCATTTCACCAATGTTGGAAAAACTTTCATTCACATAACCATCTGCTATTAGTTTTCCAAAAGCATAATAATTATACCTCATTTGCATTGAGATAGGTAGAAAAGCAAGAATAATTGCCACACTCAATATGCTGGGTTGAATATTTATGCTTATTTCTTTCCATAAGTTTTTATGCAACAACAGGTAGAGTAACGGAGTTAAAATAAAGAATAAGTTAATAGGTCTTAATACAATGGCTAATGAACCTAGAATCAATAAAAAACTAATCGAACTATTATCGATTTTTTTTGAGGTTTGAATTCGTGTTATTAAATATTGGATCGCAGCAAATACGGTAAATGAATAAGTATGAGACATCCCACAATCTCGGGTAGTGTAATAGAGTAGGTTAGACAGTATTAACACCCCAAAAATTAATAGATATGCTTGCGAGTATGTTAAATTCCAAAATTGAATAGCTGTTAAAAACAGCAGCAATAATCCAAGGGTTCCCCATATAACTGTTGACCAGTTAAGTGCTAAATGATGTGCATTTGTAAAACCTAAAGGACCCTTAACTTGGTAAATTTTGTCTGCTAAAGCAGCTATCAGTGAAAAAGGCAATTGACAAACGGCTACTCCAATGGGGTATTTTGTTAAAATTTTTGAATCTTCCGTCCAAAATCCTTGACCTGTTTTTAATGCAATTGAATCTGGAAGATTTCTAGCATCCATATCATAATAAAACCAAGCAGGAAAATATATGTGGTACCCTGCCTTATCAGCAAAGAGTTGAGAATGATAATTAAAAATAGGATGATGAGAATGTCGATTTAAGCTAATAAATAAAAGTCCTAAACCAATAAAAAGAAATAGTACTTTATCTTTTAACCTCATCTTCCTGACTATAAATTAACGTTAATTCATTTAACGATTCATCATATCCCAAAGTTTGTCTTTGAGTTGTTGAATGCCTTTACCCGTAACAGATGAAATAAATAAGAAATCACAGTCTACATCCACCTCTTCTGTAATTGCCGACTCAAGTTCTTGATCTAGTATATCTGACTTTGTTATTGCTAAGAGACGTTCTTTAAACATCAGTTCAGGGCTGAATTTTTCGAGTTCCTCTAACAACACTTGATATGTTTTATTGATGTCATTATCATCTGCAGAAATCATGATTAGTAAAGCAGCATTTCGCTCAATGTGACGTAAAAATCGATGTCCCAGTCCTTTACCCTCACTTGCTCCCTCAATAATCCCAGGGATATCCGCCATAATAAATGATTTGTATTCTCTATGCTTAACAATGCCTAGGTTTGGAGTTAAGGTAGTGAAAGCATAGTCCGCAATTTCTGGTTTTGCTGCTGAAACCACAGATAATAAAGTTGATTTACCCGCGTTTGGTAATCCTACAAGCCCAATATCTGCAAGAACTTTAAGCTCCAAAATGAACCATTCTTCACGGCCTGGTTGTCCAGGCTGAGCATACTTAGGAGCCTGATTAGTTGCACTTTTAAAATGCGTATTCCCCAACCCTCCTTTACCGCCAGGAAGCAAAATAAACTCTTGACCATCCTCAGTAATTTCTCCTAACACTTCGTGGGTTTCGGGATGTTTAGCCACTGTCCCCAATGGGACTTCTACAATTTGATTTTGACCACTCTTTCCTGTCTGGTTCTTTTTCTTTCCTGGGGCTCCATGCTCACAAAAAATATGGCGTTTGTACTTTAGATGTAGTAAAGTCCATAGTTGGGAATTTCCTTTAAGTATTATTGATCCGCCTTTCCCTCCATCTCCACCATCTGGACCACCTTTGGCATTTAGGTTATCTCTAAAAAAACTATGGCTGCCAGCACCCCCATTTCCACTCCTACCACAAATTTTAACGTAGTCTATAAAATTTTGGTTACTCATGGTAAATTAGTTGTGTGGTTATTACTGAAAATGCCTAGCTGGCATGATCAATAGCTTTACAAAGATTATTAAAAATATCGTCAATCGAACCTTTCCCTTGCACAGCTATATACTTTCCTTTTTGAGCGTAGAAATCAGCTAATGGTGATGTCTCCTCATTGTATACCTTGAAGCGATTTCGGATAATTGATTCGTCTTGGTCATCTGGTCTCCCACTGGTTTTACCTCGCTCTAGCAATCGATTAACCAACTCATCTTCATCTACTTCCAATGCAATCATACTTGTTACTTCAGTATTAAAATCCTGCAGAACTTGCTCTAAGTTTTCACCTTGAGCTGTGGTTCGTGGGTAGCCATCAAAAATAAACCCTTGGTCATTATCATTTCTTTCAATAAAATCCCTAACCATTCGATTGGTCACTTCATCTGGCACCAATTGTCCCTTGTCAATGTAGCTTTTTGCTAGAATTCCAAGCTCGGTTTGATTTTTTATATTATAACGGAAGACATCCCCTGTTGATAGATGTACTAAGCCATATTTTTCAATTAATTTAGAACTTTGAGTTCCCTTTCCTGCTCCTGGAGGTCCGAATAAGATAATGTTTAACATGGTGTTATATCTATCGCAAATGTATAATGATTTCTGAAGGCTGTATAACCAAATTCAGATTACTTATTCACCAATTTATTTTTAAAATTCTCCCAAAACATATTAGCCTCATCCGATAATCTAAAAATAAGTACACCAGAGACAAAGATTCCACCTAGAACAATCGACTTAAAAACTATACTCAACCATGAATTATCCAAGTTTGGAAGAATCATATTGAGGCATACAATAAAGATACTAATTAGAATAGTATACCCTATTTTTCGCTGAAATGGATGAATCTTGAATTTAGCGTACACAAAATAGGTTTTAAAAATATTGAATAGAACAACCGACAATAGTGTAGCTAAAGCAGCCCCTGCTAATTCGAATTGTGGAATTAAGGTCAAATTAGCGACAACATTAACAACAGCCAAAACCAATAGGAAATAAAGGTTGTAACGGAAATGCTTGGAGTAGGCAATGATATATTCGTTAATACTGGTCAACATATCAAATAACTTAGCCAAACCTAGAAGAAGAATTACAATTTTTCCAGACTTGTAACGCTCACCGTTAGGAATAATTTCAAAGATTTCATCCATGTTGCACCATATTAGAATCATAAGCAAACACCCCAAAACAAATAAGTTGAGTCCTGATTTCTTATAGATTTCTTCCACATGATCCATATCCTTTTTTTTGAGTGCACCTGCGATGATAGGCCCTGAAATTGCAAAAATAGCTGCCGTTGGCACCATGAGTAAGTTGGCTATGTTAAACGCTATGGCATATACTCCTGTTCGTGCATAATCAAGTATGTCCGTAACCATAAAGATATCTAAACGCGTTGCTAAACTAGACCCTATTGTACCCAAAATACCGAATCCTGCATAAACTAATATCTCTTTTATTCGTGCCTTAGTCAGAAATGAAAATTGGAAACTTACTTTCAATTGTTTGATATATCCTACATAAATAATCAACCCTAATGCTGCAGCTCCATATATGATCGGCACACCATATAAGAGTTTATCAAAAGGCAGTTGAGTATTTAAAAAATACAGAGCTATCAATGACAACCCAATTTTAACAAATAAGTTATTTAACAAAGAGGGAACAACTATCCGTCCAAAATTACTAGTATATTGAAAGAGGATTTTGACTAAGATAACACTTGAAAAAGTCAGCCAAATAACCTTTATGTTTTCATTAAACTCGTCAGGTAAACTCTCGCAAATCAGCCCATATAGGATGGTAAACAAGAGAACCCCTCCAATAAAAAAAAATAATAATAACCCTAAAAACCCATTATGTTTATTTTCCGATTTAAACTCCGGAAAAAATCGTACAGCTATATTGTATACGCCCAAACTAAATAGCCCTGACAATAAAATAGCTGTATCTTGTACAAAACGAATCTGCCCAAGCTCACTCTCTGTAAAACACAAGGTATAGATAAAGAATGTATTAATTACACCAACTACAGCAGCAATGTATCCAACTGCACTAGCTTTTAACGACTGTCTTACTATAATCCCCAAATTTTCTTATTACTTATTCAAAAATATGATTAAAATTTGCAATGCCTTTAGGATAAGATGAACTACAAACTCCAATCGATAAATTGACCCATTTTTGTTTTCCAATTGATTCATAATAATAAATCATATAAAAGTCTTCGAACTGATTTACTTCAGTTTGTAGAATCTCCAAAATCTTTGTTAGATGTCGGTTGTAACGAAGGTATATTGGGGTTATATATCAAAGAAAATATTCATGAGAATATTCATGTATCTGGGATAGATTACAACCCAAAAACCATATCCATTGCAAAAAAACGGCTAGATATTGCTGAAGTAGTAAACCTCAATAATCAGCAAGAAGTCCGTAGTTTTCTCAAAAAATGCCCCAAATATGATCACATCATTTTTGGAGATGTATTAGAGCACCTTACTCACCCTCTAGAGGCTTTGGATATCCTGTCAAAACAACTTTTACCGAACAGTAAAATGATTATTTCCATACCTAACACAAATCATTACTCATCTCTACTTAATTTCTTTTCTTTGAAATGGCCCAGAAATGAACGAGGTATCTACGACAAAACCCATCTGCGTATTTTCATGCTTCGAAACATTAATGAGTTAGCTCCCAATGGATTTAAAGTACAAAAAATTAAACGCAAATACCGACTTTTTGAAAGTCGGTCTACCATTCTTGACAAAGCCATAGCTTACCCTTTGAATTTCATACCCTACTTTAGAGAGTTTCTGACATTTCAATACATAGTTGTTATTTCAAGGTAATTCCAAAAAAAACCCATTGGCTACCTTAGCCCTTTTTCGGCATTCTAAGATTGTGCCAAATTGGGGAAAACACTTGAAATACATTCCGAAATTTCGAAAACCTAGCCTCCACTTCCCAGCAAAAAGTTGAGTAACAAAATCACCCAACGTATTTTTTGTAGCCACAAAAACACAAGTTATCAATCCGCTATTAATATCTGTATAATACCGAAGTAAATTAATATAGAATCGATTGGAAAATTGAATACGGTTTTCTTTGTTATTCACCCATCTTTTTTGCTCTCTGTTGTGCACTAGCTTTGCATCCTCAATTATGCTAAAATGATGACCGTGAAATCTCACACGATTTGCATAATCCCTATCCTCACCATAATGAAAAAATAAGGGACTAAATCCACCAACACGTCTTATAATCGAAATTGGTATCAACCAAGCCGCAGCATTTACAAAGTCAAGTTTATTATACTTTCTACCCCCAAAAGTATATGACGAAAACCCCTCATCTAGCGTTAATTCATCATTTTTAAGATGAATAGGTGAATAAATCTGATCTCCTTGTTTTTGTGCTGAAATTAATAAATTGTCGAGGCAATCTTCAATAAAATAGGCGTCTTGATTCAATAAAAAAACATAATCCATCCCCTTTTGGCAAGCTAATTCTAACAAAGCATTATTTGCTTTACCAAACCCTAAATTTTCAGTTGATTGGGTAAGATAAACACTTGGATAATTCTCTTTTATGATGTCAACAGTACCATCTCTTGAATTATTATCTAGGACATGAATTTGAACATTCGATTTTGTAATAATCGATTTAAGACAATCCTCAATATAATCCTCACCATTGTATGTCACAATAGCAACCATTACTCGTATATTGGATAGATTAGACAAGGGTCTCGTACAGGCGATTATATTTTTTGATGATAGAATTCCAACTCATATTTTGAACTTTTTGCAAGGCATTGTCCGCTAGGTTCTTTACTAATTTAGGATCGTTAATTAATTGATGCAACTGGTCTTTAAAGCTCGAATATCCTGAACAAAAAAATGCTTCTTTTCCGGATTCAAAAACTCCGTTGATAGAATATTTGTGGTAGGCAATAATGGCATTATGTGTTGAAGCAGCTTCCAAATAAACCAATCCAAAGGTTTCTTTTATTGATGGCATAGCAAAAATATGGGACTCCGTTAAAATCTCCATGACCCGATTGTGTGGTATGTGCCCTAAGAATTGAATTCGGGAGTCAGTTCCCTTAAGTGCATGTAACTTTCTCAGTAGTGGCCCCTTACCAACAATTTTTAACGCTATCTCTGCATCCCCTTCATATGATTTTACAGCGTTTATAACCCAGTCGATTTGTTTAAGTGGAATAAATTCGGCCACACAAGTGATGATAATTTTATCATTTTGATAAGTCAACTTTGATAATTTTGGTAGATCTACACCATGTGGAATAACAGAATAATCTGTTTGAAATACCTTCTGAATATATTTCCCTGTGTAATCATTTAAAACATGAATTACATTGGCCTCTTTTAAACAGGATTTGGCTGATTGAAAAGTAGGAGAATTATGAGATACAGATGCTAATAAAGCAATATCCGAATAGCGAATACTAACTACATATGGACGATTGATTTTTTGAGAAATTTGTTGTGCGATCAAACCATCTGGAAATAAAAAATGTGCATGAATAACATCATAATTTCTAGAGATAAAACGACTTAATTTGAAGTACTTTAAACCCCAAAAAGCGTTCGGTTTATGGGGTAACCTTAAATAGGGCAAAACTTCAATTTCTTGATTCCCCAACACATAGTCTTTTAAGTTGTATAGTGATTTAAACTTGGCTTTATACCTCAACCAAAAAGGTATGATCTCTTTAGGAAAAACCACATTCATATCATGCTTTTTAGACAAAAACGCTGCAATACGTAAAATAACCCCATTACTCTTTCTTTTGGTTGTAGGAATGTTAGTGGCTATAAAAAGTATTTTCATGTTGGATAATGCAGTCAAATATAGAAATTTAGTCTTTAGGTAATTTACCCATGATTGAAATTATCCCTTCAAATCCAACATTCACGTCACCAAAACAATAAATTTGTGGCAACATCAGCATTGATGGCTAATAAAAAAGTTCTCATAATTACCTATTACTGGCCTCCAAGTGGAGGAGCCGGAGTTCAGCGTTGGTTAAAATTGAGCAACTACCTCGTTAAACTTGGCCATGAGGTTCATGTAATTTACCCTGATGAAAAATATGCAAGTTATATGGTCTTGGATGAGACATTGACCCAAGAAATAGATTCGAGAATTTTTTTACACCCGACCAAATCTTTTGAACCTCTCAAATGGTATGCCCGGCTTTTCGGCAAAAAAAATATCCCTTCTGCAGGTTTTGCGAACATTAACAAAAAGAGTATCATCCAACAATTGATTATCTTTTTGAGAACCCATCTATTTATTCCTGATCCAAGAAAATATTGGGGCATTTATGCCTACTCTGCAGCAAAAAAGGTCATAAAACAACATCAAATAAAAAATCTAATTACTTCAAGTCCTCCTCATTCTGTTCAATTAATTGGTAAGCGGTTAAAGAAAAAATTTTCTATTCATTGGATTATTGATTTCAGAGACTTATGGACTGATGTTTACTACTACGAACTCCTTAACCATTCCAAATTTTCGAATTATTTTGACAGAAGACATGAACGAAAAGTAATCGAAAATGCCGATCATATTGTCACAGCCTCATCTGTGTATATTCCATTTTTAAATGATAAATCAAAAAATACCAATCTCGTTAAATATACAACTATCCCAAATGGGTATGATGCTATCGATTTTGAAAAATACCAATTAATTGAAAATGATATTTTCACGCTAACGTACACTGGGACTATCAGTGATCAATATAATATCACTCCTTTTTTAGATGCTTTAAGTCAATTTAAAGCAGACAACCCAAACAACCCATTTTGTCTTCAATTTGTTGGCTCCGTCTATCCCAATCTAAAAAAAGAGCTAACCCAACGAAACCTGATTGGTAATACAAAATTCAGCCCATATGTTCCTCATTCTGAAAGTATTGAATTTTTAGAAAAGGCTTCCGCACTCTTAGTCTTTGGACCATTAAACCGACATGGAAAAGAAGGAGGTATTCCCGCCAAAGTATATGAATACCTTGCAGCCAGAAAGCCCATTATTTATGTGGGTAAAAAAGATGGATTTGTGGCAGAAATCATCCATCAAACAGCTAGCGGATTAGCCCATGATAACAACATAGTGGATATTCAAAATCACATCACCGACTTATACCAAAAATGGGAATCGAATAATGGCATACTACCTAATAACGCCAAAATAACAGAGTACAGTCGTGAGAGTCAAGCAAAAACATTTGCAAATCTTCTCCAATAAATTGAGCTACAACATAGGGATACTCTCCAAACTAATTCTATTTTTGAGGTATCTCAAATTATATGAAAGTTTTTATTCGTAAATACAGTCAACACATCATTGCCATTCTGCTCATTGCTATTCTATCGGCATTATTTGTGCCCAATAATTTTAAAAATAAGGCACCTAAGCAAAGTGATATTGTCCAATATAAGGGAGCTGCTAGTGAGATAATTCAGTATCGTAAAAATGGAGAAAACATTTTATGGACCAATTCGCTTTTTGCTGGAATGCCATCTTATGTGATTAGTCTTCCCAGTCAATCAACCATCATTAAACATTTAAAAATCCCCAACTATCCGAGGGTTTGGTCGCAGCTATTTTTGTATATCTTTTGCAGTTTCATCATGCTTCTTGCCTTCAAGGTAAGACCTTGGCTTGCATTGATCGGGGCTATAGGTATTGGACTTGCAACCGAAAATTTGACCATTTTAGCCGTGGGGCACAACACCAAGGCAAGAGCCATTGGATATCTACCGTTGGTGATTGCTGGGATGCAGTATATTTTCAATAATCGTTACCTCTTGGGACTAACATTATTGGCAACTGGATTTGGATTAGAATTACAAGCAAATCACATCCAAATCACCTACTACGGCGGATTTATGGTTGTCTTATTTGTCCTTTTTCACGCATATCCCTATTTCAAAGAAAAGCGGTTTAAAACTTTTTTTACAGCATGCGGTATTGCTGTAGCTGGAGCTGTAATTGGTCTTGGAGCCAATAGTTTAAACATTCTTTTACTCAATGAATATGCTAAGGAATCTATTCGTGGAAAAAGTGAACTAACGATTACTAAAAATAATAAAGCTAACGCCGATAAACAAGACGGTTTAACCCAAGACTATGTCTTTTCATACAGTAATGGTTGGTCTGATATTGGAGCAACTATAATACCCAATTACAGTGGTGGGGATTCTGATAAACTTGGGCTTTACTATGGACAAATTGGGAGTACATCTGGTCCTAAATATATTGGAGTTACTCTTTTTATTTTGATGATTTTGGGCTTGGTTGTCATTAAAGGACATCAAAAATGGTGGCTTGTTTCTGTTATGATATTAACCTTAATCCTTTCAATGGGAGGAAATCATTTTACAGGAATTAATCAATTCATGTATAACTATTTCCCTCTTTATAACAAATTTAGAGCACCCAGCATGATGATGGTTTTAGTTCAAATTTCTGCTGGGTTACTCGCATTTTTAGGTCTAGAAAAAATAATAAGTCAACCGTCCTTTGTGAAAAATAATTGGAAGAAAATAAGCTATACTGCCATTGGAGGTATTGGTGTAATCTTATTATTGAGTTTCTCTGGCACTTTATTTAATGATTTCAACTCCACTCCCAAAGAGGACGAGAATGGACAAATTGTCTATGATTCCGATACAGAATATGCGAAGAATATTATACAACGTCAAGAGGGAGAAGTCACACAAATAAATATTGACCGCTTCAAAGATCAACTCTCAGAAATGAGATTAGACGAAGTAAAAAAAGACGGTAAACGAAGTTTATTCTTTGCTATTTGTATCATTTTAATGCTTTGGTTGATTTACACGGAAAAAATAAAGGTAAACTATGGATTAATCATTTTAGGACTATTAATTACTGCAGATCTATGGACTGTTGGTAAACGATACTTGAACGACAAGGATTTCAAAAGAGAACGAACACTCGAACAACCATTCACCCCCTATGCAGCAGACCTTGAGATTCAAAAGGATAAAACCTATTACCGTGTTTTAGACCTTACCCAAAGTACATTAA
>JAHEGS010000115.1 GCA_024645005.1 Bacteroidota bacterium
AAGTCGATTTGCAAGAGTCCCTGCACCTGAATGGGAAATTGCAACATTCCTACCTACACAAGATTTTCAGAAATCAAGTGCAAGTAGTGTATATTCAGATTCTAGGAGAATGATTTAATGGGACGTAAAGTAGAAACGATAGACGATCTTAAAGCTCTTATATCAAAAAAGAGAGGTCTTGCAAGATCAAATGTATTTGCAGTTGCACTACCTCCGATTGCAGGATTAAGAAGTCGAGAACTCAATCTATTATGTTCGAGTGTTAATTTACCTGGTAGACAAATCATGACTCAAGAACGAGACATTGGTTTGATTAATCAAAAAGTTGCAAACAATCAAGCATATGATGATGTAGCTCTTACATTTCGCTGTCTAAATGATTATGGAATCAGAGAATACTTTGAAGCATGGCAAGATCGTTGTATCGATCAGAATAGTCTTGAAGTCGGATATCTAAATGATTATGCATTTAATGTAAAGATACACCAACTCGCAAGAGGATTCGGTGCACCAACATATCAAACGCCATTTGGTTTACCAAAGCTTCCACCTATGGCAAATACAATAATAGATAATTTCTTAGGTGGAACTAATTTAGGTGGAACGATCAATGCACTCAAAGGTGAAATAGATCTTGGATTCATAGGTCAATCTGATGTAGTATATTCGTGTGAATTGATTCAGGCGTTTCCTACATCAATGGGTCAGATACAATTATCAGATGGATCAATGGACGGAACAGTTGAGCTCAATGTTCAGCTATCATACAAAAACTGGAGATCATCTAAACAAAAAGGCAAACCTTTTGGATTCAATCAATCAGATGTTATTGGAAGAGTTGGAGAGGCGCTTGGCGTAGATAAGCTCGTAAATAATTTTTTAACATAAAATGAAAGTGAAATAATGGCACTACCAAAACTAAATAATACTCCTTATTATGATGTGACAATACCATCGACTGGAGTGAAAACAAGATACAGACCGTATCTTGTGAAAGAAGAAAAAGTTCTTTTAATGGCGGCTGAATCAGATGATGAAGCTGGCATATCACAAGCAATGCTTGATGTAATATCTAGTTGCGTAGAAGGAGTTGATAAATTTAAATTGACTACATTTGACGTACAATATTTATTTTTACAACTAAGATCTAAATCTGTAGGAGAAACATCTGAACTTTTATTCAGTTGTCAAAACGAAGGATGTGATCATGAAAATAAAGTTACAATAGGAATTAGCGATGTTAATGTTGATATGTCTTCAACTGAAAATAATAAAATTGAATTATCTGAAGATATGACCATTGAACTTAAATATCCTACATATTACGATGTATCAACTGATAAAATATTAAACAAGATCGGCAATAATGGCGCAGAAGTATTATATCAATCTGTATTATTAAGTCTAGATGCATTACAATTAAAAGACGAAAGAATGATATTTGCTGAAGAACCAATTGAAGATGTGATAGAATTTATTGGAAGTCTATCAACTATACAATTTCAAAAATTATCTGATTATGTAAATAGTATTCCAGCTTTAAAAAAGGAAATCGAATACACATGTGAAAAATGTAAACATAAAAATGACGTAACAATTGAAGGACAAGCGGATTTTTTTCTGTAGCCCTTTCGCATGACACATTACAAAACCATTATGAAACTAATTTTACATTAATGGAAAATCATAATTATTCATTATCTGATCTTGAGAATATGATGCCGTGGGAAAGGGAAGTTTACGTAGCTTTACTTGTTAATTATATTAAAGAAAAAGAACAAAAAATGAAAGAGGGCCAAAATGGCTAGTTTAAAAGATATTAATGAAGAAATCATTAAAGGTAATGAAGATCTTGAAAGACTCAATAAAAACTTTGAAGCATGGATTAAATCTCAGCAACCAACTGGTGATGATTTAGAAGCTAAGCGAGAAGCAAAAAAAGCTCTATCATCAGCTGGATTTAAACAAGTTTTTAGAAAGGATACTCAGAAGAAAACAGGAGGCGGTGAAGGTTTATTTGGGACTGGTCTTGGTGTAAAAGGTATTTTAGGTTTAACTGCATTAATAGGTCCTTTACTTGCTGCTATGTTTAAAGATGAAATCTTAAAACTGATTCCAAAAATACCTGGATTTACAAATGAAGATACAGGAGAAATAGAATTTCCAGAAAATGTATCTACTATGCCATTTAGTGGAAAAACCCTTCAAATAGCAATAAGGGGTCTTAAAAATAACTTAAAAAATATGACCCTAAAATATAATAACATGTTTTCTGAAAACCGAGCATTAAAAATCCAAGTGAGAACATTATTATCACCTGGTACTGGCACACCTGGTACTGGCAAACCCCCCATTCCTAATAGAACACTTCCTTTTCAGCGTACTACTATGGGAGACGGTGGTCGAAATATGCGCGGTACTAACTCAGCCGGAGTACCAAAAGGCGGTTTTAGACCAAATATCCCAGTTGCTTCAAATCCTCGTGATTTTGATGCTAGAACAGCAAAACAATACGGCAGCAGATATGGGGTAAAAACTTTTGGTGGTGGATTTCAGTTCATATCTAAGGAAGATTTTAGAAACTTAAAAGCTACAGTTGGAACTGGGGGTACTCAGTCGCCTCGCGGTTCGGTTAACAAACAACAAAACGGCGTTTCGAAAGGTGTCTTGAGAGCTCTCTTCAGCAGCGCCGCTAAGATTTTACCTGACTTTAGTGAAAAGGAAACTTTTAGAGCTTTAGTACAAGCAAATTTATTTCCACAACAGAAGATGTTTCCAACTGTATATGCATATGGAACTGCACTTTTTGAATTCGGAAAACAATATACTCCTGGACCGCTTAGAACTGTTATGAGATGGTTATTTAATCCAATACTAATGAGATCAGTTTTTACTGGGGCAGTCCTCGCTGAAATCGCATTAATCTTATTTAATAAAAAACTAGTATTATCAAATGCTTTGACAGGTGAGGAAATGCTTGTAGATGCTCGTTATACACTGGCTGAACAAATAGTAGGTGTTGGTGCACTAATTAGTGGATTTGCAGGAGGTGCTCTCGGTGCTGCTCTTGGTGCAAGTGTAGGAGCTGTAGCTGGTCCTTTAGGCATATTTGCTGGTGGTGTAATAGGTGGTTACCTAGGATTTAAATCCGGATATTTTATAGCTAAATTCTTATTTGATGTGGCATTTAAGAAAAAGAATGCAATGATGAGATATAAAAAAGAAATAGAAGTATTTCAAAGAGCTAAAAAAGGTGTTCAACAGAACCAAGCCATGATGGCCATGAATTCTGGTGGTATGAAAGATTCTACTTTAGGTCAACTGGTACCTGGTGATGTAATGATGGGAACTTCAAATATTTCTAGTTTATCTGAAGCTAAAGCAGCTAGAATTGCCCAATCTGCAGGTAGTTATGCTACTGGTATGAATAGATACAAAGCAGCAGCGATTTCAGGCGGTGTTTCTTCAATGCTTTCAAATGACTCCAAAGTAAAGAAAACTGCAAAGGCTGGTTCAACTTTTACTGGCCTCTTAAATTATTTATTTGCACCGGCATTTGCAGAAGCAGCTACTATGGATGGATTTAATGTACCTCCTGTATCTAGTCCGATAGTAGGAATGTCAGCAAATCAATTAATGAATGGTCCAGAAGCTGGTCGCGGGAATGTTAGTTCATTTATAGATGCAAAGAGTACTAATATGACAGCTGTTACTAATGTTAATGGAGGTAGTGGCCTTAAAACCATAGATACAAATCCAATAGAATGGATGGGTTATGGACCGCCAAATCTGCAACATTATTATTAAGAAATAAAAAAAAGGGAGCCGAAGCTCCCCTTTAATTATTAACCGTTAGCTATCTTCGCAAAGTAACTTAACGTATCGTCTTCTTCAGCTGGCATTTCAGCTGCAGTGACTGGTGCTTGCATTTCCTTCATAGGAGCTGCAGCTGTTT
>JAHEGS010000116.1 GCA_024645005.1 Bacteroidota bacterium
GTTTGAATTATCTGTAAAAAGCAATTGGAAATTGGCAGTTGAAAATTATTGTGAAAGCTATCACTTACCGTGGGTACATCCAGGATTGAATTTAGTTTCTCGGCTTGAAGATCATTACCACTTAGAAAACCCTTTGAAATATTCTGGCCAAGGCTCGTATGTTTATTCTCAATTAAAAGGAGATGATGATAAAGTTTTTCCTGATTTTAATGGTCTTGATAAAAAATGGAATACAGCGTCTGAATATATATCACTTTACCCAAATGTATTATTCGGGGTTCATCGAGATCATACGTATGCGATAATACTAGAACCTGAAAACATAAATACGACCCGAGAACATGTTGCTATATATTACGCATCAGCCGAAGCTACTAAAGCACAGTTTAAAGATTTGCGAATGAAAAATAAAACCTTTTGGGAAGATGTTTTTAAGGAAGACATCTATGTTGTTGAAGGCATGCAAGAGGGAAGAAGCGGTAAATTCTTTGATGGTGGTAAGTTTTCTCCTGTAATGGATGGGCCAACACATTTATTCCACGAATGGGTAGCTACGCAAATTAACTTGGGACGAAAAGAGTTATAGTATTGTGACTAGGTTCGAACGATTAAATACTAAAATATTAGATGCACATAAAAATGAAAATATTGATATTTTGGTAGATATATATTTTATGCTAGGCAATGAAGAATTAAAAAAGTCTGCAATAAAATCAGGATGTTTTTTACTTACTCAAGCATTTGTTTATGCACTTGAAGCGGGTGATTGCCGTGCACAAGAAATTCGTCAAATATTAATTTCGTATGGAAGAGAAGAATAATGAAAACTCATGCACAAGCAGTTGTTATTGGTGGTGGATTAATTGGTTGTTCAATACTTTATCATTTGACGAAACTAGGCTGGAAAGATGTAATTCTTCTTGAACGTGATGAATTAACTTCAGGTTCTACATGGCATGCTGCAGCAAACCTTCATGGGCTTCATGATAATAATAATATTTCAAAATTACAGTACTATACAATGCAATTATACAAAGATTTAGAGGTAGAGACTGGGCAAGGATGTGGAATCTTTCAACCAGGATCTTTATATTTAGCCCAGACTGAACAAAGAGAGCATCAGCTGCGTATACAGGCAGCAAAAGCTAAATATTTTAATGCAGAATTCTATGAGATTTCCATTGATGAAGCAAAGTTAAAAAACCCATTAATAAATTATGATGGAATTCGGTGTGTAATGTTTGAGCCTGATGGTGGTAATGTTGATCCCTCCGGAGTAACCCAAGCTTACGCGTCAGGAGCGCGAAAAATGGGTGCTGAAATACACCGTTTTACTCCAGTAATAGCTACAAACAAAAAAAAGAATGATACTTGGGATGTAGTTACTCCAAAAGGAACTATTAATACTCAATGGGTTATAAATGTTGCTGGTTTATGGGGTAGGGAAGTTGCTGCAATGGCTGGTATCAAATTACCATTACAGCCAACTGAACATCAATATCTTGTAACTGATACAATACCTGAAATTGAAAAAATGAAATATAGATTACCATCTGTAGCTGATCGCGACGGAGAATATTATATGCGTCAAGAAGGTAACGGATTACTGATTGGTGCTTATGAAAAAGATATGAAGTTTTGGGCAGAAAAAGAAACGCCAAGTGGGTTCGGTCATGAATTATTTGCTGATGACCTTGATAGAATTACCGAAAATATATCGCGCGCGATGGATAGAGTGCCTGTTGCTGCAAGTGTTGGCATAAAGCGTATTATTAATGGTCCAATGATATGGTCGCCTGATAGCTCTGCATTATATGGGCCTATTCCTGAACTCAAAGGTTATTTTTGCTGTAATGGAATTATTCCAGGTTTTAGCCAATCGGGTGGCTTAGGATTGATGACAGCACAATGGATAATAAATGGGGAACCAGAATTTGATATGTTTCCTTGGGATGTTGCGAGGTTTGGTTCGTGGGCAGATAAAACTTTCACCAAAGACAGGGTTCGGGATCAATACTCAAATCGTTTTAAGATTCATTTTCCTAACGAAGAACGAGAAGCAGGCCGCCCTTTGAAAATGCGTCCTGTTTATGAAAAGCAAAAATCCTTAGGAGCAGTGTTTGGTTTAAATTTTGGTTGGGAGCACCCTCTATGGTTTGCTGGTGAGGGGCAAAAAGGTAAAGAAGATTACGGGTTTGATCGTCAAAATTGGTTTGAAAAGGTTGGTAACGAATGCCGTTCATTGAGAAAGGGTGTTGGTATAATAGATATTTCAAATTTTGCTAAATATGAAATCAAAGGTGAGGGCGCAACTGATTGGTTAAATAAAGTTGTTGCAAACGAAGTTCCAAGTAAAATTGGCGCTTCTTGTTTGACGCCCTTACTTGGAGTCAGGGGCGGAATAGCTGGAGATTTTACTATAACTAAACTTTCAAATGAGCATTTTTGGATGATTGGATCAGGAATGGCTGAACGATATCATCAAAGATATTTTAATTCAGTTGATTTGCCTAAGACAGTTTCCCTTATTAGTCAGACGTCCGAATATTGTGGTTTTAATATAGCTGGTCCCAAATCTCGAGAATTACTCTCTAGATTATGCCAAGAAGATTTTAGTACAAATAATTGGAAATTTATGCATTCAAAAATTATTTCTATTATTGGGGCTGAAGCAATTGCAATCAGGATCTCGTTTACTGGGGACCTTGGTTGGGAAATTTATGTAAAAGAACGATTCCAATTAAAGTTATATGAAGCATTAATTGATATGGGATCCGATTTTAAAGTTCAGCCTGTTGGCTCGCGCGCATTAAGTAGTTTGCGAATTGAGAAAGGGTATGGATCTTGGGGTAGAGAATATAGTCCTGAATATTGGCCGCAGGAAGTGGGTTTGGATAAATTAATTAAAATGGATAAACCAAATTTTTTAGGGAAAAAAACCTTTCAAAACTTAATGAACAAAAAACCACGTGAGAAATTAGTGATCCTTGAGATAGAAGTAAATAATGCTGATGCAAGTGGAGGTGAGCCTATATTTCTCAATGATGGAACACCAGTAGGCAGAGTAAGTTCTGGAGCTTATGGATATACCGTAGAGAAATCTTTGGCACTCTGCTTCATAAGATCTGAGCATGTTGGTGAGGGTAACAAATTTGATGTTTCCATTTTAGGTAAACCACATGCAGCTATTCAATTAAAAGAAGCACCATTTGATCCTCAAGGGCTGAGGTTGCGGGCATAATGGCTATAATTGGTTTTATTGGGACTGGGGAAATAGCTTCAGCAATGGTCAATGGTATAACCAATCAAGGGCATAAAATTTATGTGTCTAAACGTGGTATAAAATATGCAGCAAAATTAGCATTGTTAAATGATGTCCAAATTACCAGTAACCAAGAATTAATTAATAAGTCTGATATTATTATTTTGTGTCTTCTTAAAAATACTGCACAAGAAGTATTGCCTAAACTAAACTTCAAAAAAGATAAAAAAATTATATCTGTAATGGTAGATGTTTCTTTTAATGACTTAAAAACTCTTTGTAACCCAGCTCAGGAAATAGAAATAACAATACCATTGCCATTTATTGCGGTTGGTAATTGCCCGTTACCCTGTTACCCTACAGGTATAATAGTATCTGAATTATTCAGTAAGAAAAACAGAATATTTGTTGTTAATTCTGAAGTAGGGTTAAACGCACATTTTGCTGTAAGTGCAATGGCGTCTGTGATTTTGTTTCAAGCAAAAATATCAAGTAAATGGCTATCACATTTTACGAATGATAAAGAAAATTCAGAGGCGTATATTTTAGAGATGTTGGGTGAATACCTTTCAAATGTTTCAAGAAGTAATAATATAGATTTAAGCAATGCTTTAGATTCTCTAAATACACCTGGTGGGTTAAATCAGACGCTTCGAAACCATATGGAAGCATCTAATATTTCAGATAATT
>JAHEGS010000127.1 GCA_024645005.1 Bacteroidota bacterium
CTAGACTAATTAATTCCATTTTAGAATAATCTTCATATTGGATTTTAGATCGTAACGTTGTGAAGCATTCCCATAATTGTTCCGTATCTAGCTCTGGATTTAAATATTCAATTTTTATTGAGTTCTTCTCTAATATTTGAAGTTTATTCTCACAAAGTTCAATAATTCCAGACTCAAACTTATATTGACCTTGCATATCCCCCAGCCATGCAATTTTTAAATTCAGAAACTCGCTATCAGAAAATTCTTTATCTCTGAAAGAAGATGTTAAATCAAATGAAATTGGATCAAGCTCATGTTTGCCTGCAATTGCATCAAGAAATAGTGCTAGTTCATTAGGAGTTTTAGCAATACATCCAGCAGATTGCAGAATGGGGTAATTTTTTTTAAAATCACTTCTATCTTCAGGAATAACACCTGGGGTTGGTCGAAATCCATATAAATTTGAAAATGCTGGTGGGTTTCTTAAAGATCCCATCATATCTGTACCGTCTGCAAATGGTACTAATGAGGCTGCTACAGCTGTAGCGGCGCCACCGCTAGAACCCCCCGCTGACTTTGATGTATCATAAGCATTTGCCGTTGAACCAAAAATTTTATTCATAGTGTGACCTCCTACAGCTAATTCAGGAGTATTAGTTTTACCAATAATGATAGCACCTTGATTGATTAGTCTTTCGACTAATATTGAGTTTTTACTAGCAATATTATTTTTATATTCATGCAACCCAAAAGTAGTGGGAAAGCCTTTAGCATCCGTTATATCCTTTATTGCCAAGGGCATTCCAGGAATTAGCCCTATTTTATCTGAAGAATTTTCAAAATTATTAGCTTCAATTTTTATTTGTTCTTCTTTTTTTAAAGAAACAATCGCGTTTAGTTTGGGATTATACTTTTTTATTTGACTTAAATAATAATCAACAACTTCACTAGTTTTTATTTCTTTTGAGGTAACTAGTGATACAATTTTAGCAGCCGATAAATTTTCGAGCATTTATAATTTAAGATGGAAAATGTAAAGTCTTTGTTTCAAGATAGTCTTCGATACCCATGTCGCCACCCTCACGTCCATTGCCTGATTGTTTATATCCTCCAAATGGTGAGCCATAATTATATCCCGCTCCATTTACATGCACTGCGCCAGCTCGCAATTGTCTTGCTACTCGGTCTGCTCGTTCTTTACTTCCAGTTTGCATGTATGCTGCTAATCCATATGGGGTATCATTAGCTATTTTGATAGCATCTGCCTCATCCTCGAAAGGAATGATTACTAGCACAGGGCCAAAAATTTCTTCTTGAGCCACACGTTTATCATTAGTCACATCTGCAAATATTGTTGGTTTCGTATACCAACCAGTTTCAAATCCTTCAGGTTTACCAAGTCCGCCAGTAAGCAATGTTACCCCTTCATCAATACCTACTTTAATCATTGTCTGCACTCGATCGTATTGAATTTTGTCAAATAGCGGACCCAAATGATCACCTTCTTTCGTGGGATCACCAAGTGAAATATTCTCAGCAGCTTGTTTTGCAATTTCTAGAACTTCTGCGTAGCATTTTTTTTCTACCAATAATCGCGTAGGTGCATCACAAGATTGACCAGTATTAAACATACATTCATTAACTGATGCTGTAACTTTTTCTTGAAGATCACAGTCAGCAAAAACTAAGTTTGGAGATTTGCCACCAAGTTCAAGTGTAACTTTTTTTACTGTTGTCGCGGATTCCTTGGTAACAGAAATGCCACCACGCGTTGAGCCGGTAAATGAAATCATTTGAATATCAGGATGCCTTGATAAAGCAACACCCACGTCTTCCCCATTCCCTTGCACAAGATTAAAAACACCAGCAGGTACACCTGCATCGTGCAATATTTCTGTGTAAACAACAGCTGATATAGGAGTATGTTCTGAAGGTTTAAGAATACTTGCACAACCAGTAGCAATAGCAGGTAATACTTTTAAGGTAATTTGATTGATGGGCCAGTTCCATGGAGTTATTAGGCCGCATACACCAATTGCCTCTTTACAGAGTACATCACCGTTAGGTAAAGTTTTTTGATCTTCTAAATTTTTTAAGGCATCAATAAAGCCATCTAAATGTCCTATCGCTGCATCTGCTTGCGCATCTCTAGCCATGGTCATTGGAGCGCCCATTTCTGTGCTCATTGCTTTTACTAATTCTTCAAAGCGCTTTTGGGTTACATCTTTTATTTTTATAAGCAAGTCTAGGCGGTCTTGAATACTTGTTTGAGAAAAAGTCACAAATGCTTCATTAGCTGCAGAAACTGCTAAATCAACATCCTCGGCATTCCCCATAGCCACAGTTCCAATTTGTTCCTCAGTTGCAGGATTTATTACAGGCATAGTATTTTTTGAGCGTGGCTCTACCCATTTACCATTAATATAAAATTTTTGAAGATTTTCCAAAACTGCCTCCCTTATCTGGCTTTATTTATGCTTTCAATTACTAATTTACGCACATCATCAAGATCTGCTTTAATTGGATTAGTTCCAAATGCTGTATCAACCATAGATTTTTCTGCAATTCTGTCCACACAATCTTCAGGAACACCAATTTCCTTAAGTCCTTTAGGAATATTAAACCTGTCCAAGAGTTTTTCTTGGTTCGTGATAAATGTAGCAACGGAACTGTCTTCATATTGCATTGCTTCAGACATACGCTTTACTTTTTCTTCTAAAGTCGGAAGGTTATATCTCAATACTGTTGGAAGAATTATAGCATTTGTTAAACCATGATGGGTGTTGTATTCAGCACCAACCATATGAGCAATTGCATGAACAAGTCCGAGACCTTTTATAAATGCAACACCTCCAAGCATTGATGCCACCAGCATAGCACCACGAGCAGCCAAGTTATCAGGCTCTTCTACAGCTAAGTGTAAGGATTTAGATATTAAATTTAAGCTTTCTAAAGCTGCTCCATCACACAATGGATGAAAACCAGGAACAATATATCCCTCAATAGCATGAACCATTGCATCAACACCTGTCCATGCAGTTAGGTTGGCAGGTAGTTTTAAAGTTAATTCAGGATCAAGTATGGCAACAGATGGTTTAAGCTCGGGATGGCAGATACAAAACTTCATCATTTGCTCTACATCAGTAACCATCGCTGTACTTTCAGTTTCGGCACCAGTTCCAGCTGTCGTTGGAATTGTTATTAACTTTGGAAATTGATTTTCTTTAGTAATTTTTGGCGCAGGCTTTTCCCAATCAAAATCAAATAATGGATAATCATTATTAGCTGTTAAACAAATAGATTTTCCACCATCCATTGCACTTCCTCCACCTATTGCGATTATTGCATCGTGATTTCCTCCACTAAATTTAGAGCATCCATCAGCTATCTCATCACTTCTTGGGTTCGGTGATATACCGTAAAAGAGATCAGATTTTATATTTGCATCTGTAAGAATTTTTTTTAAGTTTTCAATAAAAGGTAAATCTTTACTCCCACTGTCTGTAACTATTAGGGGGTTTTGAATATTTAAATTTTTACAAAAAGTAGAAATTTCTTTTATTCTTCCAGGCCCATAAGCTATTGGTACTGGAAATCCCCAATCTTGAGGTTGTAAAATTTCGTCAAAATTAAATTTAAAATGCTTCATAGAAAAAACTTCCTTCAAATATTATTTATTAAATATATAGAGAGCAAAAACTATAATTCTTTTGAGTTATCTTTAAAAGTAATTTTTAACATATTATTCGTATAAAAATTATACTAGTCTCAAATTAAAAATATTTATTTTATGCAAAAATACTCATTTAATGTTAATACTTATTTAGCTGTCGGAGCAATGCTTTTAGGTGTTTTACTAATTGACACCATGGGTATAATTATTAAAAGTCTTGGTGATCAATATACAACTACTCAGTTATTGGTATTTAGAA
>JAHEGS010000130.1 GCA_024645005.1 Bacteroidota bacterium
TCCCTGCCGCTGTTAAGGGCGTTAATACTGCGTCAGCTGCTGGTAGAACTGATGTTACCTTCTCTGCAGGTGCCACTTCAGATGGCGGTACTACTTATGGAGATACCTTCACTGTCGATGATGAGGTTACTATCATTGTTACTGTTGGTGTAGACTCTACTGACGTCGGATCAGCCGGTGCTATCCATGTAGCTGGTAGATTAGAAGGTAACGTATTTGTTTACCTTGATGAAGACGGACTCTTTGCAAATTGGGATATCTCTGGTCTCCCAGGCGCAAATATCGTTACTGACTCATTGGAAGCAAGCTACACAGTAACTGCAGTAGACGGCGAAAAATTACCTGCGGGTGAGCATCGCTTTGCCCTTGCTTACAGTACTGGTAGTGAAGTGATTTACACAGGTAAAGCGATAGTTATTACTATCACTGAGTAAACCTTGTAAAACGAAGTAATTTAAACGGCACCTTCGGGTGCCGTTTTTTTTATAAGATAAAATGAATAGAATTTGCAAATATACTGTCTCACTATTATCACGTTAATATCTTAGAAATCAGAAAATCTAATGAAGACTATAAGAAACAACTTATTGATGACCCTGAGTATCCTGACCAGCCCTGCATTGGCATTTGGACAGGGACTTAATTTGTTTCAACAAACAGAGAGCTCCCAAGGTCAGCAAGTAGACAATACAAGCCCACAAAGAGCCTCCCGAACTCAATCTACACCTGCTTTCACTCTAATAGGTATTAGTCGGTTTGGTGATGAATACTATGCTTCTTTACTTAGTCGAGAAGGCGATTCAGTGAGAGTTAAATATGATGGTAAAGGAATTACCAATATTGAAGGCTATAGAGGTTTTCGTATTGCAGATATAAGCTCGCGCCGGGTGTCTATTCGATTTCCGGATACAGATCCTTGTATTGAAAATCTGGATAAAGGAGTTCAATGCAGAGATGATATTGCTTTATTAACATTGAGGAATGCGACACCTTTGGAATCTAAAATCCCGGTTTCTACAGATATTATTACTGCAGGTTCCGAATTTGAATCTATTTCTATTAATGAAGGCGATTCGGTGGTATTTGAAGATAACCCGGATACCATACCTGGAACAAATGTATTAAGAAGAAATCCCTTTACAGGTGAATTACAAACATTACCTAATCGGACTCCTGAAGAAGAAGCGGAAAGAAATCGAATACGAGCCGAAAGGGCTGAACGTTTCAGGAACTTTGAGGTAGTTAGAATTTCTGATAATGAGATTCCTGAAGGTATGCAGCGAATTAGAACGCCGTTCGGTGATAGTCTAGAACCTATAGAAGATTAAAAAAAGATTGTAACCTTTGTTAAGTATTTCAATTGTAATTTATTCACTGGACAGTCTGGTCTTAACTAAAACTATAGAATCTATAGTCAAATCAGCAAAAAAAATCCCTTCTCATCTTGGCATAAGTAGATTATACGTAATAGACAATGGCGATAACGATAAAGAACTTTTAAACGTTATTGCGCAATTTTCTGATTCATCGCTAAAAATTCAAATTTATTCCACAGATAAGAATCTGGGCTATGGGCAAGCACATAACATTGCTATTGCTGATACCACTGACAAGTATCATTTAATTCTAAATCCAGATGTAGTTATTTCTCCTTCTAGTCTAATCGTAGGTTTGAATTATCTGGAAAAAAAAGATGAGGTTGTAGCTGTCTGCCCATCGGCTAGAGATGGAGAAGGTAATGTCCAGTATTTAGCAAAATCCTATCCATCACTACTAGTATTCTTGGTAAGAGCGATAAATCTGAAGTATTTGAAAAACTTGTTTTCACATAAACTTGGCAGTTATGAATTAAGAGAAATGGTACATAATAAAGAGTTTGCAGAAGTGGAAATTATCAGTGGATGTTTTATGTTGTGTAAAACCAAAGCCTTAAAATTGGTAGGGGGCTTTGATCAAAGATACTTTCTATATTTTGAAGATTTTTCTCTATCAATCGAATTAAACAAAATCGGGAAAATAATGTATTTACCAGAAATGAAAATTGTTCACTATGGCGGTAATTCATCTCGTAAAGGCTTTAATCATATCCGAATGTTTTTATCTTCAATGATTAAATTTTTTTCCAGATATGGATGGAAAATCTGTTGACGCGTGTATTGATCACAGGAGTTGGCGGGTTTATTGGTTCGAACCTGGCTGAGCATTTGTCCTCAAAGGATTATGAAGTTATCGGTCTTGATAGAGTATCAAATGATGAAGTTGAACAAAAAATTAATAAGTTTATTGTTGCTGATTTAACAATTTGTGATGAGAGTTTAATTACCGATAATAAGATTGATTATATTGTGCATTGTGCTGGAATAGCTTCAGTTGATCTACATAATAGGCCTGTAAACACCGATTATCTTGCCACGCAAAAACTTTTACATTTATCTAAGGTAAGTAAAGTAAAAAAATTGATATTTTTATCAAGCAACAAGGTTGATGGGGAAGATAGCTACTCAAAATCAAAACGTGAAATGGAATCCCTGATCAAGAAAGAATTATCAAGCTCCAATATTTCATATACATTTATCAGAAGTTCAATAGTCTATGGTCGTGGTATGGGCAGCAATATATCAACATGGTTAAAGATGATTGAGAAGAGAACAATGCCAGCACTACCTGTTAGTTCATCCAGAATACTCATGATCAGTGTGCAAGATTTATGCAAATGCATTGAGAAATGTATCTCAAATACAATTACTGATAATAAAGCCTATGTGGTATCTGACGGTATACCATATAGTATTAATGAAATAGAGTTGGCAGCACGCAGAACTTTTAACAAGCCAGCAAAGTATCTTGTCTGCCCTAGATTCCTGTTATATATAATGTCAAAAATTGGAGACTTGATGATACAAATGGGAATTGGATTGCCGATTAATTCCAGAATATATACTATGCTGTTCAGGAATACGGTTTATTTAACTCATGAATTTGAAAAAGATACTGGCTTTAGAGCCAGTACTACTTTTTTTACAGAAATCCCTTCCATCTTCCTCAAGGTTTGAAAATATCGAATGGTAACAAAAGGTATTATTCTCGCTGGCGGTACTGGCACCAGATTACACCCTGTCACGTATACTACCAGTAAACAGTTACTCCCCGTCTATGATAAGCCGATGATATATTACCCTTTGGCGACGCTCATACAAAGTGGTATCAAGGATATCCTGATAATTACCAAGCCACAGGATTTAGAAAATTTCAAGTTTCTGCTTAATGATGGCTCTCAGTGGGGTATTAATATTCAGTATGCGGAACAACCCAGTCCTGATGGCTTGGCACAGGCTTTTATTATTGGTGAAGAATTTATTGGTGACGATAATGTTTGTTTGATATTGGGGGATAATATTTTTTATGGCAGCGATATCGAAGATCAATTATCAACGGCTATATCAAGAACGGATGGTGCCACCATATTTGCCTACTATGTTACAGATCCAGAACGTTATGGCGTTGTAGCTTTTGATGAAAAGGGCATGGCAGTAGACCTTGAAGAAAAACCTTTAGAGCCCAGGTCAAACTTTGCTGTCACCGGCTTATACATGTATGACAATCATGTAATTGACATAGCGAAATCTATTACCCCTTCAGCTAGAGGAGAGTTGGAAATAACAGAAGTAAATTCTCAATATCTACAAAATGGAAAATTAAATGTTGAGAGATTGGACCGGGGAACAGCCTGGCTTGATACGGGCACAGTTGGATCATTACTGGATGCAGGAAATTTTATTCGGGTTCTGGAAGAAAGACAGGGCTTGAAAATCGCCTGTATTGAAGAAATTGTTTATGAGAAAGGCTATATTTCAGCCGATGAGTTGATTGCATTGGCCAGGCCGCTGGAAAAAAGTGGTTATGG
>JAHEGS010000147.1 GCA_024645005.1 Bacteroidota bacterium
ATGTCTCCTGGCTTGAGATAAGGCGATAATGAGGTGAGTACAAATAATGTAGAAGAAAAAAGGTCAGCATCTAGATGAATTACCTTTCTTTTATGTCCTGTGTAATTTTCTAAAAATTGGGGCAATGTAACTTGAAATAACCCTTGATGGAATTGATGTCTATTGTCGTCTATCTTAGGTTGTTGGTTATTACTTGACATGTCACCTTTTTTGAAATGTCCCCAATCTTCTGGTAATCCGGTAAAGGTATCAAAGCCATTAAATTGGGCATCCTTGTGATGAATATTTTTCATCCACCACTTAAATGAAGTTCCCTTAGCAACACCAAATTCAAGGTAATCGATTTCATCGTCTAGAGACTGTGTTTTAATCAAATAGTTATATAGACCCTCTCTTAATTTAGAATTGAAACCATTATAAGGGAAAGAGGTGTATCCTATATTCTTGTTTTTTCTAATCCATTTGGATAATAAGCTTATGTATCCGAGTTTAATTAAAAATTTTGCAGGTATAAACTGATGAATTCCAAGACGAAGAAAACTTCTTTTGAGATAACGAATAAGTACTAACTTGCTTTTCATCATGAGTTTAAATTGTATTGCGAATTTACTTAAATTAATTCTCCCTTTTGCGTTTCCAACGTTTATGAGTCCATAACCAGAACTCAGGTTGTTTATTAATCTGTTTTTCTAAGGTAGATGTATGCAACTCTGTAATTTCTCCATCTTTAGTATTATGGGGTGTGTCTGTTAATACGGATAATTCAGCAGTGTAAATTCCTCTTTTTAATTTAATTATTGAACAGAAAACAACAGGGATATTGTATTTTTTAGCAAAGCGTTCTGTTCCTAATGCAACAGCGGTATCTTGATTTAAGAAATTAGTCCAATGAACATTCTTACTATATGTTGGACTCTGATCTGCTCCAAAAATAGTCATTCTAGGAGTTTCAGTTTTCTCTTTAAAATAACTTGTAACCTCTTTAGTATTAATCATTCTCAGTCCAAATTTACTTCGAGACGATTTCATCTTATCATCAAAAAAGGGATCGCTTAATTTGGTGTAAATGCCTACACAGTCATGAGGTACAATCTGGTTGATCCCAACTGCCAAGATTTCCCAATTGTTATAATGACCACCTACTAATATGACATCTCTACCTTCGATGAAGTATGTCTGTAGAATTTCTGGATTTTGAACAGAAAAGCGTAATTCTATTTGTTTTTGGGTTATGCTAAAAAGTTTTATGCTTTCGATGATGATATCACTAAGGTGATGATAAAACTTTCGGGCTATCGAGTTTATTTCGTTTTTATTTTTTTTTGGAAATGAATTTACCAAATTTTTAATTACAACTTTCTTGCGATAAGGTATAATGTGAAAAAATAAGAATGATAGTACATTCGATATACCATAAACAACAGTATATGGTAGAAGTGATAGGGGTTTAATAATGAGGTAAAAAAGGACTCTACTCACAATGCAAAAGTAACTATTTATCGATGTGGGTTCACAAGGTCAATTACGCTAAGCAAGTGCTGCATTTTTTGCACGTTTTCGTTCGTGTTCTTTAAGGTGTATCTTTCTGAGTCGAATGTTTTCAGGTGTTACTTCTACATACTCATCTGCTTGAATGTATTCCAAAGCTTCTTCAAGGGTAAATATCTGTGGTGGAATTAATTTGATTTTTTCATCAGCACCACTGGATCGAACATTGCTTTGTTTTTTTGCTTTTGTGAGATTGACAACCACATCACCCGGTCTGCTGTGCTCTCCGACTACTTGACCTTCGTATATTTCTTGGTTGGGCGTTACAAAAAATTTGCCGCGATCTTGTAGGTTATTGAGTGAATAAGGGATGGCATTTCCATTTTCCATACTAATTAAAGACCCGTTAATGCGTTGAGGTATCTCGCCTTTATGTTCTTGAAATTCTTTAAATCTGTGTGATATAATTGCTTCACCTTGAGTAGTTGTGAGTAAGGTGTTACGTAGTCCGATTATACCACGTGAGGGAATCTCAAACTCAAGATGCATAACATCACCTTTGGGTTCCATAGTTAGCATGTTACCCTTACGAAGTGAAACAAATTCAATTACTTTTCCGCTATGGTGCTCGGGGACATCGATAGTAAGTTCTTCAATTGGCTCACATTTGATGCCATCGATTTCCTTTATAATTACACGAGGTTGACCAATCTGAACTTCATATCCTTCTCTACGCATGGTTTCAATCAGAACAGCTAAATGCAATACACCTCTTCCATAGACTAAAAATGAGTCTGCACTTGATGTCTCCTCTAGTTTCATGGCTAAGTTTCGCTCAAGTTCTTGTTCTAAACGATCTTTAATGTGTCTACTTGTAACATATTTTCCTTCTTTGCCAAAAAATGGAGAATCATTGATAGTAAAAAGCATACTTATCGTTGGTTCGTCAATGGTAATTGAAGGAAGAGCTTCTGGATTTTCAATATCTGAGATGGTATCTCCAATTTCAAATCCTTCTAACCCAGATATTGCACAGATATCACCCGCATTTACTGAATCAACTTTTACTTTTGCGAGTCCATCATACAAAAAGAGTTCTTTTACCTTACCCTTAGCAATTGATCCATCTCTTTTGACAAGAGCTACTTGTTGATTTACCAAAAGTTGTCCTCTTTTGAGTTTGCCTATTGCAATTCTACCAGTATATCTACTGAAGTCAAGAGAGGTAATCATCATTTGGGTGTTTCCTTCCTCTATTTTTGGAGAAGGTACATGTTCTAAAATAGCATCTAAAGCGGCAAACATATTATCTGTTGGTTTCTGCCAGTCTGAACTCATCCATCCATTTTTAGCACTTCCATAAACGGTTACAAAATCAAGTTGTTCTTCTGTTGCATCAAGTGCAAACATCAAATCAAATACTTTTTCGTGAACTTCGTCTGGCGTGCAATTTTCTTTATCTACCTTGTTGACTACAACCACAGGTTTAAGTCCAGCTTCAAGAGCCTTTTGAAGTACAAATCGTGTTTGAGGCATGGGGCCTTCAAATGCATCAACAAGTAATAATACTCCGTCTGCCATATTCATTACACGTTCTACTTCACCACCAAAATCACTGTGACCTGGAGTGTCTATGATGTTTATTTTGGTGTCTTTGTATTTTACAGAGACATTTTTTGATAAGATGGTAATTCCACGTTCTTTTTCTAAATCGTTATTATCCATGACGAGTTCACCAGGTTTCTCATGATCCTTGAAAAATTTACAAGATTCTAAGATTCTGTCAACTAGTGTTGTTTTACCGTGGTCAACGTGAGCTATGATTGCTACGTTTCTAATGTTCTGCATAAAGCTTTTGATAAATTTGGTGCAAAGGTAACTCTTATTATGATAGGTTATGGCTGTCTCTGTTGGTGGTTCTAATTATTGTCCTTTATACTGGCTAATGAATAGGTCGATTTATCAAAAAAGATCAATTTATCTAGATTGTCCCAGAGATATTGATTTTGTGATACAAAGAGTAAAGGAGGCCGGAGGTCTAGTTGTTGAACCCAAGACCATTATCTCTAGATCTTTAGGCTATTATGCAACATTTGAAGATTTGGAAGGAAACTATATTTACCTTCATTCACTAAAGAAAACAACATCTCTGTGAGTAGGCAATTAACCCTTTTTTAGGGTTAGTGAATTGAAATTGGCAGAATGAAAGTAAATAATTACTAATATGTATTTATTTTAATTCGCTTAGTTAGTTCGTCTACGTCTGATTTGAACTTTTTATCTGTATCAATCAAATCGTTTACCGTTTGGCAAGCATGAATAACTGTAGAGTGATCTCTTCCTCCGAAATACATTCCAAT
>JAHEGS010000151.1 GCA_024645005.1 Bacteroidota bacterium
ATTCTCAAAAAAGAAAAAAAAATTGATTCAAACCTACCTCAAATCAGCTGGATTTTATAAATCTGCAATTGATGGTGACTTTGGGAAAGGTACTCGATCAGCAATAAATAATTGGCAAAAAAGTATTGATAAAGATGAAACGGGCTACCTAACAAAAAAACAAATAAAACTTCTTGAAAAATATTATGGTGGATACTTAGGATACAATTATCCTAGTGAAATGCATAATCTTTCAACATGGGATTTATCTTTATTAGACTTAAGGTACCCAACTAGCATTAAATCAGCGGTTAATCATCTATTAGAAATGGATAGTGAGAGGGAACGCTTAAGGGCACTTTTAGCTGCAGGAGAAATATCGAACAATGAATTACAAAGACTTTGGTGGAAAAAATACAATTCATTTGCTTGGTGGAGAGATACTCAAACACGTTCAATAGATGTTGTTTATGGCAATACGCCTACATTTAATAGGTTTTGGCATTTTTGGATAAATTATTTCCCTATAAGTGTTGATGCTGTTGAAGCAGAATTATTTGGTAATTATTATCTTACTTTAAGAAAAAACATGGCATCAAATTTTAGTGAATTACTTTACGATGCGACTTGGCATCCTGCTATGCAATTGTACTTATCTAATCAGGAGAGTACTGGCCCCAATTCAGAGAGAGCCAGAGACATTAAGAGAAATAGAGAGAAAAAAATTGCTGCAATCAATGAAAACTTAGCAAGAGAATTATTAGAATTATTTACACTGACACCTGCTGCTGGTTACACACAAGATGATGTTAATGGAGCTGCTTATGTTTTGACTGGATGGGGGCAAGTGTGGGATGATGATGTAAAAGAAGGTTATTTTAACGATTATAGACATGAGCCTGGTGCACATAAAATTTTAGGTAAGAAGTACAGGGGCAAACCTAAAGACAAATTGAAAGCTTTATGTGTTGATTTAGCTAATCATCCAATGACAGCGCGACATGTTGCAAATAAATTGAGCCTTCACTTTATAAGTGACAAACCTCCAGAAGAAGCAGTCCGGTTTATCGAGAATGTATATAATCAATCTTCTGGTGACTTAGTAAAAGTTCATCAAGCTGTTGTGGAAGCAGTAATAAAGTTTGGTGAAAATTCTACAAAGTTTTTACAGCCAGAACTTTGGTTTTTTAATGTTCACAAAGCAGTGGGCGGTGGTTTGCCATTGAAATTCTTAGGCCAGGGTGATGATTGGGGCCAAGATCAAACAAATAATATTTTGTATGAATTAGGGCACTTGAATTCGCGCACCCCTCAACCAAACGGTTGGCCTGATCTTGCGGTTGATTGGTTGACGCCAGAGATGATGGACAGAAGAGTTCGATATATTATCCAAATTTCAGATAAACTTGAGTATAAATTGAAATTTGATCCAGATAGATATGCGAAAACTTTCTTTGGTATGGGTAGTCCAGAAGCTGCTGAAGTAAAAGCAGCACCAACTTTTACGCTCGCATGTTTAAAAATATTTTGTCACCCTAAGTTTATGAGGACCTAAAATGAAACGTAGAAATTTTTTAAAAGGATCACTGGGTACTTTGTATATGATGGCAAGTCCAAATATGGCTTTTCCAGATGTAAAGCTATCAGAAAAAAGATTGTTAGTTGTCCTTTTGAGAGGTGGATTGGACGGTTTGGCTGCTGTACCGCCCCTAGCTGATAAAAATTTATCTAAAATCAGAAAAGATGTTTTGGTTCAGGGCGCTAATGATTTGGATGGATTTTTTGGAATTCATCCAAATTTAAAATTTTTAGAAAGTGAATATCAATCCGGTAATGCTGCTTTTGTACATGCTACGTCATTTCCATATACGGGACGGTCACATTTTGATGGACAAAATATAATGGAAACAGGATCAGAACAGGCATATGCAGTTACATCTGGTTGGGTTGGCAGAGCAATGAATGCAGCAGGATTTTCGTCACTTGCAGTATCGCTTCCTATACCAATCATTTTGAGGGGTAATGAAGTAAATAGTAATTATTTTCCAACAAACTTCTCTAAAGCTACACAAAAAGAATATGCTGAAATTGAGAAGATGTGGAAATCTGATAGCCAATTAAATGGAATGTTAAAAGATATCTCTAGCCGTGATACAATCAAACATGGCCGCGGTGATACAATTGAATTAGTAGGCTTTGCAGCTAGTCAAATGCATAAACCAAATGGTCCCAGAGTTGGTTTGTTAGAAATTGATGGATTTGATACACATGCATTACAAGGTAACGAGCAAGGGGAACATGCTGAACTATTAGAGGACTTGGATAACATTCTAAGATTTTTTAAAAAAAGAATGGGACCATTATATGATGATACTGCAATAGTAACTGTAACAGAATTTGGTAGAACTGCATTTGAAAATGGGACTCAAGGAACCGATCATGGATGGGGAAGTTCTATGATATTAGCTGGAGGTCTTGTAAATGGAAAACAGGTTGTTTCAGATTGGCCTGGATTGAGTAAGCGAAATTTATTTGAAGATCGAGATTTAAAAATGACAATTGATGCGCGTGACATTTATGCTGAAGTAGTAAAAACTGTTTTTGATCTAGAGGATGATGTAATTTCTGAACATGTATTTCTTGGTTATAAACCTGAAAAATATCACGGCCTTCTTAAAAAAATATAGTCACCATATTCTATTATTTTAATAATTAATTCTTGAGTGAAAACTTTTTTGATATACCATGGTTATTAATTCATATCTTGATGATATGAGTATACGTATCGTTGGGGTCGCTTTATTTAAAGCCATACATGGCAAAAATCTTAGATATTTAGTGTCCCAATTATTTTAGGGAGAACAAAATGTCTAATTTATATTCAAAAAACTTTGATAATGCTGATGAAGTAAAAACACCGCCAAAGGCGAGAGTTGACATTGTCCAATTGGGAAATATTAATGCATCAAAATTAGTTCTACAGCCAGGTTGGGTCTGGTCAGAATGTATCAAACCAACCGTTGGTGGTCACAGTTGCCAGGCAGGTCATGTTGGTGTTGTTATTTCAGGTCGACTCGGCTGCTCACATGATGATGGATCAAAAATTGAAGTTGGGCCAGGGGATGCTTATTATTTTGCACCAGGCCATGATGGTTGGGTTGTAGGTGACGAACCATGCGTGATGTATGAGATTGTAGAAGCGGGAAAAGATTTTGGCCCATGGACTAAAGCAAGTTAATATTTGATTACCAAACAAATCAATGCCCATGGTAAATTTTACCAAGGGTATTGATTTAAAATATATTTCTATTCTAATTCAGCTGCTGGTATGATTGGAAAAAATATACCATTTGAACGAATGCCAAACCATTCAATCCCCTTGAAGCTTTGCACAGAACCAAGTTCGACAAGTCTATAAAAACTTTTCCGATCAATGAGTGCCTCTAAATTTGATCTTATCAAGATATATGGACTAGGTTCGCCTGTGTCTTTATCACGAATTACTCTAATTGGATTAGCTTTGCTAGCTATGGCCATATCTCCAACATGAGTATGAAAGTTAATTATTTGATCTAATCCTTTATTCTCAACGTCAAAATCTACAGCTAGAAATGGTGCATCATCAACAATAATTCCAACTTTCTCTACTGGTGTAACTAAAAAATAATCATCGCCATCTTTTCTAATTATTGATGAAAATAATTTTACTAAGGGTGCCCTTCCAATCGGTGTCCCTAAATAAAACCAAGTTCCATCCCTTGCAATTCGCATATCTAAATCACCACAAAATGGTGGGTTCCAGAGATGGACAGGAGGTGGGCCTTTTTTTGACTCGGCCATTGCAGCTTGCACAA
>JAHEGS010000154.1 GCA_024645005.1 Bacteroidota bacterium
GGCATGAGTTTTAATGCCTCAGTCCATCCAGCGATTACTTGATTTACACCAAATGTAGCAGGTTGACCACGATCGTAACTACTGTCAAATTGTTTTCCGTTTATGAGTGTTCCTCTGTAATGTGTTTTTACAGTTTGACCATCGATAGGAATAGCTCCATTACCTTTATTAATTACTTTGTATTGGAGTCCACTAGATAGTGATATTACTCCTTCTTTCGTGGCATTTTGAGCTAGAAATGCTCTGCCTTCAGCAGTCATTAATTCCATTTTAGCCGCCTTAGCTTTTGAAACATAGTCATTGATAACGGTATTCGATAGCTGTCCATCCATATTTGCATGATTATGTATAAGAATATCTTTTACAGCTTCGGTAAATACCACAAAATTAAGTGTGTCAATTCCTCCAGATTTCAGACTATTGGCAATATTCATTCCGACAGCGTATGAAACACTATCAATTTCTGTAGCAAGATGAGCATGGTTGTGTTGTGCTTCACTTTTTCCTTGAATGAGAATAAGTATTAGAGTAACAATGGTTAATTTTTTCATAGTTCAAAAATAGTTTTAAGGCTTAGATAAAAGGGTATATTTTTAGTTAAGTTTTTTACTTAACCGATTACTAAACGTGAAAATACCAACAGCAATACTCTCCGAGGAACCAAAACACTTAGTGGTGCCTCCTGTGATTCTTGTGAAAGAAGGGTAGGGATATTCTACATTTTTCAAATTTTTGTCCAAAAGGTAGATACCGCTACTATTGGGTTCACCAGTTCCTGCATAGTAGTTGCCAAAAACAGCAAAATGAATACTGTTTTGACGCTTTTGAATGGTTGAAATCTCATGGTCATCAATGATACGATAATTAGAGAAGGTGAAGTTTTTAGCCCATATTGAGTCTAATTGATCTTTTGTGATTGTATTTGTACAACCTCTATCAATAATATAAAGTGTATCCTTTTGGAGTGCTAAAAGAGATGAAATCATCAGCTGCCTGGGATCTGTTTTAGAAACAAATGTGTTGAAATTAATGGCGTATGATACATTGAGTAATGACGGCAATGCATCAATAAACTGTTGTTTTTGATTGGATTTTAATGGCTTTTGATACCTAACTACCAGACATGAATATTCCGTTAATTCTAATTCTATTCCAATTGCTAAAGAATGACTGATGATGTTATCGTACTCTTCGATTATGGAAGTAATCTTAGGTACTTGTTTATCAATTCCGTTATATGTTTTGGTTGAATTTAGAACATAGGACGGTGAGTAGCTAATCATCAAATTGGTTTTGGATAATTTCCCAAAATTGGATTTTAAACCGATATCAAAAAACAAGTCTTTGGTAGTTACGGAGGTAAAAATTTCTGCATTATTATATTGGAGGTTTCTTATTCCTAATGAGGAAAATACAGATTTATTTTTAGAAGAATAGGAGGAAAATAGTTGACCATTCCAACCTATTTTAGGGTCAAAATAATCAGGTAGCTTAGGTAAAGCAATTCCGCCAGCAATACCATATTTCCATTTTAGCTTTTGATTAGTTTGGGTTTGGCAAATACCAGTAATTATGATGCATGTGAATATCCAAAAAATTAACCCTCTTTTCATGTGGAGTCAAATTTACAATAATCAACGTATTACGATTGAAGCTTTTTTTTATTCTTGAGTCAATAAGTCTTAATTTTGTTTGCTAATATTATAGAGGGGAAGTAAATTATCAGAAAAATAGAATAGCTTTATGAATAAGTATAACATTGTTGGAGTAATGTCTGGCACATCGATGGATGGATTAGATCTTGCTCATGTCACATTAGAGGAAGTAGAACAGGGTAAATGGCATTATGAAATAAATGCCTCTGTTACCATCCGATATGAAGAAAAATGGCGACTGAGATTGTCTAAGTTAAGACATCAAAATTCATTAATTTTTTACAGAACAGATCGTTTTTACGGTCAATATATTGGGGAGTGTATTAATAATTTTCTTTCAGAAAATGATCTACAAGCAGATTTAATTTCATCTCATGGTCATACAGTTTTTCATCAGCCAGAGAATAATCTTTCCGTTCAAATCGGAGATGGAAATAGCATCTATGCCATTACAGGAATACCAACGGTAACTAATTTTAGAGCGATTGATGTTATTTTGGGTGGAGAGGGTGCACCTTTAGTGGGTATTGCAGATGATTATTTATTTGGGGAGTATGATATGTGTCTTAATCTTGGTGGATTTGCTAATATCTCTTCAAGCAAACAGCAGCAGGCTTTTGATGTAAGCCCATGTAATATTGTATTAAACAGAATTGCTCGTGAATTTGATCAAGAGTATGACGAAGATGGTGCAATTGCAGAGCGTGGATCTATTGATTATGATTTATTATCCGAATTAAACGATATTGAATTTTATACCTATGAAAATCCAAAGTCTCTGGGAAGAGAATGGATTAGTTCCAATTTTTGGCCTATCGTCAGACGAAGTGATGCATCCAAAGAAGATAAAATGAAAACACTTGTTGATCATATCGCATTACAGATTTCCAATAGTATTGAAGATTTATCAGGCGGTGATTCAAGTAGCAAAAGAGTTTATGTAACGGGAGGAGGGGCATACAATACAGCATTAATAAATCATCTTAGAAGTCATACGGATGCTGAGGTTGTTGTGCCAGATTCTGATATAGTGGAGTACAAAGAAGCTCTTGCTTTTGCTTTGTTGGGTATTTTGCGGGTAAAAAATCAGACAAACGTACTGTCTTCCCATACGGGATCAGATCATGATTCTGTCTCTGGGAGTTTATATGGAGATTTCTCAAAATTGATATAATGGAAAGCTTATTAAAGAAATTTGAAAACAAACAACCGGAAATTGTTTTTGAGTGGAAAGACTCTGAAACAGAAGCCGAAGGGTGGATTGTCATTAATTCACTAAGAAATGGTGCTGCAGGAGGGGGAACTCGAATGCGAAAAGGACTTAACAAAAGGGAAGTAGAATCTCTAGCCAAGACTATGGAGGTGAAATTTACTGTGGCTGGCCCCCCTATTGGAGGAGCCAAATCTGGAATAAATTTTGATCCTGCTGATCCTCGCAAAGGGGGAGTTTTAAAGCGATGGTATGCTGCCGTTGCTCCGTTGCTCCGAAATTATTACGGAACAGGAGGCGATTTGAATGTAGATGAGATACACGAAGTAATTCCAATTACAGCTGAACTAGGCATTTTACATCCGCAAGAAGGTGTAGTTCAAGGGTATTATAAATCTTATGATAAAGTAGAAAAATTACAAGCTATTTCGAGGCTTCAAAATGGAGTTTTGCTTCCAATAATTGACGAACGATTTACACCTGATGTTAGCAAAAAATATACAATTGCTGACATGATTACGGGTTGGGGTGTTTCTGAGGGTGTTCGCCATTTTTATGAACTTTGGGGCGGTTCGATGAATCACAAAACAGCAATTATTCAGGGCTGGGGAAATGTAAGTGCAGCAGCAGCTTTTTATTTAGCAAAACACGGTGTTAGTATAATTGGAATTATCGATCGAAATGGAGGCCTAATCAACAAACAAGGTTTCACGCTTGATGAGATTGTTGATTTATTTAAAAATAGAAATGGCAATGAACTTGTTGCTGATAATTTATTGAGCTTTGAGGAAACCAATAGTCAAATTTGGGACTTAGGTGCAGAGATATTTATACCTGGAGCTGCTAGTCGTTTGATTAGTAAAGACCAAGTTACTTCTCTAATTGATGGACAATGTGAAGTAATTAGTTGTGGTGCTAATGTGCCTTTTGCAGACCCAGAAATATTCATGG
>JAHEGS010000156.1 GCA_024645005.1 Bacteroidota bacterium
CACTTCGCGAGATGGTCATCAATTATGTAAATGACACCCCTTATCTCATTGCTCCTATTGATGGGTTTGTATATCAATTTAAAGACGATCAGTTAAAACGAATTGATCAGGGATTGCGTCAAGCCAATGATTATGCTCCCCTGTATTTCACCTATGAGGGGAACTTGTATTCACTGGGTGGAAACATTGTTTTTAATCACCGAAATAGCTTGAGAGTCTTTAACCACGACACCAACAATTGGGAACTCGTAACGACCTCGGGAACCATTCCAGAGGGGATTAAAAATGCCTTTTACTCACAACAAGATCAGGAACTCTGGGTTTATCACGCTCATAAAATTGACAATGATTTCAACGAGAGCATCCTAAAAAACGCCTACTCCTTGGATTTAAATACACTTCAATGGCGTAAACGCGGCATCATTAATCCGCTATTTATGAGTCAAACTCAAAATATTCCACTTCAATTTGTGAGTACGGAACAAAGCGTTGAGCTCTTTGATGGTGCTTCTGCAACCTCCTACTCTATTGATTTGAATCAAAATACACTCACCACCACTCCAATTAAACAACTCGTTCCGATTGCGGCCAATTCGATCTCCGTGGGGCCCAATCAGTGGCTGTATACGACCTTGAATACTAAAGGCGCGATTGCAATGGGGCAAATCGATTTTCAAACCAGTGATCAAATCGATTACTTTATCAGAGATGAGCGCTTGTTTAAAGGAGGTGTCATGGGAGTTGGGATCTCGAGCATCCTCATGCTGTTTGTTTTATTGATTTACATTCTTGCCAATCGCAGAAACTTTAAACTAACACAGGAAACCCTGTCCAATGGACTGAAAAAAATTCCATTGTCAGACGAAGAAGTGAAGTTTTTAAAAATACTCGCTCAGAAAAAAATTGTACTCAATAATGAGGCTATGGACATTATTCATGATCCGAGTACGACCTACGATTCGAATATTAAGAGAAAAAACAATCTCGTTTCAAAAATAGAACGCAAACTCAAAAAAACCTTTCACGAGGTACTCTTTACCAGAGAGCGTTACAAAGACGATATGAGACATACCGCTTTTTATTTAAAAAACGGTTATTCCATTAAATGCTTAAACACAGAAGATGAGTAAAAAAAGAGCCATCATCGTATCGGGATACTTCAATCCCATTCACAAGGGACATTTAGAATACATCAACAATGCCAAGGCGATTGCAGATGAATTGTTTGTGATTGTCAATTCGGATTTGCAACGTGAATTAAAAGGATCAAAAGCATTTCAAACAGAGGAAGAGCGTTTACTCATCATTGAAAACATCAAAGCAGTCGATAAGGCGTTTATCTCCATAGATCATGATCGTACAGTTTGTAAAACCATTGAAATGATTCATAGAGAGTTTTCAAAGGAGTATGAATTAAGGTTTGCCAATGGTGGGGATCAAAATAACGATACCATTCCCGAAAGGCCTATTTGTGAAAACTTAGGAATTAAGCTGATTGACGGGCTTGGAGATAAAATACAATCGAGTAGTTGGTTACTACAAAACAAAGAAGATTAAAGACTACCGGCCCTAGTCAAGGAAATAAATGAAAAACAAAGGATTAAAAAAAGGAATTTTAAGTGGTTTAATAGCTCTATTTCTACTCTTTTCATTTGGAGTCAAAGCTCAATCTTTAACAGGAACTAGAGGACTCATTAAGGCTCCAACTGCAAGAATGTATGAGAGTGGGACTTTGGCAATTGGGATGGGGTATGTTCCTGCTAAATTCTTTAAAAGAACCTTTAATGATTGGTACGGAAGAGAACAACTACAAGGAGTTAGAACTGGAAATGCTGGTTTGACAACCTTTATAACAGTTAACCCACTACCTTTTATGGAACTTATGTTTCGGTACACTCATGAATTAAACATGAGAGTAAATCCACAAACTACTTACTTTCCAGATAGAATGTTTACCGCTAGATTTAAGCTTTTGAATGAAAGAAAAAATATTCCTGCAATCGTTTTGGGACTTCAGGATATTTCTGAATTACTTGTTTTAACTACCGGTGGTTCTAATTTTTCATCAGCATATTTTGTTGGAAGTAAAAACTTCAATATAGGAAACTTTAACATTGATAGTAGTTTAGGATATGCATTTGGATTCAAAAATTTTCCCGCTAGAGATTTTAAAGGTTTTTTTGGTGGGGTAGAACTTAAATACGATCAATTTGAAAAAGCTCAATTATTAATAGATTACGACACAATAAGCTTAAACTTTGGACTACAAGGATTTTTATTTAATCGAATTCATACTGTGTTAGGAATTATGGATTTTGAACCTATGTTTATTTTAGCATACAGATATAAGATTTAACTATGTTATTTAGAAGTAAGAAAAAGAAAGTTGGAATTACATTTTCAACGTTTGACTTGTTTCATGCTGGACACGTTAAAATGCTTGAAGAAGCAAAAACAGTTTGTGATTATTTAATAGTGGGACTACAATTAGATCCAAAGATTGATAGGCCTGAAAAGAATGCTCCTTCACAATCAATTATAGAGAGATATATTCAATTAAAAGGTTGCAAATATGTTGATGAAATTATCCCATACGTTCGAGAACAAGATTTAGAGGATATTCTAAAATCCTTTAAAATTGATATTAGAATTATTGGAATTGAATATAAAGACAAACCCTACACTGGTAAAGAATATTGTGAATCAAAAGGAATTAAAATCTATTATAATTCAAGAGATCACAGGTTTTCTTCATCTGGATTAAAATCAATAATTAAAAAAAATAATTAAACTTTGTTTTGATTAAAGTTCATATATATATATATATATATATATTTGTCACATACATTATACTTCGTGAAATCTGTTTTTCCAACAAATCAAAAGCTCATCGAAGATGCGAAGCTATTTAATAAAATTTCAATTAGCAGCAGTAGTTGAAACGTGACAAAGGTTACAGGGTCTAAGACGGTTGACATGAAACTTGAATAACCAAGTTTCTGACAGAAATGAGTAAGGAGAGATACTATAAAATACAAGAAGAAATAGAGAGCTTCGGCTTCACTATCGTAGCTAAAGACTTGGAGGGCCCATGGGGTGCTTTTTTAGTTATTAAGGAGGAAGAGGCGCAGGATTTTGCGAACCGATTTTTTGATGGGATTGATGTGGACACCCTTCGTGTTGAAGAGAAACTTAGCCCTAAGATTTTGATTGTAAAACCAGAGGCTCGTCTATCTTGGCAATACCATCACCAACGTACTGAGATTTGGCAGGTTTACAAGGGTGAAGTTGGGATTGTGAGAAGCGATAATGACACCGAAGGTGAGCTTGTTAGGTTCAAAGAAGGTGAACAGGTTAGACTTGCTCAAGGGAAACGTCACCGTCTTATTGGATTAGAGGATTACGGGATTGTAGCAGAAATTTGGCAACATACCGATTCGGTGCCATCTGATGAAGAAGATATCATTCGTGTTCAAGATGATTTTAAAAGAAACTAGATGACCGTATTAGTAACAGGTGCAGCGGGTTTTATAGGGTATCACCTCAGTAAACGGTTATTAGAGGCCGGACACCAAGTGATCGGGATAGATAATATCAACGACTACTATAGCCCTGATCTCAAATTCGCTCGACTAAACGAGTTAGGTATTACTCGAGTAGATGCTGAACTGGAAGAGATCTCTTGTCTGTCTGAGGTCTATCCGAATTTTATCTTCTACCGCGTTGATGTATCTAAAGCAAAGGCTCTGGGTGGGGTATTTAAAAAACATCCGATCGATAAGGTTTGTCATTTGGCTGCCCA
>JAHEGS010000160.1 GCA_024645005.1 Bacteroidota bacterium
GTTTTATTACAATATTTTCAATTTCTACTGAAGAAATATTTTCACCACCACTTATGATAATATCCTTTGAACGATCTTTGACCTGAATATAGCCATTAGGATGAATAACAGCTAAGTCTCCCGAGTGAAACCATCCATTTTTTAAAGATAATTTTGTTGCCTCTTCATTTTTATAATATCCCTTCATTACTGTGTTTCCACGTATCATAATTTCTCCCATTGTCTCTCCATCAAATGGAACAGGTTCCAGAGTATTAGGATCTAAAACAGTGACAATTTCTGTATGAGGGTAGCGAACTCCTTGATAGGATTTCCTTTCAAAGCGATCTTCCTCTGAAAGATTATTCCAATTATCATTCCAAGCGCAGTGAGTAACATGACCATATGTTTCTGTTAAGCCATAGACATGCATTACTTCAAAACCTAGAGATTCCATTTTTTGTAAAATTGATGAGGGCGGTGGAGCTCCAGCTGTCATAGTAAAAATCTTATTTTTCAGTGGTTTTTGGTCTTGTACAGGAGTATTAGCAATCATATTCAAAACGATAGGCGCGCCTCCAAAATGAGTAACCTCGTATTTATCTATTAGATCAAAGATATCTTTGACAATAATATTTCGAATAAAAACAACACGTGCATGTAGCATAGCTAATGTCCAGGGATACCCCCAACCATTACAGTGGAACATTGGAACTGTATATAAATAGGTAAGACGGTTTGGCATATTCCAAGCACTTACACTTCCCATTGACATTAAATAGGATCCTCGGTGATGATATACGACGCCCTTAGGATTTCCTGTAGTTCCAGAAGTATAACTAAGTGAAATAGCTTGCCACTCATCTTTAGGTTTGACCCATTCAAAGCCTTTATCACCTGTTAATAAAAAACTTTCATACTCTAATGTTCCAATTACAGGTACCTCTCCTAGTCCTGCATGAGGATCATCAATATCAATAACAATAATTTCACGATCAACTTGGGCTAAAGCTTCGCTAACTACTTTTTGAAACTGACGATCGACAATAAATACTTTACAGTCACTGTGATCAAGAATGTAAGCAACAGTTCGAACATCGAGACGAGTATTGATTGTATTTATTACCCCACCTGTCATAGGGATAGAATAATGAGCTTCAAAAAGCTCAGGTGTATTTGCTGCCATGATGGAGACGACATCCCCTTCTCCTACTCCTATTTTACTTAGAGCACTAGCAAACTGAGTGCATCGATCATATACATGCTTCCACGTATATTTTCTGTCCTGATAAATTAACGCTTCATAATCTGGGTAAACATCTTTTATACGATCAAGAAAACTGAGAGGTGTAAGAGGAACAAAGTTAGCATCATTACGCTGCATTCCTTGTTCAAAATTATTCATTAGTTTTTCAGTCTTCTACCATTTAAAAGCATCGCATGGATCCTATCGCGAGTTTTTTGTGATTGTATTAAATTTATAAGAGACTGTCGCTCTAAATTATAAAGATCATCTTCTGATAAAACCCTGTTTTTATCTGTATCTCCACCACATAAAACATTTGCCAAATGAAGGCCTATTTCAACATCATATCCAAAAATAAAACCTTTTTTCTCTAAGTCTAATAAATGTTGATGCATTTTCTCTTTTAGTTCAAGCCCACTTAGACAGAAACGAGGTTTTAATGGTGCTTGATAGCCCTCTTGTAATTCAGAAACCTGTCTGAAAGCTTCAACTAACAAGTTGTCTCTGTTCAAAACCATCACATCTTTGGGTAAAAAGAACTTGTGTTTTTTTGCTTGAAGAGGTGAGTGAGCCATTAAACCATATCCAATAATATCAAAAACTCTAAGAGCGGCCTCATCATTATCTTTAGTGTATTCAGGATCTTGAACCCATCTCCATAATAATTCTTTACAGCCTCCACCCCCTGGGACAAGCCCAACACCTGTTTCAACCAATCCCAATGTACTATTCATATGGGCTACCATCCGAGATGTTTGACAGGCAACTTCAAATCCACCACCTATGGCCAATCCTGCTACAGCACTGATCGTAGGCTTTGAAGTATATTTCATTTTTTTGCAAACTTGTTGAAAATGAGATAGATATTTATCAATACCTTTCCAGTTAGATTGATCTGCTAATTCAATCATTGTATTCAAATCTGCTCCTGCAGAAAAATTCATTGCTTCGTTATAAACAATAAGTCCTTGATAATCATCAGAGTCTAATCGATTTACTGCCTCCTCTAGAATTTTCATTGCATCACCATTTAAAGCATTAGCCTTTGTATGAAACTCACATACTAATAAATGTTGTTTTCTGGCATCATCTGTAAACTGCCAAATGGTAGAAGCATAGTTTCTAGAAACATGATTTGCGTATTTTTTATGATCGCCTAATCGGCGAACGCCATCACCTCGGTTAATAAACTTCATTCCAGATTTATGATTATATGAGCGAGAAGATGTAGAGTCATAGGGCTCTTGTTTTAAACGAGTCATAGTAACTAATAGTTCTGGAACGTCATATCCCTCATCTTGAAGTCGGTGAATATAATTTTCTAATCCATATTCATTCAAGAGCTCGAAAGGGCCTTCATTCCAATTGAAGCCCATGCGGAGAGCATCATCAATATCAGTAACCTTAGATGAAACTTCTGGGATACAAAAAGCGCTATAATTAATAATTTTAGAAAAAACAGCAAATGCATATTTTCCATATTTACTATCATCATTTAATAAAGCTTTTATTCCCTCTTTTTCGACACGGCGAGCAATAGGTAAGTCAACTTTATCAAAATCATAATAACTCATATCCACAGTATTCAATGCTTTAGTGATTTCATTACCATCGACTGTTTTAGTTTCATAAAATCCACCAAATCCTTTATTGCCTGTGTAGCCTTTATCTAAGAGCTGTTCGACTATGGGGTGAGGTTTGACGACGTCCATAAAAGGATCATTTTCTTGAAGTTCTTTTTTAAAAGATGCAAGTACATCTTTCATAAGATCAATTCCAATTAAGTCATATAATCCAAAAACTCCTGTTTTAGGAATGCCCAGAGGTCGACCAAATAAACCATCAGCAATTTCTACAGGAAGCCCTCGTTCTAAGGCTTCATACATCGCCACTTGCATTGCATATACACCAATTCGATTTCCAATAAAACCTGGGGTATCATTACAATTAACTATACCTTTACCTAATTCGTTTTGACAAAAGTTTCGAAGGGAAACAAGTTTCTGGACATCGACTTGAGGTGTTTCTACAATTTCTAGTAGTCTCATAAATCTGACAGGATTAAAAAAATGAGTAATACAAAAATCAGATTTCATCGACTCTGACATTTCTTCCGTTAAAACAGATAAAGGAATGGTAGAAGTATTAGATGAAACTATAGAGTCAGCGTTTCTTACCTTATCAATTTGAGAATAAAGTTGATGTTTGATATCAATTCGCTCTACAACAGCTTCAATAATCCAATCTGCATCTTTTATTTGGTCAAAATCATCAGTCAGGTTTCCAGGTTTAATATGACTTAGTCTTGATTTTTCAATTAATAATGGAGGGTCTGATTTTTTGATAATATCGATCGCATTTTCTGATATTTTATTAGCCGACTCTTTGCCTTTTAAATCTAAAAGTACTACCTCTCGTTTAGAATTAGCTAAGTGTGCAGCTATACCAGAACCCATAGTGCCAGCACCTATTACAACAATTTTATTAAAATTACTCATACAATTTAGGACGAGATAATAGCAAATAAAAACCTCAAGTTAATCACAATCACAATAATAGATTGGCAAA
>JAHEGS010000066.1 GCA_024645005.1 Bacteroidota bacterium
ATGCTGAAATAGACTGTTGTGTTGCTGAATGACCAGGGACTAACACTATTGGTTTCAAATTATTATCATTATTCTTGGGATAATAGAGTGTAGCTTGATCATATTCTGGACCATTCCTTAGTCCATCAGCTTCAATAAGATAGTCGTAATCAAAGGGTTTATAAACAGTGGTATTTTCAACAGTTACAGTATCACATTGACCAAATACATTTTGAACCAATAAGACTATACAAATAGACGCAAACGCTAAACATCTCATTATACAAACATATCAATCATTTTTAAAAGAGTGTCTTTTTTACTTGATTCTAATGCGTTGATTGATTCTTAATGTAGAGGTTTTTCTTAGGCCATTGAGTTGACATAATCGAGAAACACTCGTGTTATACCTTATAGCTAATCCATATAATGTATCGCCAGATTTGATCGTATAATATTTCTTTCGAGTTGGAGTAGGTTTGGCTCTCAGAACTTTTGGGTTAATAAGTAATGTATCGGACTTTAATTCAAAATTTGTATAGTCAATAAATAATCTTGGATCCAGAGGGTAGTCTTTCCATCTACATTCAAAATGAAGATGTGGACCAGTTCTTTTGGTACCAGTAGTTCCACCAGTACCAATAAAATCACCTGCGTGGACAATATCATTGGGCTTAACAACCATTTTTTGAAGATGAGCATAGTATGTTTCTAGACCATTTAAATGTCTAATTATGATAATATTGCCAAACCCTCCGCTATTGTAGTTGGCAAATCGCACAATACCAGACATACACGCTTTGACAGTGTCGTGTCTTTGAAGTTTTATATCCAAGCCTTTATGCATTCGTCCACGTCGCATCCCAAATCCGGAAAAAACATTGCCTTTAAATGGAATAGCGAAACCGGTATCTTGTTCAAAAAGACGGATGTTGAGTGAATTTGGAATTTTGTTATTCTTAGAATAGACGTACGGGAATAAGTTAGTAGTTGACCAATTTTCTTTGAATACATCCATTTCAGACCATTTGTCTGCTGGCATGGAGTCTATAAAACCATCCTTTATTGTAGAATTGATAGCAGGGTTTAGTTTTTCCTGGAGAGTTTTATTTAAATCTTCAATCGAATCCTGAAAATTTTTTAGGATTTTTTTTATCTCAAGTAGTTCTTGATTCAATGTTTCTAAACTTGAATCAAGCTCATATTTAAGCTGGTTGTGGTTATCTCTTTCATTATTAATAACGGAGTTTAAGCTATCAATACGTTCATTGAGGACTATGATTTGGTTTGATTTAGCTTTGAGGAAATCAAAACTTATGAAATCGAGTTTCAATTGTGCAAAACAACTGTTTGCTACAAAAGAAAAAATTAAAAGAAGCTTAAATTTCACTGCTCAAATTTACATTTTCAAACGGTAATAATAGAATAGGCTAAACGTTCTTTTATGTATTTGTTAACCCAGATCAGCAAACTCACAAATTTTCCTTGCCAATACATCTACCTCTTGTTCATTAGTATAAATTGCAAAAGAAGCTCTGATTGCATTCATATTATTTTCTGTAACAGACCTTAAAATGGTATTTGATTTTTTTCTTAAATCATTGCATACACTCGAACTGTTCCTATTGTTAATCTGAAATGTAATCATTGAGGCATGTTCATCTAATTTTGAAGGTGTAAAAATTGTTATGTTATTATTTTGAGCAATTTTTTTTCGAAATCTTTGAGCCAATTGTCTGCCTCTATTTTCAATTTGATGAATTCCAATTTGATCTATAAAATCTACTGACGCACCAACTCCAGATAATATGGGAGCATTAATAGTTCCATACTCATACCTACTAGCATGGCTTTTATACTCATATATTCCTTTCTTGAGGTTGAATTTTTGGTCAGTATATGCTCCAGCAAAAAGTGGTGGGGTATTGTTCAAGAATTCCTGATTTAGGTAAAGAATTCCAGTTCCTTTGGGTCCAAAAAGCCATTTGTGGCAGCTTGCTATATAGAAATCAGGTTGAAGCTGTTTAAGATTTACCGAAATTTGACCTAAAGCCTGCGTACCATCGATTACAGATTGGATTTGGTGTTTTTTACATAATTTAATTATTCTTTTAATAGGCAGTATAGCACCTGTAGTACAGGTAATGTGTGATATAGATATCACTTTAGTTTGGTTTGTTATGGATGATTTTATTAAATCTAGTGCCTTGTTTTCTTTTCCTAGAATGTCAATAACAATCACTTTTATTCCAATTTCATTTTGGAGTGCTATCCATGGAGCTGATCCTCCAATATGTTCTTCGCTTGTTATGATAACCTCATCACCTCGTTTGAGTTTTATGCTACGAGCAATGATATTCATCCCTTCAGTAGCATTCCTTGTAAGAGCTAGTTGTTCTGGATTGGCATTAATGAATTTTGCAAGTTGAATTCTTGTTTGTTCTACAACCTTATGATCTTCAATAGCATGTTTATTAATACGATGAATGGTGGCTATGGTTGTTTCTTGAACTTTTAAGGGTGATGGTCCAATGCTGGCAGTATTAAAGTGTTTTCGTGAAGTTGTTAACGTAAATTGCTTTTTTACCTTTTCCCAATCTACAGATACACCATCAGCGTTTAGTACGTCTATTTGTTCGTGGGATAAATGGTCCATTTTAGCCATTGATGAAAATGGACTAAAAAAGGTTAAAATAAATCCTTTCCAAAGTTTATCTTTTATAAAATGTCTTCTACTTTGTTTATTCATTAGGGTGATTAAAAATAGGTTCGTTGTTTTTCTCTCGGTCTAACAATCGGGTGCTTTGGGTTGAATGAAATATCTAATAGTTCAGTTTTTCCAGATGGTGCTATTTTTATCATGATCGATTGATAGGGCTTGAATAAAATATCAATTTCACTCCTGTTGCCATTATAATTGATAGTTAGTGGCATAGACAAATTTACATTTGAATACGATTGACCAGAATATATGGGGTAGGTAAGATTTTTTGATTTCCATTGTGCCAGAAATAGGTATGCGTTTCCATCTTGATCAACTTTACACCAATAGTTTGGCAAACTGTCTGCTTCTAAGAGGGGTTTGGTGTTTTTAATCTCATTAAATTGTTGTTTTACATTAGGAAGTGACATTAGTTCCTTAAGTCTATCTTCATAATAACTATTTTTAACTTTGCTAGGCTCGATTGGGGTGTTTTTGATACAAATTGGCAATCCACTTTTTGCTAATTCTAGTATTCGATCTACTGCTTGACTATCCATATATTTCACATCAATATAGAGCATTGAGAATGAAGCATCACCGACGTTTAGTTTTCCGTCCTTAAAATTAGCTTTTTCAAGGAAGTGCTTATTAATCCATAGGGGATGGTAGCCTTCTAATTCTTTTGGAGGTTCTATATAACGTAGTTCATATTCACCCCATACCCATACTCTTTGTCTTTCAGGTGGATATGCTCCTTTCATAATACCATCTTCATATGGTATATAAACCGCAATGTCACTATAAGTTTTACCAATTTGAAGATAGTTGGACACGCTCTCTATGTATGAATTAAACATAGGCAGTTCATCACTTAGACTGCCTTTGGGACCAAAGTAGGTTGTTGCAAAAAAAGTGTTGGTGTCAGACCCGATAGGATTATAGGGCATGCCATGGTAAACATGATGGTTCACACCATGAGCAAACATAGCATCTGCAACCATTTTAAGGTCAGCAGTTTGTTCTTTGTGCAGGTAGGTATGAGGAAACCCATACATACATGTAAATGTCTCACTAGATACTAGACGTTTACTTGATAAACAGGCAGAGGAACTTACAATGCGAGAGTAATTTGGATTATTAAGCATGCTCTCTGTTTCTGGGATGTCTACTAATGAATAAGTGGTCATCACATCAGTTGGAGATGCCAAGCACTGAACGCGAGACCATGCACCAAGTTCCTTGCATTTATCTGCATAAGGTTTGTAAAATCCTTGAGTGACATATTCGTCTAGATGCATCATATAATCGTAGCGAACTTCCGGGAAAGAGTCTATGCCTTGAATCATGTATGGTATAATATCATATCCAAAACGTTCATTGAATGTCGAATCAAAACCATCAGTCCAGATTTTGTTAGTGGAATTGAGTTTGATTTCCCAAGAATCTGTAAATAGGGCCGATTTAGATCCAACGAGAGCGGGGCTAATTGCTTTTACAAAGGGACTTGCAAACTCTTCAAAGGCTACTTGTTTTAGATGGTCAATCACAAACATGGTATCTGGCCATGCCCATGAAAATGTGAGAAGTTGTTGAAATGAAGAATCTCCAAATATTTGGGTTCTATTTTTTTTACTGATGTGTTTGTCTGCAACTGGCCATGCACTTCCAAAAGTAAAGTCACAGGAAAGACCGATAGAGTCGGCATATCTTTTTGTGTAAGTAACTATTTCTGTCCATTCTTCACCAAGCCATTCTTGGGCTGTACTGTCTTCGGGGTATTGTCTTCCATAAGCACGAGCATACATCTTTTGATAACGATAGAGTGGATATACCCAAGCAATTTCTACTCCACCAAAATGGTTGTTTTTTGCCCAATCTAATTGGTGTTTTACGTCTGGTTTTTTTATTTCAGTTGCAAACCACCACCATCGTGTGCATGGTTTTGAAGATGAATAATAATCTGAGGCCTCAATTATCTTTTGATTATTAGTATTATTACAGGCATTAAGCAAAATGCAAAATAGAAATGATAGATAAAGCCATGTCTTGTTGGGTTTGATGTGTTTTTTATAATTCATAGTTCGTTGTTTTACAAGTAAGATTTATTGTTTTTTACTGTTTCTATTTTTTGACTAAATCGCTTAATTAGCGAATCATTTTTTTGGTATGGCTTAATTTCAATATTAAAAGACTGGGCATAATAGTCCTGAACCTCATTTAGAAATTTGCAAGTAAAATCAGCTGTCCATCTAGTCTCTTGATTTATGGCATATTTATATTTTAAGAACTTTCCTAATTCCTGACCGAGTTCATTATTAATGATATCTACATAATTATCTACTGGGAAATTGATGGTGTCATTGAGCTGAAAATCGGTAAATTTTCCAGAAACCAATTGTGGCATATGATGTCGTTCATGAACAGAAGCAATATAGTGGGCTATTTCTTCATTGTATATAGCTGTAATTAGTGCTTGAGCTGTAATGTGATTAAAAGTGTTGATGTAGCCTTTCTCTAAACTATCTCTGTAGCTCTTAAATGCATTCTTATTTACCAAAATATTTCGCATGCTAGCCTGGGCTAAATCATAAAAAGCAACATCATCTTTTCCAAAAATTGCTGGTCTTCTTCTCGCAAGCATGAATATTTGGCTAAGTTCCTTTCTTTTGATAATAGCATACGGAGCTTTTAAGACCAAAGAAATTTTGTCCCAAATAGAACCTTTATGAGCAGTGACAATATCACCTTGTGTAACACCTTCGCTTAATTTAGATGAAATAGTTTGTCCTTGGTTTTTATATTGAATTTGGACGGTTCCAGAACATGAATCATTGCTTTTGTTTGTATATTCCAAATGTACTATTGCAGTAAATTCATCCATACTATTGAAATTAGTAGCTAGTAGGGCTTTACAACTAGGCTTTTGGGATTTTTTTGCTGTTTTATTACAACCTACGAAAAGGAGGATTAATACGATGACTAATAGGTATGGATGTTTAAATAAAAACACTTGGCTACGAACATACAATTAAGCAAATTAGTTAACAAAAGTCACTCAATAATATATGGATATCAGAAATGATAGTGGTTTGTAAACCGTTAATCAAATGTATATTGCAGGCTTAAATATATTGAGTTAATGAAATTTGTTGTCACACTCTTTGCAGCTATTTTTTGGAGTAGTTTTTCCTATGCTAAAGACTATTTAATTACTGATTTCGGTGCGAAAAGCGATGGGGTGACTCTTTGTACTCAAGGTATTCAATCAGCAATCAATAGGGCATGGAAAGATGGGGGTGGTAGGGTTGTGATTCCAAAAGGAGAATTTGTATCAGGTACTGTTTTTTTGAGATCTAACGTTCAATTTTATTTTCTAAAAGGAGCTAAACTATTGGGAAGTTTGAATCCAGATGATTATCAAAAAGTAGGGAAATGGAAAGCACTAATTATAGCAGATAGAACAACTAATGTTGGATTGGCGGGTAAGGGGTGTATTGATGGTCGAGGTGATAAGTTAGCATTAAAAATAGATAGTCTGTTTTATGCAGGTCAGATTGATAGTGCAGATTACAACTTCATAGAACAAAGACCCAAGTGGACACTAAGACCTCTTCTTCTTGAATTTCTGGAATCTGATAAAATTACTATTCAGGATATTACCTTAAAAAATTCATCGTGTTGGGTGCAGACTTATGAGTTGTGTAATAATCTTTTAATTAAGAACATTACAGTAGACAGTGATACATATTGGAATAATGATGGAATTGATATTGTTGATTGTAAAAATGTTAAAATTACAGATTGTGATATAAATACGTCAGATGATGGAATCTGTATAAAATCAGAGGATTGGTCACGTAAACGTTTTTGTGACAGCATTGAAATCAATAATTGTAGAGTAAGATCTAGTGCAAGTGCAATTAAATTGGGTACTTCAAGTGTTAGTCATATGCGAAATATCACAATCCGCAATATTGAAGTTTACGATACTTATCGATCTGCCATTGCTATTGAGGCCATGCAAGGTGGAATTTTAGAAAATATATTGGTAGAAAAAATAAATGCGACTAATACGGGTAATGCTATTTTTATGCGAATCGGTCAAATAAGAAAAGCAAAGTTCCCTGGTACTCTTAGAAACGTAGTGATACGTAAAGTAAAAGTTAAAGTACCATTTAACAGACCAGATCATGCATATACTATTCGTGGCCCAGCTTTACCTTTTTTCCATAATACATTTCCTTCATCAATTACGGGTATAATTGGTCATCCAATTCAGTCAGTTTTATTAGAAGATGTTAAAATAATCTATCCTGGCAGGGGAAATGCTGCATATGCAAATCTACCCATAAACAGAATATCTGATATTCCCGAATTACCTAAAAAGTATCCAGAGTTTTCAATGTTTGGAGAACTACCTGCATGGGGGTTTTATGTAAGACACGTGGAGGGTTTAAAGATGAAAAATGTCATTATCAAAATAAGGAAAGATGATTACAGACCAGCCCTCGTTTTTGATGATGTTGAAGATTTAAAATTTGAAAACTTAAAAATTAGAGGAGATAACAAATCGGAAATTATTTTTATGAATGATGTTCGGGCATTTGATGAACGTAATTAAACTAATCTAGTCAATTTTTCAAACCTTTCTATTCCATCTTATGTTCTTAGTATAGAGTTGATTAGTATGGTTTACAATACAACCCGAACAGATCGAAATATCGACTTGGCAGTCAATGAATTGGTGGGAAAACAATTTGGAGTATTGCATAAAATTAAAAACGGAAGTATAGGTTCGGAGCCATTTATTATCATGGCTTGTAGTTCAGATTTTGATATTGATTTCAATTCTATTGATTACAATCGAAAATGCAACATTGAACTTCGACCAAAGGGAATTATCCTTCATTTTAGAAAAAATAGTAGCAGTTTTATATGGCCAATCCCTTTTCATCATTTGACGGTATATAAATCTGGGCATATGGTTTCGATTTATGAAAATATAACTTATTTAAAAATAAAGCCCTTGGTTCTTCGTAGAAGAAATAGCCCATTTATCCAACGATTAATGGACGCCAAATCCAAATACACAGCACAATATCATTTTAATTAATATTCAATGAAAAGACTGACCATTTTAGAGGTAGAAGCGAAGATGAAGTCGATTGACAGAAATTGGATTTTGAAGGAAAATTTAATACTGCGGGAATTCCTATTTGATGATTTTAAACAAGCCTTTTCATTTATGACTTCCGTTTCTTCAATAGCTGAAAAACATGATCATCATCCCAATTGGAAAAATGTTTATAATAAGGTTGAAATTAGATTATTTACTCACGAAGCAAATGGACTAACTGAAAGAGATTTCAAGCTTGCAAAAGAAATTGACCAAATCATTGTGAGATCACAAGAAATAGTATCAAAAACAATAGATGTTGAATAATTGTTATATTCGTATAAAATAGTTATCAAAATGAAACACATAAAAATATTAATTTTAGTTCTATTTACTTTCAGTTCTTTTGTAATCACTTCATGTAAAAAAGCTGATTTTAAAGACATTATTGAAAAAGTAAGAGACGACAAAGACAAGGGAGACAAGGATAAAGATCGAGGAGATAAAGATAAAGGCGACAAAGACAAGGGAGACAAGGATAAAGATCGAGGAGATAAAGATAAAGATGACAAGGACTGGGGAGATAAGGACAAGGGTAGAGGAGACCGAGGCAACGATCGAGACACGACACGTCGTAATACCCCATAACTATAAATTATTTAACTACAAAACATTTAATGGCTGTCATTTTTGGCAGCCATTTTTTTTGGAATTTTCTATACTTTAAAGTAGTTGTAGAATTTATTCATTCTTATTACGTGAGGGAAGCTTATAGCCGATAGGTATATGAAGAATGTTCCAATATGGTCACCAAAGTCATTATTTAATACCCAGTAGAGAACAAAAAAGAGGACATAGGCACCAAAGCTGAACAGGGTAGCTTTTCTCCATAACTTAATAGAATTTACTTTGAAATGATCCTTCAAATGGTTCCAACCCAATAGACTATGATTAAAAATAAAATATGTCCCAAACGCATGAATTAATGAGAGTTGAGTAGATAATAAAAGAAATAAGCCTAAGGTAATCATAGCCTTAGACCTAAGAAAAATTCCCATAACAACCCCTATACCTAAGCAAGAAAATGCAATATCATTCCATAAATTAAAGGATACTATCCCTGAAATTTCAGGTAATTCAGTTACTGATAATTGATCCAAAATCTCATTCAATTCAATGGGGTGGCTCAAAAGGATTCCATTAAAAAATAAAATTCCCCATATCCATGAAATTTTTGAGTTTAGTTTCCATTCTTTAAAGTCTGCTTGAGCAAAATGATATATTGAATAGGATAGAAAAACCAACAAAGCGATAATAGGGCTGATATACCAGAGCAAAACAATCGTAGCCCCTTGAGCTAGGTATAACCCAATGAATTTAAATGATATACTTTGATTAAACTGATTTGTCTCTAGTAAATGATCGACAGCACCATGAGGAATCCCAATTAACAATAATCCAATTAATAAAATACCATCAATTAGATAAGTTAAGTTTATTGAATTTAATATTATGAATAGAAGTGATAGAATAAGAGGCAATAGTGTTTTTGCAAATGCACTATTTAGACTTCCTACTTGTTTTATTGCAGCTTTAATAAAGGGTTTCCATTGAAGGGAATAAAAGATATTTATTTCCTCATTAAATTTTGATTCCTCATCAAGAAAGTAAAGAATATTGGATGCTCTTATTTTGCGAAATAAACGTTTAAAAATAGGTTTTCCTAAGTTTGGTTCTTCTGTAAGTATTCTCAAAAGTAAGCTGTCATAAAATGCAAATCGGTTATTTCGTATTTGTACTGAAGAACCTTCTAAAGCCTTTTTTCCTGAAGCTATTTGACTTGCTATGGCTGTTGCATCCAATGACATTGATTTAAATGCATACCCGGTACTTGGCTTTATGTGTCCAGCTCTGGCTCCCATATGTCTTATATTGGGTTGGTTCTCAGATGGAATAACAGCATCAGTCATAGGTATACAACCCTTTTCAATATCTAGGACTTGGTAGTCTGAATAATCTTTTAAATAATTTTTGAGTAGTCTTTCACCATGATCCAAACTCATTACTTCTTTCCCAAAACGAGTCACTTCTACCAAAGCATTTTTTGTATCGAATGGGAGTACGTACACAAATTGTGTAGAATTGTCTTGAGGGATTTCAAAATCCATCATAGTAAAGGATTGAGGATTGAACGTATCAACATTAGTTTGAATTTGCCAACCAACAAAACTTTGGTTTATATAAAAGTGTTTTTTTGTTTTATTTATAATAGGTGGACGAGAATCAAATGAGTATTTAGGCTCATAAGTTTCTCCATTAAACGTAATTTGATGAGATGATTTTGATAGTTCTAGCGTATTTGATATTATTTGAGCATGGTATTTTTTTGCTACATTTAGAGCTTTTTCATACAATGTTAAGCTGGATACGTGATAGTATCTAAGTGGATCGAGGTTCTGAGTTTTTCCGTTGAGAATTACTTGATCCCATTCTTTATCTATGAAGTTTTTTGGAATGATTTTTTCTACATCGTCTGATGTTGCCCAAAAACAATAGGTTTTATCTTTTTTATTCTTTTGTTCTGGCTCTATTATGGTGATTTGTTTTTTATCCAATAAACCCATTTTTTCGAGTTCAAGAATCAGTAAACAATTTGAGGCACCTAAACCAACAAATAAATAATCTATGACCTGTTTTTTTTTCTTCAATTTCAGTAGCTCCTTTATTGTGTAATTAACATTATTTGTCTTATGACCAAAAAATTTATGTTATTTTTTTGTAAATATATCTACTTTTTTTTAAATGAATTTTTAGAAAATTTTATTTGTGTTTCATTATTTTGAAAAAAGAGTAAACAATATTTGTAAAAAACTGATAGTCAAACATATATGCTTGTATTTTATTGTTTTGTTTGATGTGTTAAATGAGTTTGTTTTTAGTGTTTTTTTTGCCTAAGTGTAGTCTTACCAACCACTTAAGTGTTGACAACTAATTAAACATGAATGAACAAATTATTTGTTAAAAATGTTATCTTGACAACGTTTAACAATAAATTATATTAAAATTATGTTTTTAGAATTTTTAAAAATTCCCGTAGGTGATCCAGTTGCGATTACTTTCTTTATGGGTTACATTGCGATGTTTGCGGCATCTATTTTCTTCTTTATTGAAAGAGGAAGTGTTGACGGAAAATGGAAACTTTCTTTACTTGTTTCAGGTTTAATTACTTTCATTGCAGCTGTTCACTACTACTACATGAAAGACTTTTATGTGGTAACAGGTGAAAACCCAACAGCTCTTCGTTACATTGATTGGACTTTAACAGTACCTTTAATGTGTGTTGAGTTTTATCTTCTTACTAAAGCGGCTGGTGCTAAAACTGACCTTTTATGGAAGCTAATTGGTGCTTCTGTATTGATGTTAGTTGCTGGTTTCATTGGTGAGGCCTTCAGTGATGGTAGCACTGCACATTCTGTTAAATGGGGTGTTATCTCTACGGTTGGTTATGTTTACATTCTTTACACTGCATGGTATGGTGAAGTGGCTAATTTGGCTGCTGGTAGCGGAAATGATGCCGTTAAATCAGGTGTTAGAGCCTTAGCATGGTTTGTACTTGTTGGTTGGGCTATCTATCCAATTGGTTACATGTGTATGCCAGGTGGTTGGTTGAATACTTCCCTAGGATGGGATTCAACTAACGTAGATTTATTCTACAACATTGCGGATGCTATCAACAAAATTGGTTTTGGTTTGGTAGTATACTCAATTGCTACTTCTTCTTCTAAAGAAGCGTAGTTAGTTTCAATTTAAAATATGAAGAGGGTGCAGTTTTCTGCACCCTCTTTTTTTTGTAAAAAATATGATGTCATTCAGCTGTCTTTTTTATATTGTTAAAACGTAACTTGATAATTATAATATCTGAGAAGGCACTTTATGCAATCTAAGCTTTTAACAAACACACTTGATTTATTTAGCCCAAGCTTTACCACAAAGACAGAATGTACTTTTTATGATGTAGGGATACAAGCAGGGTTTCCCTCACCTGCAGATGACTTTATCGAGCTTAGTATTGATATTAACAAAGAGTATATCAAAAATAGAGATACAACATTCTTTGCTAGGGTAAATGGACATTCTATGAAAGATGTAGGCATATTTGATGGAGATCTTTTAATTATTGATAAAAGTATAGAGCCTCAAAATAATAAAATTGCTGTCTGTCAGGTAGATGGTGATTTTACAGTAAAAAGAATCAAAATAGAGTACGATACCATTTGGTTAGTTGCCGAGAATGATGCTTATGATCCAATTAAAGTGACCACTGATAACGAATTGATGATATGGGGAATCGTTGTTGCTTCTATTAAAAAATTTTGATGTTTGGACTAGTAGATTGCAATAACTTCTATGCCTCTTGTCAGCGGGTTTTTGAGCCACATCTAACAGGTAAGCCTGTGGTTATACTCTCTAATAACGACGGTTGTGTAATAGCCAGAAGCAATGAGGCCAAAGCCTTAGGAATTAAAATGGGAGCTCCTGCATTTGAATGCGAAAAGTTGTTTCGTGAAAACCATGTACATATTTACTCATCTAATTTTGCCCTTTATGGAGATATGAGTTCTAGAGTGATGAATACACTTTCTACATTCACTCCATCGATTGAAATATATAGTATTGACGAGGCCTTCTTGAAGTTTGACGGTTTTGATTCTTACGACCTAAAAAAATATGGAGAAAAGATACAAAAGGTTGTGACAAAAGGCACGGGCATCCCTATTAGTGTTGGCATAGCACCCACTAAAACATTGGCAAAGGTGGCTAACAAAATTGCTAAGAAATATCCAATTAAGACAAGGAGTTCCTATGTGATAGATACAGAACAAAAACGTATAAAAGCCCTAAAATGGACAGAAATAGATGATGTCTGGGGAATAGGATCAAGGTATGCTATTAAACTTAGAAATATAGGGGTGCAAAACGCATATCAATTCTCGATATTATCCAATGACTGGGTAAAAAAAGAGATGAGCATTGTGGGTTTGAGAATTAAACATGAGCTGATGGGTAACCCTATGTTAGATTTAGAGAAAATTCAGCACAAAAAGGCCATTGCCACCACACGATCTTTTGAAAGATTATATACCCAATATGAAGATTTATCGGAAAGAGTATCGGCTTTTACGGCTTATAGCTCTGAAAAATTACGAAAACAAAATAGTCACAGTAATCTTGTGATGGTATTTATAAGAACAAATTATTTCAGAAAAGATCAACCCCAATATTCTCGAAGCATTGTTATTAAAACGGATTATGCTACAAGTTCATATATCGAGTTGAACCGATGTGCTCAAATAGGTCTGAAAAAAATTTATAAGTCAGGTTATCAGTATAAAAAAGCGGGAGTTATTCTGATGGGAATAAGCCCAGATAGTACCACCCAGTTATCTCTTTTTGAATCACCAAACCCCAAACATCGAATTTTGATGCGTGCAATGGATCAATTAAATCAGTCTATTGGTTCAACCAAAGTAATGTTTGCTGGACAATCTTTAGATAGAAAGTGGAAGATGAAGCAAGAGAGGTTATCTCCTTATTTCACCACTAAGATAAAAGACGTTATTAAGATAAAGTTGAATTGATAAAAAGAATGAGAAAACTTGGTATGTAATAGCTAAGTGTGCCTTCTTTTTTCTTGATTAAATTTGTACCAATGATAATAAGAAGCAAAGCCCCACTTCGATTGGGTTTGGCCGGTGGTGGTACGGATGTTAGTCCGTATGCAGATTTGTATGGAGGATCCATATTAAATGCCACAATAAACATGTTTGCCCATACAACAATTATCCCAAAGAATGATAGTAAAATTCATTTCGAGGCTCAAGATATGAATAAATATGAGCAGTATGAAGCAACAGATTATATTGAGCCAACAGGAGAACTTGCTTTATTGAAAGGAGTATATAATAGAATAGTAAAGGATTTTGTCAAAAAACCATTATCCTTTGAAATGTATACTAGTGTAGATGCTCCTCCAGGGTCAGGACTAGGGAGTAGTAGTACATTGGTGGTTAGTATTGTCGGGGCATTTGTGGAGTGGTGTAATATTCCACTAGGTGAGTATGATATTGCTCATTTGGCATATGAGATAGAACGTGTAGACTTGGGACTTAATGGAGGTAGACAAGATCAATACGCAGCAACTTTCGGCGGTTTTAACTTTATGGAGTTTTATGAAAATGATAAAGTAATTGTAAACCCACTACGTATTAAACAAAAATATGCGGCAGAATTAGAGAATAATCTAGTGCTATTTTATATGGGTACGAACAGGGAATCTGCGGGAATCATTGATCAACAAACAGCAAACATTAAAAAGAATAATGAAAATGCTCTGGACGCTACTCATCGATTAAAGACGCAAAGTATAAAGATGAAAGAAGTCGTATTGACAGGTAAAATGGATGAAATTGGTGAGGTGATGCATTATGGTTGGGAATCAAAGAAGATGATGGCATCAGGCATTAGTAATCCTGATATTGATGCGATTTATGAAACAGCTATTCAAAATGGAGCTACTGGAGGAAAAATAAGTGGTGCAGGAGGGGGAGGATTCTTTTTCTTCTACTGTCCAGCTGTTTCAAGAATGGGTTTAATCAGAAGTTTAGAAAAATTTGGGGTAACACCTCAAAACTATAGTTTTACGAAAACAGGACTATATACCTATACATTACCATCATGAAATTTGATGTAATCATATTAGCTGGAGGACTCGGTACTCGATTAGCATCTGTAGTTAAGGATGTGCCTAAACCCATGGCACCAGTTGCAGAAAAACCTTTTTTAGATCATATTTTGAATGGCCTGCCTTTGGGTCATATCAATAAGATAATACTAGCAGTTGGTTATAAGTCAAATAAAGTAATCGATTATTATGGAGATAAGTTTAAGAATATACCGATTTTGTACTCAATTGAAGAAGTGCCATTGGGAACAGGAGGTGGCATTGGTTTAGCACTAAAACATGTGACTCAAGATACTGCTCTTATCTTGAATGGGGATACCTATTTTGATGTTAACTATGAAGAATTTTGGGAAACTCATAATGATTCAAATACCCCAATCACCCTTGCTTTAAAGCAGATGCCTTCTCCAGATCGATATGGAACTGTTTTGATGGAAAAGAATACCATTATTAAATTTCATGAGAAGCAAAAAGAACTTTCTACAGGCCTTATAAATGGGGGTTGTTATTGGGTTGATAAGAATATTATTGAGGTACTTCCAAAAGCTGAAAAGTATTCATTTGAAAAAGACTTTTTAGAATTGAGCGTCCAGAATAAATATCTTACGGGGTATATTTCAGATGGCCTTTTTATTGATATAGGTATACCAGAAGATTATGAGCGAGCACAACAAATTTTTGCCTGAAGCACAAGACTGTAAAAAATATACACTTTTTATTGATCGTGATGGAGTAATCAATCAACCTATTATAGATGATTACGCCAAAAATCCAGATGAATTTATTTTTTGTGATGGAGCTGTAGACGCATTGAAAAAGCTTAAGCTATTATTTAGTCGTGTCATTTTAGTTACCAATCAACAGGGTGTAGGTAAGTGCATAATGACCTCACAAGATTTGGAGAATGTGCATCTCAAGATGTATGATTCAATGAAGAAAGCCAATTCTAGCTTTGATTTGGTTTTATATGCACCATATTTAAAACAGGATAGTCATACTTGGAGGAAGCCCAACACGGGGATGTTATTAAAAGCAAAAGAGTATTATCCTGATATTGATTTTTCTAAATCGATTATGGTCGGTGATTCTCCAGGAGACATGGCTTTAGCAGATCAATTAGACATCATAAAAGTTAGAATTCTAAATGATCAGTTTGAATTTGATAACCAAGATTTTACGTACTCTGATTTATCCAGTTTCGTAATTGCATTGTCAAATTAATGATCACTAGGCAACTATTGCATATCCTTTAACGTTTTCTATACATTAGATTCCTATTTTTGTAACGTATCGTGTGGTTAAAGTATTCACTCAAAATAGTTGTTTTCTTTTTATTGCTTTTAAGTAGCTTGACAAGTAATGCAACACATCTTTTGGGTGGGTATATGAATTATGAGTTTCTAAATATTAATCCAACCAACGGAGATTATCGTTACAAAATCACCTTTCATGTATATCGAGACTGTTCTGGCAAGGTTGAATTAGATGATCAAATAACTTTGGGAGTCTATTTGAATGACAATAATAAAAGTCTAAATCAACAACCTGTTTTTAAATTAGTTACCAAAGAAAGAGTTCAACCCCCAGGGTCAATAGAATGTGATTTTTATCGAAAAAATGTGTGTATTGAATATGGTCTTTATGAAGGAATTATATCCTTAAAACCTTATTCAGAAGGGTATCATATAACTTATTCACGTTGTTGTAGGAATGTCCAAAATAATATTGTCCAAGATGGAGCAATGCCCTCACAAGGGCAAACTTATTATTGTTTTATTCCCTCTACAGCTCTACAAAATAGTTCACCTGCATTTTATGGTGTTCCAAGTCCTTATATGTGTGTTAACGATACTAATTCATTCTTATTTGATGCAGTGGATCGCGATGGTGATAGCTTAGTATATCGCTTTATGCGTCCATACCAAGGTGGAAGTCCGGCAAGTTCTAGCCCAGCTCCCGCAGCTTCATTAGATACCCCACTTTTAAGGTATAAGGCTGGGTATACTTCCTTGTCACCTTTTGGTTCAAATGGTTATACATTCATTGATAAACAGACCGGATATACTGAGCTTTTTAGTAATGAGGTTGGAAATTTTGTCGTTGGCGTTGAGGTTTTAGAATACCGAAACGGAAATCTGCTAGGGAAGATTAGAATGGATCTTCAGATTATCGTTTTGAACTGCATTGCTAATAATATTCCTGATATATCATCTAATAAAGGGCAGCGATTCGAAATTGAAGCAGGTGAAGAACTCTGTTTTAATGTGGTGGGTAAAGACCCTGACGATGATCAGGTTAAACTGTCTGCTAGAAGTGAGGTATTTACAACTATTTCAGGAACAAAAGCTACATTTAAAGAATCTTTTTCGGGTCCATTAAATCTTACTAATGAATTTTGTTGGACTCCCGATTGTGATGCAGATCGAGATCAGCCATACAATGTATATTTTACTATTGAAGATGACGGTTGCCCTCCAAAGTTCAATTATTTAGATGTAAGTATTAAAGTGCTTCCCTTTAAAGGAGCAGAACAACTTACAGGACCAACAACCGTATGCAATTTGAGTTCACATGATTATTCAGTAATTGATGGTAGTGAAGGATCTACCTATGAATGGGAAATTTTTGATGGAAGGTTTATTGGAAACAGTACATCTGAGTCTGTGACGGCCTTCTGGAATAAAAAATCTTCGGAAGGAATGTCTCCATATATAAGAGTCCGAGAAATTAGCAAAAATGGTTGCCTCGGTGATTGGATACAACTAGATGTTGTTATTGAAGAAAGTCCAATTATTTCAGCTATAATAGGTAAAGATACAGTTTGTAAGGAAGATGTTGGTCTAACCTATTCAGTAAATGACAATCCAGGAAACACCTATTATTGGGAGACGGTAAATGCTACAATTGGATCACAAAATCGGAATTCCATACAATTATCGGGGTTTAATCAGCCCTCATTCAATGTTCGTGTGGCAGAAACTAATGCAGTTGGTTGTACGAGCGATACTGTCGAATTAGAAGTTTATGTGATTGAACCAAGTCCGTCCATTGACGGACCTTTAATAGTCTGTCCTAATTCTACTGGTATTCAATACCGAGCTGTTGGGGCAAGTAGCTCTACTTATAATTGGAGTGTAGTTGGTGGTATTCAATCTTCTGGAGGAAACACCAACACGATTACCATTGATTGGGGAGATGAGGGAGTGGGACAAATTTCAGTTGCTGAAATCAATAAATTTGGCTGTCTAAGTATACCAACTGTGATTAATGTTTCTAAGTCATACATTCTGGGGGGTAATACTATTAATGGACCAAACGAAGTATGTGAATTTGATAAATTGGTGGATTATGATGTCGATTCTATCACGGGTAGCGTTTATGATTGGACCTTATTAGGTGGTTCACAACAAAATGGGGATAGTTCTTCTCAAATTCAAGTTGACTGGGGTTCATCAGGTATAGGTAATATTAGGGTTGTTCAGCGTGCATACGATCCTGTCAATAATCGATGGTGTATAAGTCCACCCAATGATTTACCAGTAACAATTCATCCTTTGCCAACAGCCAATCAAATTATCGGTCCAATAGAACTCTGCCAATATGATGATACTGCTGTTTACTTTATTTCAGGTATGCCTAATTCAACTTATTTATGGACACTAAACGGTAGTTCGGATAATATTATTGGCCAAGGCACAAATACCATTAAAATCTTTTGGGATATATCAGGTGGTCAAACTCTTTCTGTAGTAGAGACTAATGTTTTTGGTTGTCCAGGATCTGTAGTTAATTTATCTATAATCGTAAATCCGAAACCAACAACATCGCTAATTACTGGTCCTAGTGCTATTTGTCCAGAAAACACACTAAATCATCAGTATTCTGTTTCTGGAGATCTAAATTCTACTTTCAGTTGGGATGTCCAAGGAGCATTGAATATTATGGGCAATTCAACCCCATCTGTTTCAATCGATTGGGATTTAACTCAGACAAGTGGAACGGTAAATGTAGTCGAGTTGTCAGACAAAGGATGTTTGGGAGATACACAACGATTAGATGTGATCTTTGATAAGTTAAGAATCGATTTACGTTTTATAAGCGTTGGATATCCCGATGATCGAATGGTTGTTGATTGGCAGCTGTTAGATAATTCCTCTGCAACATCATTTGATATTAAAAAAAGAATTCCAGGTTCGTCATCGTGGCAAAATGTTGCCACTGTGGGAGGAAGTACTCTTCAATATCTTGAAGAAGGTATTAATACAGATTTAACCCCTTTTGAATATCAAATTTCAGCCTTAAACTCATGTGGAACGGTTATATCTTCAGATATTCATACGAGTATTTTATTGTCAGGTGTTCAAGATGAAAACTTGAATTCAAATCTTGTATTTACGGATTATCTTGGATGGCAGAATGGTGTTTTAGTATATGATCTATTTTTAGAGGATAACCTTAATCCATTGACTCTTTCACAGACAAATGTGAATAGTAATTCGACAATTGTATCTATTCATGATCCAAAGCAGTATAAAAAATGTTTTAGGGTAAATGCTAAGGAAGATGGGGGTGAACAAACAGAGTCTTGGAGCAATGAAGTTTGCTTTTATTTCCTTCCTACGATTTATGTCCCTAATGCATTCACACCTAATTATGATAATCTCAATGATGGTTTTGGGGTAAAAGGTATTGCGATTAATGAATTTTCTATTGAAATTTACAATCGTTGGGGTGAAAAATTATACCAATCAGATGACATCGATGAAAAGTGGATACCGACTTATATGGGAAATGATATACAAGAGGGGATTTATTTGTACTTGATTAATTACACTGATTTTGATGACAATAACTACAGAAAAGGAGGCACAATTACCTTGTTGAAGTAGTTTCGATATAACTTAGGAGCTAATTTTAATTACCTTTTTTGTCTCAAAA
>JAHEGS010000166.1 GCA_024645005.1 Bacteroidota bacterium
AGAATATTTTCTTTAGGTACTCGAACATGATCAAAAACAAGTTCGCCTGTACAACTTGCACGCAAGCTCCATTTGTTATGTGTCTCGGGGGTGGTAAAACCTTCCATCCCTCGTTCTACTATGATTCCTTTTACAATTCCTTCCTCATTTTTTGCCCATACTACAGCTATATCTGCTTCTGGTGCATTGCTAATCCACATCTTTGCACCGTTAAGTATAACATCGTCACCATCTTCTTTAAAGTGCGTTGTCATCCCATTTGGATTAGACCCGTGGTCAGGTTCGGTAAGACCGAAACAGCCTAATAATTCACCACTACCTAATTTGGGCAGGTATTTTCTTTTTTGTTCTTCACTACCAAACTTATGGATGGGGTACATGACTAAAGACCCCTGGACACTTGCCGTAGATCGGATGCCACTATCACAACGTTCTAGTTCTTGCATGGCTATACCATAACTGATATAGTCTAGTCCACCTCCTCCATATTCGGCTGGGATTTGAGGTCCAAAGCAACCCACTTCACCTAGTTGCTTAACAATATGGCTAGGGAAATGATTATTTTGAGCACAATCCTCAATAATTGGTGATAGTTCCTTTTTAACGTAGGAACGCACACTATCTCGGACTAGCAGATGTTCTTCACTAAATAAATCGTCCAGATTATAGAAGTCTGGGTGGTCATATGTATCTTGACCTTTTTTGATTTCTTTTAAGTGGCTTAATTCTTCTTTGGTCATTTTATTTTAACCTAACTTTGCAAATGTAAAATTAAAAGCAATATAGATGACAATGAATAATACTATAGAATCAATATTAAGTATTGATAATGTTAGAGTTAAAGCTAACCATGGTTGGTATGAATCCGAACGAAAGCTCGGAGGAATGTATGTAATCTCTGTGCATATATATAAAACCTTTGAAGCTAACCACGATTTTGATCATTTAGACAAGAGTATCAATTATGAAATGGTGCATCAAGTCATCCTAAATACCATGGAGGAGGAGCATATGTTAATTGAGTCTGCTTGCAAAGCAATTTGGGATAAATTAAAAGCAAAACATAAAGATGAAATTTGGGAGGTAAATATTTGTAAAGAGGATGTACCCCTAAAATTTGTAGGATCTACTTCATTTAAAATTAAGGGTTAATTTGTCACTTTAACTGATAATTTAGGCAGGTAAACGAAAGACTGGAATTCTCCAACTCAATTTAGGTGATAAAATATTATTTTCGCATCCTAAAAAATTAAGATAAATAATGGGAACAATTATCATGGCAGGGCAGCTGATTCTAGCTCTAGCAATACTCGTATCATTACATGAATGGGGGCATTATATCGCAGCGAGAAGTTTTGGGATACGCGTAGAAAAGTTCTATATCTTCTTCGATGCTTGGGGTGCCAAGCTTTTTAGTAAACAAATTGGCGAAACAGAATGGGGTATTGGCTGGCTTCCTCTAGGTGGTTATGTGAAAATCACAGGAATGATTGATGAGAGCCTAGATAAAGAACAATTAGCATCAGAGCCAGAAGATTACGAGTTTAGAAGCAAGCCTGCTTGGCAAAGACTTATTGTAATGATTGGTGGGGTTACAGTTAATTTTATTTTGGGAATCCTCATTTTTGCTCTATCCATGTTTTATTATGGTGAAACATGGCTTCCTAATGCCAAAGTAATTGAAAAAGGGGGAGTAGTTGTAACAGATATAGGAAAAGATGCTGGTTTTGAAACAGGAGACAAAGTAGTGTCAATAAACGGACAAGAAGTCGAAAAATTCAGAGATTTAATTAACTCAAGTGCATACATTGTTGAGGGACTTAATTACGGTGTTATACGAGATGGTGTCCCTGTTTTGGTGCCTATATCCGATTCATTACGAACACGTGTTTTAGAAAGTAAAGGGAAACTTGCTTTTTTCTCGTTAAGATTAGAACCTGTTATTGGTGCGACAGCTCCAAATGGTAATGCTCAAAAAGCCGGATTATTACCTAATGACAAAATAGTGGGTATTGATACCATAGATGTTCAATACTTTGATCAATTAAAAGTAGCTCTTAGTCAATACAAAAACAGTCAGACTGACTTGAGAATTGTTAGAGAGGGAAAGTCGATAACTTTAGCAACTGATGTTGATTCATCTGGTATGATTGGTGTTCAAGTATCCAATCTAGCTCAATACGCAGATGATTTACAACTTACAGAATATGGATTTTTTGAATCTTTTCCAGCTGGTTATAACAAAGGAATTTCGCTGTTGAATGACAACATTATTGCCTTTGGTGAAATGTTTAGAGGTAAATTAGATCCAGTAAAATCAGTTAGTGGACCTGTTGGGATTGCCAAGATATTTGGAGCTGAGTGGGACTGGAGAAGATTCTGGAACATCACAGGAATGTTGTCCTTTATTCTAGCATTCATGAATTTACTCCCTATCCCTGCTTTAGACGGAGGGCATGTGCTCTTTTTATTGGTAGAAATGCTTCGAGGTAAACCTTTGCCAGAAAAGGTAATGTATTACTTCCAAATTGTAGGAATGGTGATTCTCTTTGGTTTGATGGGCTTTATCATATTTATTGATTTCTTTAATGCATTTTTTGGCTAGATGGTAGCTGATTTTTTTGATTTTTATGAGATTCCTCAAAAGTTCTTCATTGATGAGGAAGCTTTAAAATCTAAATTTCTATTAAAAGCAAAGCAAAATCATCCCGATTTTTACGTGAATGATCAAGAGAAGTATGCCGATGCTATGGAGCAAACCAGTCTTAATAATCAAGCATTTAAGGTTTTAAGTAAGTTTGACTCACGATTGGAATATATTCTCAAGCGTTATGGATCATTGGAAGAATCCAAAAACGAAATACCTCAAGACTTTTTGGTTGAGATGATGGATATTAACGAAGTTATCATGGATTTACAATTTGATTTTGATTTAGAAAAAATGGAGGAAGTAAAATCCAAAATACACGCGATAGGTGAAGATTTAGAATATCAGATAAATTCATTGTCTAAAGAATTTGATAAACTCGAAGATAACTTATCTCAAGAAAGCAATACGATTCTTGAACAAATCAGAAATCGTTATTTAAAACAAAAATATGTGTTGCGATTGCGAGAAAGTCTAGATAAATTCGCACCACTTTAAAATTAAACGCCCAGATGGCGGAATTGGTAGACGCGTCGGTCTCAAACACCGATGCCGCAAGGCGTGCCGGTTCGACCCCGGCTCTGGGTACTATAGCCTCTGTTTTTCAGAGGCTTTTTTTATCTATTTTCTCATTTTATAGAGATACATAGATAAAATGAAAAATCATTTTTTAACGCTATTCTCAATAGCTGCTTTCACAAATCGAACAAATAGGGGGTGTGGTTCATCTACCGTACTCTTTAACTCAGGATGATACTGCACTCCAACAAACCAAGGGTGATTTGGAATTTCAACTACTTCCACTAGATTGTTATCTGGATTAATACCCGTAGCCATCATACCATTGGTTTCAAAATCATGGAGATACTCGTTATTAAATTCATAACGATGACGGTGACGTTCAGAAATAACTTGCTTTCCGTAGGCAGCAAATGAACGTGAACCTTTTTCTAATTTACACTTATATGCTCCTAAACGCATAGTTCCGCCTTTTTTAATCACTTCTTTTTGGCTATCCATTAAGTCAATTACAGGATGGCTTGTTTTTGCCATTTCTGTACTATGAGCCTTTGTAAGACCGACTACGTTTCGAGCAAATTCAATCACTGCACATTGCATACCTA
>JAHEGS010000068.1 GCA_024645005.1 Bacteroidota bacterium
GTAAAGAAAAACTAGCTGGATTACCTTGTTCTGATCCTAAAAATTTTGATGACCGATTTTTACCACCGGTTATGTCAGATACTACAATTAAAGCTTGTTTTAATACGTGTGATAATGATGGGAGTTGTACAATTATCACCGATTCGGTTGATATTACATTTGAGTTGAATGCCTCAGAAATTGAAGTTGACCCTGGAGGATTATTTTTAGCAGGTGGTAGTGGTTTTGGTGTTGCGGGAGATAACCCCATGATTGATCCAGAAGATGATGGTATTTATACAGTAACTGTTAGGCGTGCAAAAGGATTTTTAAGCTATTATACGTTTCTTAATGGAAATTGTGTAGATTGGTCATGTAAAGAGAATATAGAGGGACAACCTTGTGCTGATCCAGATGCATTTAATGATCGATTTATTCCATCTGTCATGAATGATACAATTATTAAAACATGTTTTGCGAAATGTACCAATGATGGTTCTTGTCAAACTGCGTTTATTGGAGAATTAAAAACAGATATAAACCTATTTACCATTCGACCTACTTTGGTTAATGATTATATCAACATTCAATACAATCATGAGTCAGTATCCATGAATAAAGAAATTAAAGTTGTCAATTCTTCTGGTCAGGTCTTTGAAAAATTTATAACTAAAAATAATGCTAAAACTCAATTAAACACGCTATCCTATTCAAGTGGAGTCTATTTTATAACTATCCAAACATCAAATAAAATTCTAACTAAAAAATTTGTAGTTCAGAAATAATACCAGGTTTATGCAAATCAATAGAATTTTTAACATTGGAATAATCCTATTTAGCTTAATTGCTAAATGCTCGTCTGATGCAAACGCTCAACACTTTTTGAAAACAAACGGAAAAGCAATTGTAAATGAGAACCAAGACACCATTATTCTCAGAGGAATGGGGCTTGGAGGTTGGATGGTAAAGGAAGGGTATATGATGCAAACAAATGGTTTTGCTAATGCTCAATATGAGATAATGGATCTAATTGAAGATTTGATTGGAAAGGAGAACACGGATACCTTCAACAATAGGTGGTTGTCAAATCATGTGAGAAAGGGGGATATAGATTCATTAAAATCATGGGGATTTAATTCAGTTAGAGTTCCTATGCATTACAATTTATTTACCTTGCCAATTCAAGAAGAGCCAATTGAAGGTCAGCAAACATGGATACCTAAAGGTTTTGATTTGTTAGACAGCCTTATTGGTTGGTGCAAAAAAAAAGAGATGTATGTGATTTTAGATTTACATGCAGCTCCAGGTGGTCAAGGAAAAGACGCTGCAATATCAGATTACAATCCAACCAAGCCATCACTTTGGGAAAGTGAAGCTAACAGAGATAAAATGGTTGCTTTATGGCAGCGGATAGCCAAACGATATGCAAATGAGCAATGGGTAGCTGGATATGATTTATTGAATGAGCCCAATTGGGATTTGCCAGGTGGTATAGCCATAAAAAACCTATACAAAGAAATTACGGATAGTATTCGCAAAGTTGATCAAAAACATATTATTTTCATTGAAGGAAATTGGTTTGCAAATGATTTTACTGGGTTGACACCTCCTTGGGATATCAACATGGTATACTCTCCACATAAGTACTGGTCATATAATGATCAAGCATCAATCAAAGGTTTTTTGGATATGAGAGAATCATACAATGTTCCTTTGTACCTTGGCGAAACAGGTGAAAATTCAAATGAATGGTTTCAGAGTGCCGTTAAACTATATGAAGATAATGATATAGGTTGGGCGTGGTGGCCATTAAAAAAAATTGAGTCTATAGCAGGACCTCTCTCTATTATAAAAAGTGAAGGATATCAAAATTTACTAGATTATTGGAATAATGGGGGTACAAAGCCCTCGATTGCGTTTTCTAAAAAAGTTTTATTTCAATTGGCTGAAGATTTAAAAATAGAAAACTGTCGATATCAAAATGATGTAATTGATGCTCTATTTAGGCAACCCTTTTCAGATGAAGCCATTCCTTTTAAAAAACATATAATTCCAGGTAGGATATTTGCATCTGATTATGATCTAGGAGAAGTAGGTGAAGCCTACGATGATAATGATGTAGCTAACTATTCTGTTTCAACAGGAGAATATAGTGGTTGGAATAATGGATGGGCATATCGGAATGATGGTGTTGATATCGAAAAGTGTGAAGATTTATCGAGCAATGGATTTAATATTGGTTTTTTAGAACAAGGAGAATGGACCCAATATGAAGTAAATATTGAATCTGACGGGGTTTACGACTTAAATGTAAGAACTTCATCTGGGGGATCGGGTGGTCGAATGTATTTTGCCATTGATAACCAGAGCATTACAGAATCTGTTTTTGTCTACCCATCAGGTGGATGGCAAAAATGGATAACAACAACCATATCTGATCTTGTCTTATATCAAGGAAATCATAAGTTGAGGTTTTATGTTGACCGAGCGGGTTTTAATGTGAATAGCTTTGATTTTATAAAAACTACTCGTCAGATTGGTGATATGTTAACAAAATTTATGGCTGCTGAAACAACCGATGAATACGGGATTCAAATGAATACGAACAAGTTTCTTTCATACCTAGATAATATAAATTTAGATAATTTTAAAATCCTTGTTAATGGTTCTAGTATTCCAATTAGATCTATTTCTATGGATGTGACTAATCCAAAGATTATTAATTTTAGATTGAATTATACACTTAACTATTCGGATGAAATTAAAATTTCGTATGATGGAGATCAGATTATCTCAACAGATGGTTCCAATCTTGAGCTATTTTCCTTAAAGAATGTAAGAAATAATATAGCTTTTGTACATCAAATTCCTACAAAGATTGAAGCTGAAAGTTATACATTTCAAGAAGGGGTAGAACTTGAAAAGACAACGGATGCTGGTGGTGGGTTTAATATTGCTTATTTAGATCCTAACGATTACCTAGATTACGAGATAAATGTTAAAAATTCAGGTGAGTATCAGATTAATTACCGAACTGCTGCTCAATTCGGAACTGGATCAATTAGGTTACAATTCATGGACACCTCAGGTATTGTTAGTGAAATAGATAATCCGATTTTTTTGTCTACTGGAAATTGGCAAAGTTGGAAAACAACGAGCGAGTTAGTTCAATTGAAAGCAGGTAGATATACGATGAGAGTTATCATAACAAAAGCACCTTTCAATTTAAATTGGATTGAGTTTGTAGCTAAATCTGTAAATATTGATGAACAAACAAAGTCACCATTTAAAGTCACCATTTATCCTAATCCAAGCAGTGATGTATTCAATATTCAATTTGATTTGATTCGTCAGCTAGATTTATGTATTGATGTTTATAATGCTAACGGATTTTTAATGGAGACTATGAAATATGAAAGTGTGAAAAATTTTAATAAATCTATTTGCCTGAATGATTACCCTAATGGTATTTATTTTCTCAAATTAAGTTTAGGTGATGGTTCTGTATTATTTAAAAAAGTGTTGAAAATTATACAATAATTTCAGCATAAAATTATGAAGCTATTATTTTACAGATTGAGTTTGTTTGGGTCCCTAATCATTTCAGTATTTATCCTGTCCTCTTACAGACTCACCATTAGACAAGAAAATACAACAATGCCAATTTATGAAAGATTTAATATTGATTCTTCTGCTTCAATTGAAGTGCAGATTAATCAAATTATTAATCTCATGACATTAGATGAAAAGATAGGTCAAATGACCCAAGTTCGACACTTTGAGGATATAAATCCTGATGATGTTACTAATCGATTTATTGGCTCTATTATCCATACACAAGGCCCTTCACCGGGTGAGGGAGCATTGGGTTGGCAAGAAAAGTTTAGATCTCTCCAAAATAAAGCCATGGATACAAGACTTGGAATTCCACTTTTATTTGCAGTTGATGCAATTCATGGTCAGAATACGTATAACGGTGCAACTATATTCCCTCATAACATTGGAATGGGAGCAACTCACAACCCTAATTTAATTGAAAAATCTGCATCCATTACTGCCCTAGAAACTCAGGCCACTGGATTTAATTGGACTTTTTCACCGTGTATAGCTATTCCTTATAATGAAAAATGGGGTCGTGTATATGAGGCTTATTCAGAAAGTACAGATTTAACATCAGAGTTTGTAAGTGCTTCTATTAAAGGTTATCAAGGTAACCTGACTTCTTCTAATACTGTTTTGGCTACAGCTAAACACTTCATTGGTGACGGTTCAACTGACCATGGAAAGGAGGGAGGATCAATATCTCTTACTATGCAAGAAATATGCAGCCGATTATTACCACCATATAAACAAGCAGTGAAAGATAGAGTAGGATCGATTATGGTCTCATTTTCATCTTTATCTGGAATACCGATTCATGCACATAAGGAGTTATTAACTGACACCTTAAAAGGAGCTATGGGTTTTGATGGTATTGTAGTTTCGGATTGGAAGGGTTATTCACGTTTTGGTAGAAACGATATAATTAATGCTGGTGTTGATTTAGTCATGGCTGTTGATGGTGATTTATCAATTTTTCAAACTGGGCTTAAAAATGCTGTACGTGATGGACAAGTTAGTCAAGAAAGAATAAACGACGCTGTTAGACGAATTTTAAGGCAAAAATTCAGATTAGGATTATTTCAAAATCCCTATCCAGATTCAAGTTTAGTCTCACATATTGGGAAAAGTTCTCATCGCTTGGTTGCAAAACAAGCTGTGCGAGAGTCACTCGTATTACTAAAGCATCATAATAATGTGTTGCCAATTGATAAGAATTGTAATAAGATAGTGGTTGTTGGAGAGCATGCAGATAATGTAGGATTACAATCAGGTGGTTGGACAATCGCATGGCAGGGAGTCAAAGAAAATTACTCTAAGGGGACAACTATTCTGGAAGGTATTAAAAAAGTTGCACAAGGTGAAATAGTCTACGATCCAAATGCTAGTCTAAAACACGAAGATGCTGACGTGGTTATTATTGTAGTTGGAGAAACACCTTATGCTGAATTTATGGGAGATATTGTTGATGGTAATAATTCACATCAACTAATACTTTCAGAGAAACATCAGGGATATTTAGATTTTTATGCCAATAGTAAATCTAATATAATCACCATATTAATTTCAGGACGACCTCTAATCGTGACTAAAGAAATTGATCAGTCCGATGCATTTATAGCAGCATGGCTACCAGGCTCTGAAGGTGATGGAATTGCCGAAGTTTTATTTGGAGAATTTAATTTTAAGGGAAGACTACCTCACTCATGGCCAAAATCATTTGAAAATTTTAAGGGTAAATATGGCCCTAACTTTTGGGATAAATCGAATGTGCCTCTTTTTGAGCTTGGATATGGTCTTAAATATTAAATTAATACATCTTTAATCAAAACTTAACTATTTTAATGAATTACAAATTGAATTTTTTGGTCATTTTTCTAATTTTATCAGGATTTATCTCCAGTGATACGAATAGACAACACAGAACTGTGAAATTACGTGCTGTTAAAGATTCTGTATGGGTATATTCTACAGCTAAAGATACTGATATGAGGTTGTCACTTGTTTCTAAACCGACCTTTCAACCTGCAATACAGCCACTAGAAACAGAGGTTTCCATATTTGTAAATCCAAACAAAACTTTTCAGACCTTTTTCGGAATTGGTGGTGCTATTACGGATGCTTCTGCCGAAGTTTTTGCGTCATTGTCCTCTCCTAAACAAGAAGAGTTACTAAAAGCATATTATAGTCCAGAAAGTGGAATAGGATATTCATTGGTTCGAACTCATATCCATAGTTGTGATTTTAGTAGAGGAAGCTATACTTATGTGTCAGATAATGATAAATCATTGAAAACCTTTTCTATTGAACATGATAGAAAATACCGAATCCCCATGATCAAACGAGCTACAGCAATGGCAAAAGGTCATTTACCCTTGTATGTTAGTCCGTGGAGTCCACCAGCATTTATGAAAACCAATCAAAATATGCTTCGTGGGGGAAAGTTGTTGCCTGAATACAGAGATGCATGGGCTTTGTACTACGCAAAATTTATTAAGGCATATGAAAAAGAAAAATTGCCAATTTGGGGATTGACTATCCAAAATGAGCCTATGGCAACCCAACGATGGGAATCCTGTATCTACTCAGCCGAGGAGGAACGAGACTTTTTAAAAAATCATTTGGGACCAACATTGGAAAAGGAAGGACTAGGAGATAAAAAAATTATAGTTTGGGATCACAACAGGGATTTAATTGTTAATCGTGCGAATACTATTTTTGATGACCCAGTGGCATCTAAGTATGCTTGGGGTATTGGTTTTCATTGGTACGAAACATGGACAGGCGGAGAACCCATGTTTTCCAACTTAGGAAATGTAAACGAATCTTATCCTACTAAAAATCTAGTATTTACAGAAGGTTGCAATGAAGGTTTTGATGCTTCTAAATATCAATACTGGCCCAATGCAGAACGATATGGACGATCCATGATCAATGATTTCAATAACGGTACCGTTGCTTGGACGGATTGGAATATCCTTTTAGATGAAACAGGAGGCCCCAATCATGTTAAAAACCTATGTTTTGCTCCAATACATGCGGATACCAGAACAGATGATTTAATTTATACACCTAGTTATTACTATATCGGTCATTTTTCAAAATTTATAAGACCTGGAGCAAAACGAGTGAGTACCGTTTCCAGTAGGAGTATACTGGAGGCTACATCATTTAAAAATGATGGAGGTAAAATGATTACTGTAATCATGAACTCTACAGACGAAAAAATTAGATATCAGATGTATGTGGAGTCAAAATCAGTTTCTATGGAAATTTTACCTCACTCCATGCAGACATTAGTCTATAAATAGTCTATTCAAGTTCCATATCCTCGTTATTTCTTTCTAACGAATCTGGGAGGATTGTATTTGCACTTGAGGTTGGCAATTTCTCTACTTTCTTCAATTTGGACATCATGATACGAGTTCGGGTGCCTACTAAAGTATCTAATTCTCTATTGGCCTCGTTTAGTTTCTTTTGAGCTTTGTCCAGCACTCCTCCAAATTTGCCAAATTCAGTTTTTACAGCTCCTAGAATATCCCAAACTTCACTGCTTCTTTTTTGAATAGCCAGTGTTTTGAATCCCATTTGAAGACTGTTGAGCATAGCTGCCAGAGTAGTAGGACCTGTAACAATAATCTTAAAATCTCGTTGTAATAAAGCAACCAAATCAGGTTGTCTGACTACTTCAGCAAATAGCCCTTCTACGGGTAAGAACATAATACCAAAGTCGGTGGTATTGGGTGGGTCAATGTATTTATCTCGAATATCACGTGCAAATTTTTTGATGCTCTGTACTAACGCTTTATTGGCATCTAATATTCCTTTTTTGTCATTGCTATCATATGCTTCTTGAAGTCTTACATAATTCTCTTGAGGGAATTTTGCATCTACAGGTAGGTATACTTCTTTACCTAAATCATCTTTCCCGGGAAGTTTTATAGCAAATTCCACATGATCATTTGATCCTTGCTTGGTTTTGACATTGGCCTCGTATTGTTCTGGTGCCATAATTTGTTCAAGGATATTGCCCAATTGAATTTCTCCTAAAATACCTCTTGTTTTAACATTACCTAGCACATTTTTTAAATCGCCTACATCGCTGGCAAGATTTTGCATTTCTCCCAATCCTTTTTGAACTGCCTCCAGACGGTCACTTACAATCTTAAACGATTGACCAAGACGTTCTTCTAGGGTTTTGTGAAGTTTTTCATCTACGGTTTCTCGCATTTTCTCGAGTTTTAATTCGGTTGATTTCACAAGTTCATCTTGTTTCAGTGTCATCGAATCAAATTTCTCTTTTTGTAAATCATTGAATTCCTTGATGTTTTGACTAAATCTTGTACTGAAATCTTTAAGTGACTGATTGAGTTCCTGACGATTATCTTTGGCATTTTTATTTAGTCCCTCACTAATTTGAGTGAGTTTCTCCTCTAATTTTAGGGTGAGTGTATTTAACGTATCTGCAAGTTCTTTTCTATTTTCCGTTAAAGAAGCAGCTAGTTCCATTCGATTTTCTTTCGATTCATTTTTCAGCTCTTTACGAAATAGGTCAATTCCATTTTGACCAGATTTTGAATTGGTTTTAATCCAAAGCAGAATCAGGATGCACAAGCATATTAGGGTAACTACAAGTTCAACTATCTCCATAATAATTATTTTATCCATTTATGAAAGCATGAATTTACATAAATTATTGAGATCTGATAATAAATTAATGATTAAAAATTCTGACTAATTTTAATTTTAAATATTAGCAGCCCTTCTCAACCGATCATCGACAGCCCTGCCAATACCCTCAAGTTTTACAGGTTCTATGAGAATACAATCGGTAGGATCTTGATCGGCTAATCGCATCAATGCAAAGAGTTGGTTAGCAATTTCGCTGAGATCATAGTCTTTAGATAAGAAGTGGATGTGTTCAATATCGTGATTATCTCTCTCTTCGTAATAGAGTATGGAACAATTTTGAGTAGGGTTTTCTGTTAAGTAATCGGATATAGACTCAACAATGTGTAAGGGTTTTTGGGTAGCATAATGCTTTTTCAGTTGCCCAGGGGTTTGAATAGATTTTTTGGTTGACCCAGAAATAGGAAGCCCTGACATTTTGATGATTTTTTCTTGGGATATTCCACCTTCACGAAGGACTTGAACTTGACCATTTTCAATGGATATAATGGTACTTTCAATTCCAATGGGGCATTTGCCTCCATCGAGTATATAGTCAATTTGATTACCGATCCCGTTTTGAACATGATCTGCAGATGTGGGGCTTACTGTATTTGAAATATTTGCACTTGGTGCTACTAAAGGAAAATCAATTGAATTCAGGAGTTTCAGCGTCAATGGATGATTGGGAACTCTAATCACAACATGAGAAGAACCAGCAGTCACAATATCTTGAACAAGTTCACTTTTGGGAAGTAATATACTCAATGAACCAGGCCAAAATTGACGAGCAAGTTTAAGGGCTTCTTTTGGAAAATGAGTCACATATTTTTGGGCTATTTCTAGATTTGGGACATGTAAAATGAGTGGATTGAAGATTGGACGATTCTTAACAAGATAAATCTCACCTATCGCATTGATGTCGAGTGCATTTCCAGCTAGTCCATAAACCGTTTCAGTTGGTATGGCAACTAATTTCCCTTGTTCAAGCAAACGGGCTGCATGAGCAACGTCATTTCCGATCATGAGGAATTTCGTTTGAGATCAAATTTGTCAATTTTGTTATACAAATGGCTTCGCTGAATATCAATTTCTGCAGATGTCTTGGCGACATTCCAATTATTCTTTTTCAATTTAGCATCGATAAACATTTTTTCTGCATAGTCTTTGAAATCTTGAAAACGACTAAATTCATTAATGGCGTCAATGGTACCTGGTTTTTTCTTTCCGTTATTGGCATATAGTTGAATGTCTTCTTCGGTAATTTTATCGTCACATAAGATGACTAATCGTTCTACAATATTGCGTAATTCACGAATGTTTCCACTCCAGTAAATGTTTTTGAGTCCTTGCATGGCACCAGCAGTAATTTGCTTTTTATTGATACCGTTATCTTGACAGATATCCTCCATGAATTTTTCAGCAAGTATGGGAATATCCTCTACACGTTCGTTGAGGGTAGGAATATGTACAACAATGACTGAGATACGGTGATAAAGATCTTCTCTAAAATTGCCATCTTCAATTTCTTGCATCAAGTCTTTATTTGTAGCTGCAATAATTCGAACATCCACTTCAATATCTTTTTCGCCACCAACACGAGTAATCTTATTTTCTTGGAGAGCTCTGAGAACTTTAGCTTGAGCAGCTAAACTCATATCTCCAATTTCATCTAAAAAAAGAGTACCACCAGAGGCTTTTTCAAATTTTCCAAGTTTCTGCTTGATAGCAGAGGTAAACGACCCTTTTTCATGACCGAATAATTCACTCTCTATAAGTTCGCCAGGAATTGCTGCACAATTCACTTCTATGATGGGTTTGTCAGATCGATTGCTCTTCTCGTGCATCCACCGTGCGACCAATTCCTTTCCAGTTCCATTTTCACCTGTAATCAATACGCGTGCATCAGTAGGTGCTACCTTTTCGATGGTTTTTTTAATTTTTTTAATGCTTGGAGATTCACCAAGTATCTCGCGTGTTTTGGTAATTTGACGTTTTAAAACCTTGGTTTCAATCACCAAGTTGTTTTTATCTACTGCATTTCTTACAGTAATTAAGAGCTTATTTAAGTCAGGTGGTTTATTGATAAAATCAAATGCACCTTTTTTAGTTGCTTCTATTGCAGTTTCAATGGTACCGTGTCCTGATATCATAATGAAGGGAAGTTCAGGTGCAATGGTCTTTGCTTTTTCTAAAACTTCTATGCCATCCAATTTGGGCATTTTAATATCGGATAAAACAGCATCGTAGTTAAATTTTTTGATTAGAGCAATTGCTTTTTCTCCGTCTTTAGCCTCTTCAATTTCATATCCTTCGTACTCCAATATTTCTCGGAGGGTTTCTCTTATGCTTTGTTCATCATCTACGATTAGTATTCGTGCCATGTGGTTTAAGTCTTTTTTTCTTTTGTATAAAAATGGCAAAACTATAAGCCAGGTTCTGTCTCTTCGCAAAAGCGAATGAGCTTATCATTTATCTATGCAACCTACCCTCTACAGCGATCGAAAAACGATACTAGGACGAGTAGCCCTATATCTGTAGTTTACTTGGTTTTACAACATGCAAGGTTTGTACCGAATGAATATTACTATTCAAGCGTGTGAGCTCTTACCTCACTTTTTCACCCTTATTCGTCAAGACGAACGGTTATTTTCTGTTACACTTGCTGTTATCTCAGTTTCTCAACCAAGACACCCTTTGTTTCCAAAGGTGCATTACTCTTTGTTGCCCGGACTTTCCTCAGATATAAAACATACCCGCGATAAGCCGTTTTGCCATTACAAATGTATAGTTTTTTAAACGCTTATTTTATGCTAGTGTTATTCACGGGATATGAACAGAGTAGATAACAAAAGGTGTTTAGTACTGATTAGTTAAAAATCTAATCCACAATAATCGCAAAACATGTTATTAAGATTGTATGAAACTAGACACACAAAGGTTGTTTATTTGTGGTCATAGAACGTAATAACGTAAATGACTTTAATAAAATCGATTTCGGGTATTCGCGGAACTATTGGTGGTTCAGAAGACCAAGGTTTGACTCCGCTTGATATCGTAAAATACACCACAGCCTTTGCTGATGCGGTCGTTAATACCAATAATAAAAAAATAGTGGTTGGTCGTGATGCACGAATTTCTGGGTTTATGGTTAATCAATTGGTCTGCGGCACTTTAATAAGTAAAGGGATTGATGTGGTTGATCTGGATTTAAGCACAACCCCAACTGTAGAAATGGCTGTAGTGAACGAAAATGCTGCAGGAGGTATCATCTTAACGGCAAGTCATAATCCTAAACAATGGAATGCTTTGAAACTCCTGAATAGTCAAGGTGAATTCATATCAGAAGAAATAGGTAATCAAATTATTGAAAAGGTGCAACATGCAGACTTTGAGTACAACGAAATTGATTCGCTTGGATCTTATCAATTAGAAAGTGGATACATCGATTGGCATATCGAAGAAATACTGAAGTTACCTCTTGTTGATACCGCTGTAATTCGTAAAAAGAATTTTACGGTAGTAGTAGATGCTGTTAATTCGTCTGGAGGAATAGCTGTTCCGCAGTTGCTCAAAAAACTTGGGGTATTAAATGTGATTGAGATTTATTGTAACCCTACGGGTAAGTTTCCGCATAATCCAGAACCATTGCCTGAGCACCTCACAGATTTATCTGCTGAAGTGATTAGAAATAATGCTGATTTAGGAATTATTGTAGACCCTGATGTAGATCGTTTAGCTTTTGTAAATGAGAATGGAGATGTATTTGGAGAAGAATACACCCTTGTTGCTGTAGCTGATTATGTATTAAGCCAAACCAAAGGAAATACAGTCTCTAATTTATCAAGTACACGTGCTTTGAGAGATGTAACCGAGAAACATGGTGGTAGCTATCAAGCTAGTGCTGTGGGAGAGGTGAATGTGGTAAAAATGATGAAACAAACCAATGCAGTGATCGGTGGTGAAGGCAATGGTGGTATCATATTGCCTGAGTTGCATTACGGTAGAGATGCTCTTGTTGGAATTGCTTTGTTCTTGACTCATCTCGCCAAAGAAAATAGACCTATGAGTCATTTGAAGGCTAGTTATCCAAACTACATCATTAGTAAAAATAAGATTCAATTAACCCCAGAAATTGATGTTGACCTGATTTTAGACCGTCTTAAAGAAAAATATAAAAATCAACCCATAAACACGGTAGATGGTGTTAAAATTGAGTTTGATACGGAATGGGTACACCTTCGTAAGTCAAACACCGAACCGATAATTCGGATTTATGCTGAGGGAAATACACAACGAGTTGCAGATAGTTTGGTTAATAAAATCAAATCAGATATCAAGGAACTAACATCCTAAAACTGACTTATAGTTATTAATACTATAACCAATTCCATTATATTTGTTAATAGCTTGAAAAGATTGAAGAAAATATATGCTTTTTATTTACTCTTTTTGTTGGTGTCATCATCTGTAAAGAGTTATGGACAGTCTTATTTTGCGAATGGAAACGCCCGTTCATTAGGGGGCAATTGTTATCAACTCACGGGTGCATTAGACTGGCAATTAGGATCGGTTTGGTATGCTGATCCTATCGATTTATCAAAGGATTTTGATTTAGAATTTTACTTAAATTTTGGTGGGAAAGATAATTCAGGTGCTGATGGAATTGTATTTGTGATGCAGGATGTCAGCAATAAAGCCATAGGGAAATCTGGTGGTGGACTAGGGTTTGAGGGTTTTTCGCCAAGTTTTGGTGTTGAGTTTGACGATTTTAATAATCAGGACAAAGGGGATATCGCAAGTGATCACATAGCGATATTAAAGAATGGGAGTGTAGATCACAATAGTACGAATAGCATTAGTGCTCCTGTGGCTGCAATTTCAGGTGGAGGTAACATAGAAGATGGATTAGATCACCTTGTTCGTATCGTATGGACTGAGAGTACGAACGAACTTCAGGTATGGTTTGATTGTGATTTAAGACAGCGAATTTTTTACGATATTCAAAAAAATATATTCAACGGAGATAATATTGTCTATTGGGGATTCACATCATCTACTGGTGGATTAAATAATCGTCAAACTGCATGTCTTAGAGATGATATTTTGGTAGAGGACACGATGACCTTATGCAAAGGAGGATCAATCTTATTGAATGCTCGAGAAAGTAAAAATGATCAGTACACATGGACACCTGATTTATATTTGGATAATAATTCAATTCGGACACCATCTTGTTCTACCACTGTACCCATAACATACTATGTGGAGTACAAGGATTTATGTGATAATGTTTTTAAGGATACCTTGTTTGTAGATGTAGACCCTCCTTTTATAATGGATGAAGTTCAAGATACCCTGCTATGTAATGGTGCAGGCTATTCATTTGATTTGACATCAAAATACGACTCTATACGTTGGAATAGTGGTTCTCGAAACAAAATTATAACTTGGGTGGACGAGGGTGAATACTCATTAAGAGCTTGGCAGGGGGTTTGCTATGCCGATGACACCTTTAATATTACCACAAGTGTAAGTCCAGAAATAAAAATTTCAGGAGATAGTTTGTTTTGTCTTGGTGATTCTACATTAATTAACTTAGATATTAATCCGAGTGATGCCATTTATCAATGGGAGGATGGTTTATCAAATGCTTCCCGATATTTTTCTGTAACCGATAATATTCTTGTTATAGCTAAAAATGGTTGCGATTCAGTATCTGATACTTACCCTATTAGATCTGTTACATTAGAACAACTAAACCTTGGTGATGATCAGTTGCTTTGTATTGGAGATACTCTTGTATAAGTCCAAACTTACCAAATACAATTGATTATTCTTGGAACACAGGTAGTAATCAACCAACTATCGATGTAATTTCTGCTGGGACTTATATTTTAGATATTAGTAAGGAAAACGTGTGTTTTGATTCGGATACCATTGAGATAAGCGATTTAGATCCACCATTATTGAGCTTTTTAGATGATGTCCTATTGTGTGTGAATGAAGAAATTACAGTATCTATACCCAACGCTAACGGCGATGTTTTGTGGAATGACCTAGTTTCGGGTGAGGAGTTCATACTTAAAAATGTGGATGGCCGAATAGATGTAAAAATGACTAATCAATGTGGTGATGACAGCACTTCATTTAATGTAAACCTAATTGATTGTCTTTGTGATTTGGTTTTTCCTAATGCATTTACACCTAATAGTGATAACTTAAATGATGATTTTAAACCCACAAGAAATTGTCCAAAATTATTTGAATTCAAATTGCAGGTATATAATCGGTGGGGTGGGTTGATCTTTGAAACCACAGACATCAATAACGCATGGGATGGTAGTTATCAAAATGTATTGTGTCAAGATGGTGTATACTTTTGGACATCAAGTTGGCGTGGTATATCCAATGGTTTGTCACAAGCCAGATCTTCAAGGGGTATTGTTCATTTGAAACGGTAAGATATATTATAAAAAAAGTCCCTCACAAATGTGAGGGACTTTTTGTGAATAAGGGATATAAATCTACCCTTCAATTTTTTCTTCTTGTACTGCTTCTGTTGTTTCTGTTTCTTCAACAACCTCTTTTTTGGGTGCAGCTTTTTTAGCTTTTGCAGGCTTGGCATTCATAGTTGTTAATACATCCATAACACCGCCAATTACAACACCAGATTCTTCTTTATTAGGAGATTCTGCTGTAGATTTACTTCTTAATCTTTTGATAGTTGCAACTCTAACCTTGGCTACAGTCTTATTTTTTCTACCTTTTCTTTCTAATCGTGTTACACCCATTACTAAAAATTTGTGCAAATGTAATACTTTTACAATTGATAATTAATCATGACGCGAAAAAAAATAAGCATTCCTATTCCATCTTTTTTTTATTCGTTTGATACGAATGCTCCATTTAGTCAATGTACGATGTGTAATGAGGACCTTCAACAATTTTCGAAATATTTTATTGAAAAAGTTTTCAAACAGAATAGGGTATTAAATAAATCAGAAATTGTATATGAATACGCAATTTGTGCATCATGTGCGTCATCAATGACAAGTGAAATTAGTAACGAGAGTAAGATGGCTATTACTCAATTATATAATGACTATAGTGAGAATTTTCTACGTAAATTGGATTATCTACATCGGACAGAGAAGTATACGATTGATAGTTGGATAGAAAGGTGTTCTTTAACTGGCAAAGAGGTGAGGCTTTGCAATGAATATGCTGTGAATGCTATTATAGAAGATAGTCGTTTAGTATATGAACACACACCAATTGTAATATCTGATGATTTTGTTTTGAAAATTCAGGAAGTATTGTCCAAAGAGACTAAAGATACCTTTGATAACTTCAGAGATAAAATAACTGATGGTAGTCCATCTGTTGAGGATTTAATATTTTCACCAACACCAGGGTTTATTTGACTTTTGATGTATAAAAAAAGTCCTCTTTTGAATAAGAGGACTTTCTAGTTAGTATTAATAATATTATTATTAATTAATCAATAATGGTTACTTTTTTGCTTGAAACTGCATTTCCTGCCTTAATAGTGTAGACATACATACCTGCATCAAGATCACTGATATTTACATCTGATGTGTGTTCTCCACTGGTATAATACCCATTAGCTATCTCTTTAACCTTATTGCCTAGTAAGTCAAATAATTCGATAGTGACGTTGCTGGCATTAATTAAATTGAAGTCTGCTTTCAAGAATTCATTTTTGTGAACAGGGTTAGGGTATACTCCGAATGTTAAATTGTTATCCAACTCTTCAGTTCCTAACTTGTCAGTGGTTACGTGTATGGCATAGTTTACATATCTATCTTGGAAATAGGCATTTCCTGGTATGGCATTTTCCCAACCATTTTGATCACCACCGTATCCAATTTCTCCAGGCACCCACCATGAGTTGTTACAATATTCAGTTTGTGGAACCATAACGGAGTTGTTGATGTACATACTATGTCCGAAGTAATTCATTTTGTTAGTAATTTCTGAACCGTCTCTTGCTTCCATAGTGTCTCCAAATTGGTAAGGTACCATAGTGGCGAATGATATACTAAACCCGAATACATTCTTAAATTCTAAATTGGTAGTTGCTGCATCAGAACCAACCTGACCTACTCCTGGAGGTACAGGAATAACTTGACCTCTAGTTCCCCAACCCTCAGCACTTGGTTGTGAAGTAGTATCTTCAATGGTTAATGGAATTCGAACTTGATAAGCAGGGCTATTTGAGCCATGTAAGCTAGGAGTCCAATTATTAGGTATCATGAATAAATTTGGATCTTCACCAGTAGGTACAAATTGTCCTCTTCTTAAATTATCAAATTTGAAAAACTGGACAATTAAAGTATCAACAACATCTGTCATTGTACCGTTTACATCAATTTCATCGATGTAACGAACGTAAAGATATGGGAAGTAAATTGAATCCACACTGTACTCATTATATCGAGACAATATGATATTATCATCAGATAGCTCTAAATTCGGATCGTTTGGTGTAAATGCTGCTCCAACTGAGTTCCATGTATTATGACGAGCTTGTCCATCAGAATATACAAATTTCACTGCTGTATCTTGAAATATGAAATTAACATAACGATCGAGTGATGTTAATTGTGTAATTGCATCTACAGGGAATTTCCAGTTGCTGTAATTTGCTTTAAGTTTCAAGTTTTCATTTTGAAGTTCCTCACTTATGATCTCTTTACCAAAAAAATCATTTGCTTTAACCTCGGTTTGCCCTTTAGCATGGTAAAAGGTGCTACTCATAAAAAGAGTGACCATTGCTAGTTTGTGTAGTACTTTAATCATCGTATAGTTTAAATTTAAAATATGCCTCAAATTTACATATTTTTATTCAATACCCTATCATTAAATTGTCATGAAAAGAAGATTAAATATCACCTGCAATGGGACGAAGTGTAATTTCTTCCATAACGGTAGTATCAGATAGTTCGTAGGCAATCCATATGAGTTTTGCAATAGATTCGGGCTCACTGAAACGATTTTTAGGTAAATCGGTTCCCGCCCATGAGTTGGTTAGCGTAGCACCAGGTAATACTGCACTAACTTTGATGTTATCTTCTTTTAATTCTTCTCTAAGAACTTTTGTAAATCCTAGTAGAGCGTACTTACTTATGCAATATGAACCCCCATTAAGATATGGAGTAACACTAGCGGTAGAGCATATATTGAAAATGTATGGTTTCTGAGATTTTCTAATTTTAGCTATGGTCTGACGTGTTAGATGATAACTGGATGCTAAGTTTGTATTTATCTGTAATTCAAAAGAGCCTTCTTCCTCATCCATCAGTTTGCCAGGCATAAAAACGCCTACATTGTTTACTAAAATATCGACAACCTTTTCCTGATTTGAAATAAAATTTGAAAAATCCAAAACACCTTGTTTTGTAGACAGATCGGATGCAAACTGAAACAGATTTTGATGTGTAAAGTTTGGGTCAATATTCCGAGCTGAAGTATATACCTTCAGTCCATTGTCCAATAAAATTTGACATATTGCTTTACCAATTCCTTTTGTTCCTCCACTAACTATTGCTACTTTCATGGTTAATATCTTTTAACAAATGTATGTACAAATGATTTTGTTTGATGGAGCTTTATAAAGTTTTTTATAAGCTGTGGACTATTTCATTCGTATAGAATACATATGTATGTATCTTTACGCCCGATATGACATTCTTTTATCACTTTGGTAATTACATTCTTTTTTTAAGGGGGATGTTTTCTAAACCTGAAAAATTATCCGTGTATATCGACAGAACGATAACCGAGATGAATAACATTGGAGTTGGTTCGTTGTCTATTGTAGTTATCATTGCTGTTTTTCAAGGTGCTGTGACTACGTTGCAAATTGCTTATCAACTTATATCACCATTAATTGCTAAGCCAGTTATTGGATCGATAGTAAGTGATTCTTCGATGCTGGAATTAGCTCCGACAATAACTTGCCTTGTGTTGGCTGGTAAAGTAGGTTCTCATATTGCTTCAGAAATTGGTACCATGCGTGTTAGTGAACAAATAGATGCTCTCGAAGTAATGGGAATTAATTCTAGTGGTTATCTTGCTTTACCCAAGATTGTTGCTGGTTTGATTATGATTCCAATGTTGGTTATCATTTCAATTTTCTTGAGTAATATGGGTGGTATAATAGCAGGAGAGGCCTCTGGTATATTAACTTATGAAGAGTATTTTCAAGGTGCTAGAGAGTCATTTTTGCCATTCAATCTATTGTTTTCACTCATTAAAGCATTTACCTATGCTTTTATTATAACCTCTGTTTCTGCTTTTCAAGGATATACAACCAGTGGCGGAGCATTAGAGGTTGGTGCAAGCAGTACAAAAGCTGTTGTTTATAGTGCTGTAGCCATTTTATTTTCTGACTATCTTTTAGCTCAAATATTGTTATGATCGAATTAATCAATGTTTCCAAATCATTTGACGGGGTTGAGGTATTGAAAAATATTTCAACAAAATTTGAGACAGGTAAGGTAAACCTTGTAATTGGTAGTAGTGGACACGGTAAAAGTGTTATGATGAAGTGTATGGTTGGTTTATTGAGACCAACTTCTGGGAATGTGATGTATGACAGTCGAGATTTTACTAATCTAGAATATTCACAATTGCGTGAGGTTCGACAAGAAATTGGTATGCTTTTTCAAGGTACAGCATTGTTTGATTCGCTCACAGTCGAACAAAATGTGGAGTTTACACTAAAAATGTTTACATCAATGACCCCTGCCGAAAGAAAAGATCGGGTAAACTTTTGTCTGGAGCAAGTTGAAATGCAAGGGATTAACGATAAATTCCCAGCTGAGATAAGTGGTGGTATGAAAAAACGTGTTGGTATCGCTAGAGCTATTGCACTTGATATAAAATACCTCTTTTGTGATGAACCAAACTCGGGTTTAGATCCTGTTACCTCAAGAGTAATTGATGAATTATTAAAGAGTATAACAGAAGAGTTCAATATTACGACCATTATAAATACGCATGATATGAAAACGGTATTTGAT
>JAHEGS010000177.1 GCA_024645005.1 Bacteroidota bacterium
GAGATATTCGGTTGCATCATCATCAATTTCAACGGCTTTGAATGTTTTGGCCTTGGTCAATAGATATTGGGTTAAGATACCCATACCAGGTCCAATTTCAAGCACATCATGATAATCAATATTCCCAAGTCCATTGACAATTTCTTGTGCAGTGGTATGGCTTGTTAAAAAATGCTGACCGAAGTGTTTTTTAGCTTTCAATTTGTTGAATTAACCAGTTATCAAAGTTGCCACTTTCTATTATTTGGTGTGACATATTCACCCTTTCAATTTTATGATTGATTTTTAAATCCTTGATTTTCACCCAATCTTTTTGGGTACATATAAGCGTTGCACCATTTGCTTTTTCAATCAATGAGTCCAATTGTTTTTGTGTGTAAACGTTATGGTCTTTGAACCCAATAAACCCAGTTAAACGATAAGATTTATCGAGATGTTTCTTAAAGATATTGTTATTGGCAAGTCCACTAAATCCAAATACAGGAGTATCTATATCCGGGTTAATATAGTTACTCTTGGCGTAGAATACAGGTTTATTTTTAGGCGAGATGGGTTCAAAATTTTCTGGGCACTTTGTCATGATGATTGCATCGGCACGATTTGCACCATGTCTGCCTTCTCTGAGGTTTCCTGCTGGAAGCAACCAGTCCTTGAAATAGGGTTTTGCGTAGGTAGAAAGCAGAAGTGAAACTTTGGGTTGAATTTTTCGATGTTGAAAGGCATCATCAAGAATAATTAAACTTGTTTTTGGTTTTTCTTTTACTATTCGTCGAACTCCTATAACTCGATTTTCACATACAGCTACCGATATCTGATCGTAATTACATTTTATCTGCAAGGGTTCATCACCTACCTGACTGGAAGATTGATTTTTTTCTACCCATAAAAATCCAGAAGTTTTTCTTCCATAACCCCTGCTCAGAACTACAATTGAATATTTTTTGGATAGCAGGTTGATGAGGTATTCAACCATGGGCGTTTTCCCTGTACCTCCAACTGCCAAATTACCAACAGATATAATGGGAACCTCAAATGAAGTGCTCTTTAAAATTTTTTGATCATACCCCCAATTTCTTATCGATGTGGTAAGCCAATAGATTGCCGCAATCGGAGATAGTAATACAATTCGTATCCAATACACTTCTACAAAGAAAAGGAAAAATGGTGGGTGGTTATAGACGGTTTATTTTTTTGGAATTATAGCTTGAATCAATTGGCATATACCGTCTTTATCCAAGTTATATTTTGCTCTTAATTCTTCTCTTGTTCCCTGTTCAATGAATTGATCTGGCAAACCGAGAGAAGATATTTTACCCATGTAATTGTGATCTTGAGCGATTGTTTTTATTTGTTGACCAAATCCTCCAATCAAACAGGATTCTTCAACGGTGATGATATGGTCAAAGGTTTGAAGCATATTGAGTATTTCATTTTTGTCTATGGGCTTAATAAACCGTGCATCGATGTGACAAATATGGCGATGAATACCAGACTTATCAATGGCTTTTTGAACTTCAACACCTATTTCTCCAATAGAAATAATCCCAACTTGATCACCTTTTTGTAGGATTCGACTGGTTCCAATTTTTAGGGGTTGAATTTCATTTTTATATTTCGTCTTGCTTCCCAACCCTCTTGGATATCGAATGACTACAGGCCCATCTATGTAATCAACAGCCCAATACATGGCATTTCGCAATTCATGTTCATCCATGGGAGATATGATAGTTAAGTTGGGGATAGCATTTAGGTATGCAATGTCAAAAGATCCGTGGTGGGTAGGACCGTCTGCTCCTACAAGCCCAGCCCGATCGATACAGAATACGACAGGAATGTTTTGAAGTGCTACATCGTGAATAATCTGATCGTAGGCTCTTTGGGCGAACGATGAATAGATCGAACAAAAAGGTCTTTTACCAGCAGCAGCTAAACCAGCAGAAAATGTAACAGCATGTTGTTCGGCAATTCCAACATCAAAAACACGGTGAGGCATAGCATCCATAAGTATTTTCATAGAACTACCACTGGGCATTGCTGGTGTGATTCCAACGATTCGAGGGTCTTTCTCTGCCAATTTCAGTAAGGTATAACCAAATACATCTTGAAACTTTGATGGGGTAGGATTGTCTGTCTTTGCCTTGGATGGATCAATTTTAACGTAACTCACACTATGCCAGTCTGTTTGAGCTTTTTCTGCGGGAAGGTATCCTTTTCCTTTGACGGTGCGTATGTGTAGGATTTTAGGTGAATTAACAGCTATACTTTTTTCTAGCGAGGTAATTAATTCATTGAGATCATGACCATCAATGGGACCCTCATATTCTAGTCCAAGTGTTTTGAAAAGATTGATGTTTTCGTTAATGGTATTCAAGTGGTGATTGATGGCTCCAGAGTTGGGGTCAATCCCGATTTGATTATCATTAATAATAACTAAGACATTCGAATTGGAAGATCCAAGATTATTTAATGCTTCAAAAGCCATCCCCCCTGTTAGCGAACCATCGCCAATTACTGCAATGTGCTTGTGTTTTTTTTGATCGAGTATAGCGGCCTCAGCCATTCCGAGTATTGCTGATATTGATGTCGAAGAGTGTCCTGTACCAAAATGATCATACTCACTTTCACTCATTTTTGGAAATCCAGCTAGCCCACCTAGTTTACGTATGTGATCAAATTCTTTTTTTCTACCTGTTAAAAGCTTATGTATGTATGCTTGATGTCCAACATCCCAAACAAGCTTATCCACTTTGAAATCATAAACGTAGTGTAGAGCAACAGTCAGTTCTACTACTCCAAGATTGGCACTGAAATGACCTCCGTTTTTTAAAATTTTATCAATGAAGAACTCCCTAATTTCTGAACATAATTGGGGTAGCTGATCGGTTGCTAATTTTTTAAGATCACTTGGGTCGTTTATGTTGTGTAGCAAATTCAGAGTGCAAAGATGGTGTTTTAACCCCAATATCCTATGATATGGATACGCCAAATAGATATCCAATGAGGGCAGTAAATAACATGGCTAATGTACCCCAAAATGTGATTCTTACAACGCTTTTCCAAACACTTGATCCGCCAGTCTTAGCAGTCACAGCTCCTAAAAAGGCGAGAAATAGAATTGAAAAAGAGTATTGAAGGACAATCATGTGATTTAATTCAACATAGAAGGCAACTATGATAGGGAGTATCCCACCAAAAATGAATGCAGCTCCAGAAGCAAAAGCAGCTTGCAATGGTTTAGCTTGGCTAATGTCATTAATACCCAGTTCATCTCTAGCATGAGCTTCTAGAGCATTGTGTTGAGTGAGTTGTTTAGCAACTTCAAGCGAAAGTTCGGGAGTTAGCCCACGATTGGAATAAATTTTGGCAAGTTCTTGAAGCTCTTCTTCTGGATATTCGTCCAATTCTTGTTGTTCTCTTTTTAAATCGGCAGTTTCTATGTCAGATTGTGAACTTACAGATACATATTCTCCCGCAGCCATTGATAATGCTCCAGCCACTAATCCAGCAATTCCAGCAAGTACAATGGACTCACGTGTTGTTGCAGCGGCAGCAACTCCAATGATAATACTTGCAGTTGATAATATGCCATCATTAGCACCAAGTATTGCAGCTCTTAACCAATTGCTTCGATTAACGAAGTGATTTTCAGAATCCAAGTTCATGAATTTCAAAAGTAATAAGATCGAAATTCTTTTGGGCCTTAATGAAGCTCTTTTTGCATGACTCGGTGTTCAATACCAACTTCTTCAA
>JAHEGS010000074.1:0-10519 GCA_024645005.1 Bacteroidota bacterium
GCCAATAAATGCGACAGACATAAAGACTAAGATTAGACCGAATAAGGGTAAGAACTGCATATGTTTAATGACTTGTGTAGGGCAAAGATAGATTAGATTTAGGGATAACTACAAACAAAAAGAGAAGACTTCAGAGTCGCTCTAAATGTGTACACTTTTAGTACTATCATAATTATGTCATTTCTCATTATAAACCTTTTCCTTAAGCTCAAAAATCTATATTTGTACAACGAATGACGCTTATTAGTATGCAAAAGTTAAACATTCTAAACTTTATTAGAACCATGAGAAAATCAACTAAGGTGATTATAGTCTTATTGTTCTTAAATGCCCTTACCTTTTCATTTGTACTATCACAAACCCAACCTTTACAGACTAGTGAGAATCAAACAGATCAAATTATTAACCAGAATAAGTACATTAAAGCTGGTACATTAGTCATTGACTGGAGTTATAGAATGCTTCGTTATTTCAAAAACTAACTCTTTGACTTATTATTCTTGATTGAATAAAGAAATTACTTGAACTTCCCTTAAATTTGGAGTAATCAAGTATGTCTAGCACGGCTAATTCTCTTGTAAATTCAAAATTATACGGGTTTATAACTCGTTATAATATTCATCATTTGGTATTATGGATTTTGTACTTTCTTTTTTGGGTATTTGTTCTTAGTCCAGGGATAACAAGAACAGATTTTTTTGTAAATTCATTTGTCATCGTATCAATTCATGCTGCAGTTAGTTATTTCAATATGTATGTATTATTGCCCTTTTTTCTGCAGAAACGTGCATATTTAAGGTATTTTTTAGTCGTAATTTTAGCTCTATTCCTAGGAGCTTTAATGGAGTCAGCGATATTTTCTGTAATATCTACAATTGGCCCCGATGATAAACGGGCATTACTTTCTCTTCGATTTATATTAAATACCATTATGGCAATTACGTATACCGTTGCCATAACAATGAGTCTTAAACTTGTGAAACATTGGTACGAGAAAGAAAAGCTAACAAAAGAGTTAGAAATCTTGAATACCGAAACCGAACTAAAGTATTTAAAGTCTCAGATAAATCCTCATTTTTTATTTAATAGTTTGAATAGTATTTATGCTTTGGCCCTCCAAAAGTCAGATTTAGCACCAGAACTCATTTTAAAGTTGAGTGACATATTGCGATATATATTGTACGAGGGAAGTGATAAAAGAGTTAGTTTAGATAAAGAAATCAAATATTTGAAGAGTTATGCTGAACTTGAGAAAGTGAGGCATGGTGATCGTGTTAATTTGTCATTGGTTATTGATGGAGATATTGAAACTCAAGAAATTGTTCCGATGTTACTCATACCATTTGTAGAAAATAGTTTCAAACATGGATTTAGCAGAGATATGGCGAACGGTTATGTCAAAATTCATGTCCAAGTAAAACAGGATGAACTTAATTTAGAACTTATAAATAGTAAACCATCGGCAGGTACTGAATTGAAAAATGACGAGAATTACCAAGGAGGAATCGGTCTTCAAAATGTAAATAGAAGATTGAGATTAATGTATCCAGATAAACATACGATAGAGGTGATAGAGACCGATATTGATTATAAAGTAAACTTAAAAATAGATTTAGCATGATGAATTGTATTGCATTAGATGATGAACCATTAGCCCTTGATATAATTGAGACATATGTAAAAAAACACCCTGAACTTAATTTAATTGCTCGCTGTAATAATTCAGAGGAAGCAATTGATGTTTTGAAAAATCATTCTATTGATTTGATGTTTTTAGACATTCAAATGCCTGGAGTTACAGGACTGAACTTTGTTCGATCACTTGAAAATAAGCCGTTATTTATGTTCACAACTGCCTATTCTGAGTATGCAATCGATGGCTTTGAATTGGACGCTATTGATTATCTGTTAAAGCCAATAGCTTATGACCGATTCGAAAAAGCAATTGAAAAGGCTAAAGAATATTACACCATAAAGAACAACTCAGGACCTTCGGAGTCTGACCTGGAAAATGAGTTCATTTTTGTTAAAGCAAATCAACAACTTATTAAATTGGCATATGGTGAAATTCGGTATATTGAGGCGTTTGCAGATTATGTCAAAATATTTTTAAATGATCGTAAAATAGTGACACTTCAGACTATGAAAAAAATGGAGTCTAAATTGCCGAGCGATATGTTTAGTAGAGTTCATCGATCTTTTATTGTGAACAGAAAAGCAGTTCAATCTTTCTCAACAACCATTTGCGAGGTAAATGGAACCAAGATACCAGTGGGTAAGAACTATAAAAATGACTTTGTTAATTTGATGAAATCAAACCCAATTTTATAATGGACGAAAGATTAAAAGCATTTGAACGACTCTTAGTGATAATGGATGAATTAAGAGAACAGTGTCCATGGGATCGCAAACAAACCAATGAAACGCTTCGTCATTTAACTATTGAAGAAACATATGAATTAAGCGATGCTCTATTGAAAGGTGATGATGAAGAAATAAAAAAGGAGTTAGGCGATTTATTCTTACACTTGGTTTTTTATTCAAAAATTGGTGATGAAAAGGGAGTATTTAATGTGACGGATGTATTGAATAGTGTTTGTGAAAAATTAATTGCTCGTCATCCTCACATATATGGAGATGTTAAGGTTAAAGACGAGGAGGAAGTAAAGCAAAACTGGGAGCAATTAAAACTGAAAGAAGGGAATAAATCTGTATTGGCTGGAGTACCGAATAGTATGCCTAGTATGATAAAAGCAACGAGAATGCAGGATAAGGCGGCTCAGGTTGGATTTGATTGGCCACAAAAAGAACAGGTATGGGAAAAGGTAGAGGAAGAACTAAATGAGTTTAAAGATGCTCATGGTTCAAAAAAAGAGGAGGAATTTGGAGATTTAATTTTCAGCTTAATTAATTATGCAAGATGGCTTAAAATTAATCCAGACGATGCTTTAGAAGCAACAAATAGGAAATTTAAATATCGATTTGAATCCATTGAGCAATATGCAAAAGAAAACAGTATTAAAATGAAGGAAATGACCTTGTCTGAAATGGACGAGGTTTGGGAGCAGGCAAAAAAATGAGCTAGTTAAAACATAATTTTTATCAGTTAGTTAAGTTCTTTGTATATGGCTTGCTATTGGCATTATATTTGAAAATCTAGTTATAGGATGAAAAAAACGCTTCTATTTTTTTATATCACGTCTACTTTGATGGCTTATGGTCAACGGGCATATGACAACACATGCTTCGATGATAAAATAGCGACAGTTATCCTTCAAAAGAATATTGATATTTATGATCCTGTTCCGATAATAAATTTAGGTTCAACAGAATCACTTAAACTTTCATTTGATATGCTAGATCCCCAAAATGAGTTTTTGAATTATTCGGTAATTCATTGTGATCGAAATTGGATGCCAAGTAATCTTCAGCCTATGGATTATGTGAATGGGAATACAATGGGAGAGATAACAGATTTTAAGTTTTCTACGAATACATATCAAACCTATACTCATTATTCACTGAATTTTCCCACTGATGAGATGGCTATAACCAAAAGTGGAAATTACATCTTGAAAGTATTTCGAAATTTTGACGAAGAAGATATCTTATTGACCCGTCGATTTATGGTTGTCGATATTCAGACCAAGATTTTTACATCGATCAGAAGTGCTACCGTCCCAGAATTTCGTTTTTCTCATCAAGAAGTTGATTTCTCTGTGAATTATTTAGGTTTTGATATCCCCAATCCATTTTTAGATGTCAATGTGACGATATTACAGAACAATAGTTGGAACAATGCAATTAAAAACCTCAAGCCCCAATTTGTTAATAATAATGAGTTGAGTTTTAATTATGAAATTGAAAATCTTTTGCCAGGAACCAACGAGTTTCGATTTTTTGATATTCGTTCATTGCGATTCTTTAGCAACAATGTGATTAAAAAGTATATTGATTCAGTTCAGAATGTGGTTCTTAGACCAGAAGAGTCCAAAGCTTATCTTAACTATGTTCGGTGGATTGATTACAATGGTAAACGAGATATCTTTAATTCAGACGGAATGAACTTAGTTGAGGACGGCGATTATGCCTTGGTTCATTTTAATTTTAAATCCAACAATCTTCAAGATATAGGGGATGTATTTGTTTATGGGGAGTTAACCGATTGGCAACTCAAGGATAAATTTAAAATGACTTATTCTTCTGAATTGAATATGTATACTTGTCCTGTTCTTCTAAAGCAGAGTTATTATAATTATCATTTTGTATTAAGGGACAAGCAGGGCAACATAGACTACACATTTACTGAGGGTAATCATCAAGAAACCGAAAATGATTATACAATTTTGGTTTATCATAAAAATGTTTTTTATGGATATGACGAGATTATTGGTTTGGCTTATCGCAATTCAAATACATTAAAAAATTAATTAATTTTCGAGTAGGAATTCTATTTTCGTTATTCAGACTATGGATAACGATTTAATCTATAAAATAGCACTTACCCAGATCCCAAAAGTGGGTAGCGTTACAGCTAAGAATTTGATTAGTTATTGTGGCGGTGTAAAACAAGTCTTCTCAAAATCTAAATCATTCCTAAAAAAGGTTCCTGGAATTGGAGAGACACTAGCAGCTAATATTTATTCTTTTGATGGTTTTGAGGCCGTTCAAGAAGAAATTGATTTTATTAATCATAATAAGATTGATGCTCATTTTCTTTTGGATAATTCCTATCTATATCGACTAAAGCAAATACCGGATTGTCCAATTGTTGTCTATTCAAAAGGAAATTCAAATTTGAATCCCGAAAAGTGTATAGCTATAGTTGGTACCAGAAAAATGACATCATATGGAAAGCAGTTTGTCCATGAATTAATAGAAGAAATTAGCTTATATCAACCTACCATAGTTAGCGGTTTGGCTTATGATGTGGATGTTCAAGCTCACAAACAAAGTTTAAAATACGATTTGCCTACATTTGGAGTAGTTGCACACGGTTTAGACCAAGTATATCCCTCGCTTCATAGACCAATCGTTCAAGAAATGATTAAAAATAAGGGTGCAGTAATCTCTGAGTATACTTCAAAAACGATACCTATTAAAGAAAATTTCCCAATGAGAAATAGGTTAGTAGCTGGAATGGTAGATGCTGTTATTGTAATCGAATCAGCCAATAAAGGGGGGTCTCTTATTACAGCAGAACTGGCCAACCAATACAACAGGGATGTTCTGGCATTACCTGGGGCTATAAATCAGAAATATTCAGCAGGGTGTAATTATTTGATAAAAAAGAATAAAGCTCATTTAATCGAAGGGGTTGAAGATTTAGTGCAGCTCTTGAACTGGGATGTCAAAATTGAAAGGAAAATTCAAAAACCACTTTTTCAAGACTTTACAGATAATCAATACAAATTATTTTCAATTATTCATGAAAATACGGAAGTAGGAATAGATCATTTACAAACAAAATCGGGTTTTGTATCTAGTTTGTTAGCTATAACTTTGCTGGAGTTAGAAATGAAAAACTGCATAGTCAGTTTACCTGGGAAGAGATACAAATCATTACAGTGAGTCTAGTTCGCAAATCAGATTTTTTCTTTGAATTAAACGAGGATAAAATCGCAAAATATCCACTCGAAAAAAGAGATTTATCAAAGCTACTTTGTTTTAAGGATGGTAAAATAACTCACCATCAGTTTACGGATATATCGTTGATTTTGCCGAATGACGCATTATTGATTATGAACAATGCCAAGGTTATTCCTGCTCGATTATATTTCCGCAGAAAGACAGGTGCATTAATTGAGGTCTTGCTCCTTGAGCCTGTTTTACCTGGTAGTTATGAAAAATCATTTGCAAGTACTCAAACTTGCCAATGGAAGTGTATGATTGGGAATAGCAAGAAATGGAGAGAAGGGGAGTTTCTAGATTTGAGTATTCAACCTGGACTCATTCAAGCTCAATTGATTAGTAAAAATGATCGAATTGTTGAACTTTCATGGACAAATAAAGAGCCATTTACGGATGTGCTTCAAAAAATAGGCGAATTACCACTTCCTCCATATCTTAATAGAAAAACGGAAGATAGTGATGCATCAACATACCAAACGATCTTTGCTAAGAATGAGGGTTCAGTTGCCGCACCAACAGCAGGACTTCACTTTACAAATAATATTCTTAATGAGTTAGATACTAAAGGTGTAACAATTGAAGAGGTAACATTACATGTTGGTGCAGGAACATTTTTGCCGGTAAAAGAGGACGATGTTCTCAATCACGAAATGCACAGAGAACATTTCGAGGTAACCTTGGATACGATTAATTCATTAATAAATTATGATAAACGGATTGCAGTTGGAACTACAAGTCTTAGGGTGCTGGAGAGCTTGTATTGGATTGGAGTTCAATTAAATCAAGGGAATGAATCATTTTTTGTAGCTAAGTTGGAACCCTATGAAAAAAAACCAGAATTGACGTATAAAGAGTCCTTATTGGCAATTCAGTCATATATGCAACTCCATAAGAAAATGAATATCAAAGCGGCAACAGAAATTTTAATCTTACCTCATTATTCATTGAAAAGCATAGACGGATTGATTACTAATTTTCATTTGCCAGAAAGTACACTGTTGATGTTGATTGCTAGTGTGGTAGGGGAGAAATGGAAGCAGATTTATGAAACAGCAAAAACGGAGAATTACCGTTTTTTGAGCTATGGCGATAGTAGTATTTTATTTAGGAGCTCGTAAAAATGATCGTTTAGGTTGTTTTACTAAAGTACACTTACAAGTTCTAACTTTTTAACCCCCTTTTCGAGTACTTTAAAAAAATGAAGGATATCTTCTTCTGAGTTATTCGCATTGATGGTAATTAGACGAATAAACTCTTCTGATTTAAAGCTTCCAAAACCTACCATTGCTTGAGCTTCTTCATATAGCAAAGTACAAATTTTATTAGCAGGGATGTCTTTGTAATTAAAGCATATGGATATTGAGTTTTCGAAACTATAAAGGGTGTAGTCAGGGTGATTCTCAATATATTTTCTTGCTACTTCAGCTAAATAAAATTGTTGATTGACCAGTTTTTCTAGTCCAATATTTCCGATAGATTTCCATAATGTCCAAAATTTGAGTGCGTCATTTCTTCTTCCACATTGAAGACTAGTTTTCCCAAGGTCAAAGTCATCATCATCAGTTTGATAAAGGTAATCTGCTTCATTATTAAAAGATTTAAATAAATGACTTTTATCTCTTGTGACAATAATAGAACACGTTAGGGGTGTTCCCAACATTTTATGAGCGTTAAAGCTAAAGCTGTCACTATGCTCAATTCCTTTAACCAGTGATTTGTATCTTTTACTAAATATTACCCCACCGCAATATGCTCCATCTACATGAAGCCAAAGTTGATGTTTTTTACATATTTTGTGAATGGCTTCAATATTGTCAAAAGCACCAAGTACAGTTGTTCCAGCAGTAGCATTAACAAAGAATGGGGTAAATCCCTGGTTTTTATCGTATTCAATGGCCTCATTAAGGTGATGAATGTCCATTTCACCCTTTTCATTTGTCCTTATAAACCGGACTTGGTCTCTTCCAATTCCTGCAAATGCTGCATTTTTTGGTATAGAATAGTGTGATTCTTTTGAGGTGTAAAGCGTCATTTTATGGCTGACTCCTAAATTAGGTGTACTTTTTACAGCTGAGTCTCGAGCCATAACTAGTGCCATAAAATTACTCATACTACCTCCAGGGGCAATGGTTCCGTTAGCGGTTGTTGGGTAGTCAATGAGTTCACATACTTTGTTTAAGATTACTTTTTCAATACCTGCTTGGGGTCCAGCTACCTTGTAGGTATACATACTATTATTTAGGATTACTGCAAGTAAATCGCCAAGTATGGCCTTGGGTTGTCTGCCTCCGTAGAGTTGATTAAAAAAGAGTTTAGATGCTGTCTTTGGAGTATGAAGAGCCACAGTTTCTATTAATTTTTCCCAATCTTGTTCATTAATCCCTTCATCATTAAATTCTAAATTCAATTGTTCAATGACATCGTGATTCTCAATGGGTCTCGAAACGGGATTAAATTCCTCATTCTGTATCAGTTTTTCAACTAGTTGGCTAAAAAAATGCAACTCTTTTTTCATGTGTGCGGTAATAACATTTAAAAATCTGGCTAAACCAAGTTTTAGAATATGTAATCTGCTACAATTGTTTTCTTTAAAATACTTCTAATTAGTGAAAAAACATTAAATTCGAGGTCTTAAATGAGTGAAGAAAAAGGAGCATTAACAAAGATTTCATCGCTCGATGGGCTCGTTTCTGCTCTTAAATCGGGTCTTTACCAAGAAGCACTCAGTCAGTCTTACAATTTAAAAATTACCGAGTCTGAAATTAAACCCTATATTACTTGGAATTCAAATAGATATACTAGAAACTGTATTGCTAGAGATGAGCATTTTGAACTAATCCTTTTATGCTGGGAGAAAGGTCAAAAAACAGCAATACATTGTCACAATGAACAAGAGTGTTGGGTAAAGGTTATTCGAGGTGATTTTGAGGAGTGTTTGTATGAGTTTGATGAAGAGATGAATCTGATGAATTACATCAAAACAGACCATGTATTGCAAAATCAGGTAACCACTATCAATGATTCATGTACTTATCATAGCCTTGAAAATACCTATCATGGTAGGAGTTTGAGTTTGCACTTATACATGAAACCAATATATGAGTGCACTGTATTTGATCAAGAGACTAACCAAATTGAAACCAAATCGTTATTTTACGATACGCTCGAAGGGAAGTCCGTTTAGTAATTGTTTTCTTTTTACTCTCAAAGTATGGATAAAATGGGTATTTCAAGTTTTATCTTTTATACGTTTGCCCAGTGAGGTTTCAATAAATTTGTATTGAACTTACAATATTAGGAGACATTAATAGATGTATAAGAAAATTTCACTAAAACCTGCTGTAGATGAACAAGGACATTCAGCAAGTCCTCAATTATCCCCTAATGTTAAAAATTATTTAATAGATATTGATGGGACAATCACTGATGATGTTCCCAATGAAGATCCTGAAAGAATGAAACATGTTCTGCCATACAAAGGTTCTGTAGAGACACTTAATAAGTGGTATGATGATGGTCATATTATTACATTTTTTACGTCAAGAACAGAAGAAGTAAGAAAGATAACAGAGGATTGGTTAAACAAGCATGGTTATAAATACCATGGATTGTTGATGAATAAACCAAGAGGGGGAAATTATCATTGGGTAGATAATCACATTGTAAAAGGAACTCGCTACCAAGGTGTTTGGGCTGATTTAATTGAAGTAGAGAAAAAAATTCAGGTTTTTCCTACCTAAATTTTCAATCAAAACTTGAGTATTATTGTTTACATATAACTGAACAATATGAATAGCGTCAAACTAATTGAATACAGTTTAGCTGATCTTAGATATCGCCTTCAAACTCACCCTTTATATCAAAATTTGAAGGATATTAGGGATGTAGAAATTTTCATGGAAAATCACGTTTATGCTGTATGGGATTTTATGTCTCTGTTAAAAGCATTACAGGTGCATTTGACTTCTGTAAAAGTACCCTGGTTACCAACAGAAAATTCAAAATTAGCACGTTTTATCAATGAAATTGTTGTTGCTGAAGAAAGTGATATTAATGAAGAAGGAGAACCCAAAAGTCATTTTCAAATGTACCTAGATGCTATGAAGCAAATAGGAGCAGGTACCGATCAGATTGAACAATTAATTAAATTGATTAGGCAAGGTCAGGGAGTTTCTGATGGGTTAGATAATATCTCAATTAATTCAAAAGTAGCAGCATTTGTTAGGTATACTTTTTCTATAATTGATTCACAACAACCTCATCTTATTGCATCTGCTTTTACCTTTGGTCGTGAGGATGTGATTCCTGATATGTTTATTAAAATTCTAGATCAATCTGATATGGAAAATACCAAGTACAACAAGCTTAGGTATTACTTAAAACGTCATATTGAATTAGATGGTGATGACCATGGGCCTCTATCATTAATGATGATTGAAGAATTGTGTGGTAACGATGATCAAAAGTGGACAGAAGTCAAAAAAGTTGCTCAAGAATCCCTACAACACAGAATTAATCTTTGGGATGCAATTAATCAGAAATTGGAGGAACGGAAACGAACACCAGAATTAGTATAGTGTTCCATAATTGTTGAGGTTATTTAAAGTAGGAGTATATTTACTCTCTTAATCTTATCATTCCAAAACTACCTATTAATGCTCCAACAGCATATAGCATAATAACAGGCATCGGCGGTCCTCCTTGATCAGTGGCAATTCCATGTGCGATATTTGTCAGAATTAAAGCAGTCATTATTAGATATCCGAATAGTACTCTTTTGATATCTGTTATATTACTCAATCGTCTACAATTGAGTAATATAATTCTAATTCCTATGCTGTGAACAATAATGACTCGTGTTTGACCAATAATCAAATCTTTGGTGTCT
>JAHEGS010000074.1:10619-15833 GCA_024645005.1 Bacteroidota bacterium
ATGTTTTCAAGATGCTTTAAATCAGAGGGATAGATTAAGCTATTAATCATAGCTTGACCGAATCGAGTAGTGGTAGTTATGTTTTTATTTTTCTTCATCCATGAAAAAAAAGGTTTGAGTAAAACATAACCAATGTTGTACCAGCCTGTACTTGAACGAATGCCTTTTTCTGGAATAATTGCACCAGGTCTAAACATGTAGGCATCCTTAAACCCTTTGTTGAGTATGTAATTTTCAGTTTTACCCTTTACTCTTGCCCACATTGTTTTTCCTTTTTCAGTGCTATCAGTGTATGTACCTGATACATAATTGAATATCAAATCTTTATTTAATCTATGTAAGATGTCAACTAATTGTTTTGACAAATCGAGAGTAATTGCAGTGAATTCTTCTTCGCTTTTACCGATTGATGAAATTCCCATGCAATGAAAACACGCATCATACCCTTTTAATTCATCTTTGATTGTATGCATCTGAGAAAAATCTGCGATTAAAATTTCATTTACTTTCGGGTGGTTAAAATCAAGGGTTGACCGATTGATAAGAAGAATTTTTTTGATAGACGTATGTTCTATGCATTCTAATAAAACACTTTTACCCACCATCCCAGTTGATCCAGTAATTATGATGTTAAATTGTAGCATGAAATGGGTTTTTTAAATCGTTAGATTTTACTGAATATTATGATGAATACTCAACTGAAGTTGATTCTTTTCAACAGAATTGGTCGTTTGTGTCATCACACCGAGTTGAACTTTGAGTTGTTTTTGAATGTAAAACCCTAAGGCTGCATATAGTCTATTTCGGTCAAATAGTTCTACTTTTTTGTTATTACCTATGTTTCGTTCACCATTCATAAAAAGCTCATTATATAATGCTAGGTATAAGGTGTTTTTATCCATTTTTTTTTGGTTTATTGGAATGTTTAAGAACAAATTGTAGCGATAACGCGTTCTGAAATCTTGACCCTCAACAAATCTTTGTTCGTATCGAAAACGATGGTTGGTGAAGATACGTTCACCAAATTTTACAGGATATAAAGCTTCTTGATATATTCTACTTTCTAGCGTGGTTGATTCGTCATTTCCGTATGTTCCTGTGGTAATATGGCCGTATCCCAATGTAAACTTGATATTAGCATTTTGAGGTTTGTATGTTATTCCACTACGAAGTAGTAATTGCTCTAAGTCGCCCATTAAATTAAAATTTCGGTATTGGATATCACCTTGAACTCCCCAAGGACCATTTATAATCGTGGTATTGTAAAAATACATGTACCATGCCCCAAGTTTATCTTCATTAATTTGTGCTCTCCCTTTTGGTGCAAGTCCGATAATTAATAATAGACTGATAATTAGATTCTTTTTCACAATGATTGAGTTTGATTTAATTGTGCTAATTTAATACTTCTGTTGAATTATGTCCAACTAGAAAGTTGGAATCAATCACTCTGTACAATCCTCTAGCTTGTATCCTAGACGATAGATTACCTCATCATACTCACTACCCATATGCAGGTTCTTGTGTTCAATAGTTAATACATTTCCGTCGCAGTTGTAGGTAGCCAGACCACCGAGTTTGGACACTCCGCCAGGACCTTGTTGGTTGATAGTAAGTGTATCATTCTCAAATGTATAAGTTCCGACATTTGGTGATGCACTGGCAATGGTAAAAGTATCCCAGTTGCATACTTCTTCACGACAGTATACGGTGTATTTTTTGCCATCTTGAAAGATATAAAGTTGGTTGTCAGCATCTCTCAAACGCCACTTGCCCTCAATAGAGTAACTAGTAGGAATATTCGATTGAGTTGGAGTTTCAGTTTCGTCTTGACATGCAAAAACAAAACTAATTAGAATCAAAATAATGGTTATGTTCTTCATTTAGTTTAATAAATATTTATTATTTAATACTAACAATATTAATAATATAAACTTAAATATTGCCACAAGGTTGCGTTATTTATGTGTTATGTTTTGAATTGTAAGTTCTGTAGAAATACAGAGGTATTTTTTCCTAGATTAAATACTTCTTATTAATTATGATTAGTGTGTTGATTAATATGAAGTTAGGTGGCGATGGACTATTCTCAAAAAGAATAGTGTTGAAGGAACATTTTTATTTAAATTTTGTGCTTGCAATCCATTTCAATGGCTTATATTTTATGCGTTTTTAATTTATATTAAAATAGAATGCGAATAGGGATAATTATTGGCCGAATTGGTGGTGTGGATGGAGTTGCTTTAGAAACGGAGAAATGGATAGCTGTTTTAGAGAGACTGGGACATGATGTGTACATTATTTCAGGAGAGTTTGAATACTGGGAAATAAATCCGAATAAGCACTACTATTACCCAATACTTTCTTTTTTCTCGTCAGAATGTGAATGGGAGCAAGAAAAAGCCTTTTTTAATCCAGATAAAAATCCAACGATACTCCTAGATCAAGTAGAAAAGAACTCAGATGACATTGTTTATAAATTGGAGAATTGGGTGAGAACGCATAAGATTGAGGTTCTACTTTCTGAGAACGCTTCTGCACTTCCATGTCATTTATCTATGGGTGTTGCTATCAAAAAATTAGTGGAACGAACAGGACTACCCATAGTCACACATGATCATGACTTTCACTGGGAAAGGGGAGATCGTTATATTTCAGAACACAAGGAAGTTAATGATTATGTAAATAATCATTTTCCACTTTTGCTTCCTAATGTTAGCCATGCTGTAATTAATACATTTGGTGTTGAAACGTTTCATAACCGTTTTGGTATAAAAGCTACGCTTGTTCCAAATGTCATGGATTTTGATCGTCCCTATGGTTTACCTACAGAAGGTAATCGTTCTTTCTTAAGCGATATTGGGGTGAAAGAAAATGAAATTGCACTTTTACAGGTTACAAGAATTGTAAGAAGAAAGGGAATTGAAACAGCAATTGATCTGTTGGAACAACTCAATGATCATAAAATAAAACTTGTCATTACAGGCAATTATAATGATGACGAGAAAAATGAATATTATAATGAATTGGTTAATCAAATTCATGATTTAAATCTGAGCAATCGGGTGATTTTTGGGGCTCATATGGTAAAGGATCACAAGGATCTATCCGATGTGTATGCACATGGAAGAGCATGCACTTATTTTAGTACCTATGAAGGTTTTGGTAATGCATTTGTAGAAGCTGTACTTGCCAAAAAACCAATCTTTGTTAATAATTATCAACCCGTTTATATGCAGGACATAGGGTGCAAAGGGTTTGAAACAGTTATGCTTGAGGATAGTGAACTTACGCACGAAAAAGTAAACCAAATCTCAGATATCATATACAACCCGGATCGATGTAAAGAAATAGGAGAATTCAATTACAAATTGGGTAAAAAGCATTTTTCTTTTCAAATCCTCCAGGAGAAACTTGAGGGACTTTTTAAATTTTAAAAATGGGGAAAAAGATTGATGAAATATTAAAAAGCTTAAAACAGGAACCCATTCATACCTGGTTTGATTTGGGTCTATTCATGGATCGTTTTAGAGATAATTTATCTAATAGTGCATTTGACGGAACTAAAAAGATATTTGATAAGCAACTCGAAAAAGGAGGAGTAGGTTTTATTACCTTTTATTTTACAGTTGATGGAATAACAATAGAGGTAGAAAAATATGCCAAAATCCTCAAGCAAATTTATCCCGAAATACCCTTACATTACATTGCTGGAGAAATCAGACATGAAGCAGATGAACTTATACCTAAGGATGCTCATCGTAAGATAATTAAAGAAATAGATGGATTTGATAATTGGACATTATTCGACGATTTTTTTAAAGTCAAGATGGAGAGAGGGAGTGCTGAATACAATGCTCTTATTGGTAAGTTTTGGAAGCAGGTGCTCACCATTGTAAAAAAACTTGGAAGCTATATAGAGGATAATGATATCAAACTACTTTATCTTGTAAACGTTTGTTCTAATCCTGGTAATGTAAGTTTAGCACTTGCGTCCGTATTGGTCTCGGAGTCGTTGGGGGTTCCTGTTATTAACAACAACCATGATTTTTACTGGGAGGGAGGGAACCGTGATGTAGAAATCAAGAAAAAGGGATTAAAAAAAGGTCCTCGGGATTTCTTTTATCACAATGCACACATTGGCGAATTTTTTTCAGTAATTGAAATGTGTTATCCATGGGAAAGTCGATCATGGATGACGGTTAACATCAATAAAATTCAGTACAATCATGTGATTAAGACGAATGGGCATAATCCAGCTAATGTGGCCATGATTGGGACAGCCGTAGATACCTCTGAATATCGCATGAGCAAGAGAGATGTGATAAAAGCCTTTATGCAGGTGTCCACGATTTTTGCAAATAAAAAAGATACCATTACCGTACATACTGCAGCAAATCATGTCAAAAGCGAACGATCATTAAAACCAATTTTACTGGGGTATAAGACCATTAAAAAGTTTGATTTTATAAATAATAACATTGTTTTTCTTCAGCCTACAAGAGTTATCAGTAGAAAGTCTATAGAGTTGAATTTTAAGTTGATTCGTAACCTGTTTGCCTATCCAGATTTCTATGAAAAATTTCAAGAAAACCCCAAGTTAAAATTATCAGTATTGGTTTCAGGTCCCATACCTCATGGGCAATTGAACTACTATCAAGAATTAGTTAGTGATTTTAATCATTTTTTGGAGGAACTACCCAAGGAATTTAGGTCTAGCGTTTTATTGGGCTTTCTCTTTAGTGAGTTTGATAAACATGAGTTTAAAAAGAACTATAAAAAACCATTGGATATTGAACAATTGTATGATGTTGCATCGCTCATATTATTACCTAGTCAAACTGAGGGGAGAGGACTACCTATAATAGAGGCTGCTGCTTGTGGAACGCCCATTTTTTGCAGACAATATGAACCCAGAGCAGTATATGAAGAGGTCATTGGTTATCATTTGGAAGAAGAGAAAAGACTGAGGGTACTCGAATTCAAAGGCAGTAAAATTAGAAGTCAACTTACAAAGAAGATATGTAACTATGTGTTTTATCCCCAAAGTAGGATAGAGGATGATATTCACAATCAAAACGTGATTGAAAAACGCTATAGTTTGGATGCTTTGAAGAAGAATATGGAGCATATTCTTGAACGGTTATATCTTCAAGTAAGTGCCATTTCTAATGAGGCCAATAAACAAACAGTAAGCCTTATTCAAAAGTACAA
>JAHEGS010000074.1:15843-19236 GCA_024645005.1 Bacteroidota bacterium
ATGCCGATTTAGGAGAGATACTCAACCGAAAAACTCGTCATTACACTCCAGGTTATGGTCGTTTGTCGTTTATGATTTATTTAAAATCGTTAATTGACCCCTCATTTTTTCGAGTTGAAGAACAATTTATCAGAGGAAGAGTGATGAATTATGCTCGAAAAATGGAAAACGATATACCCGATTTGGTCCAGGCTTCATTACCTCAGATACATGAGTTCTATAACGCCGTTGATGATATTTTCAAATACGTTGATGGGGAATATCAACTAAGACATGATCATTCAATAGCATACCGACATCGAAACAAAAAACATTTTATTTATCAAGATTTCACGTATCATGAAATCACAGGTCTGATAAATATGATATATAATGATGTTTTTAGACCCCAGAAACAAATTGATCGAACGCTTGCCCCTCAATTTTTTGCTGATTGGGAATTAGCTCTTTTTCAATTAACCAACAGTAAATTTCTTGGAATAGACAATCGAAAGATTTTAACCGAAAAGCTGAAACTTAATGTACCCAAAGGGTATTTCCCGGGACGATATATCAAGCATGAATTAGAATATTTCATCCTACAACCATTAAGATCCCAACTAAAATTAAGTATTAAGGAAGAGCTAACCGATGAAATATTAAAGAATCATGGAAGTATACTGGAAAAAGTTTACATTTTTATTCATGAACCACGAATAACAAAATGGTTCTCCAGTTCTGATATCAAAGATTATTTAGAAAATGGACCCGAGATTGAATTGACACTTCTCTATAAGTCAGGAATAATTCAAATTGTGGAAACAAATCAATGGTCAGAAGGAGTGCATTTCCCACAAATGGGAGCTAAAGCTATTCGAGTTTTAAGAAAGATAAAGCAGGCTAATGGGTTTTTGATTACAAATGGAGAGCATGCAGCTATGATGACAGACATTGTCGAAATTGATCATTTTCATATCGGGAAAGTCAGACACGAAATGACAGGAAGAATTATGGGAATTCCCAAAGGAAGTGGTTTTATTCAATTTGTGCCTGCAGGTGTCCGAACTACGTTAGCTTATCCCACACCTATTCAAACGTCTAAGGATTTTGACAATGCATTAAATAGCCCACTTTTTGATGAAATCAAGATGAAATTGGGAGAAAAAAATCTTTTTGATCAGATTAAAAAAGATGCCATTCAAAATGGAACTCCAATTGTCACACTTTTAGAACAACTTAATCAAAAGACAAATGGAGAAAAAGAGCAGATGCTCGTTGATCAATCCTATGTTGGCGGTGTTTATGAAGACGGTTTGCCTTGGAGTGGAGTTATGGCTGTAGTGGATACTAAGAAACATCCTTGGAAGTTTGCAGCTCACATTGCGAATAATGAACCTAAAAATGTGCCGAGGTTGATCAAAGAGTTTCGTCAGAAAAATAAATTAGAAAAAGAAATTAAATTAGCCTGGAATGGGGGCTATATTTTAAATCCAGAGCTAGTAGGAAAATTAGGACTTCCAGAGACCTATATAGGATCGCCTTTAGGTTTGTTAATCATGAATGGTCAGGTAGCTTGTCCACCATTATTCAATAAGCCCGCATTTATCATTTATAAAGACGGTAAGGTTGATATTCGAAAAGTAAATTCAAAGACAGGTGTCAAAATTATGGGTAAGGACCAAGAACTACTTTTTTCATCAAAGAACTACAATAAACACTCATCGTTAAAACCTTGTTATTATGATCTAACCTATAGCAAAAAAGAGATCAAAGGTGATGGCAATGTAATTGTTCGAATTGCTGGGAATACTGTCAAGCAAATCATACCAACTCAAGAAGGACAAAAAGTCGATATGATTCCGGTGGGATTGACTCTTTCTATTCCCAGTAAGTTATTTTCAGAAGAGTTATTTAAAGAGGGTAGAACGCTCAAAATGGAGTTGCAAGATTCTGTAATAAATCCTTTCAATTGGAAGAACATTTCTTATGCTATTGAGGCAGGACCAATGTTGATGGAGGATGGAAAGCAGAGCATCAACATGGAAGACGAAGGATGGAAGACGGCAAATTCTATTAAAACACAAGCGGCAAGACTGGATTTTACGGATATGCGTGGCCCAAAAATTGCCGTAGGGATTACCCAAAAAGGGAAGCTGATGGTACTGATGGTCAATGGACGGATACGAGAATCTGTTGGAGCCACTCACCTTGATATGGCACAAATTATGGAACAGTATGGTATTTTCAAAGCCATGGGTTTTGATCCTGGAGGAAGTAGCACTTTGGTTATAGATGGTAAGGTGATGAATATTTCCCCATACAACAAGAAATATGAGGAAGACATTTATTCGTTATCGCCCGAACCTCGTTTTGTTGCCAATGCAATTATGGGGTATTTGAGTTAGTTTCACATCAACTAGAAAAAGTTTGACTGCTGATTAACTTATCTCTTAATACATTAATTGTTTTTTTGATTTATTTCTCCAGCCAGCCTGATTTTTGTATTTCACAAAAAATATTTTTAAATCACTTTGATTTTGATAATCGACAAAGTATATTTTTTTATCAGATTGATTAGGATAATCAGTAAAAAACCATAATCCTTGGTTACCGTTAACTTGGTTAGGATATTTAACTTTAAACACTTTCAGATCACACTGGTTCTCGTATTTTACTACATATACTTTTAGGTCAGATTGATTAGAATAATTAACTGAATGTACCTTTTGTGAATATGATAGAGTGGGAATTAAAGTAAAAAAAATAAATATGAACTTTTTCATGAATTTTAAATCTTATCCCAAACTGAATTTGCATGATCTTTGAAAATTTGTGGGGCTTTTTCAAACGATGGGTCTATGTTTTTAAGTAAAAACTTGTAATAAATGTCTGGTACAATGATTTTTTGACCTCCAATGATTATATCATCACCATATTGATTTTTCATAGTATAGCTCGGTTGAACTCCATTGTAAATACCAAGAAAAGTCTCTTCTATAGTTAATTGAGATTCGTCAATCAAGTCAGCATTTTTAGTGCTTTTATCCTCTGAATTACACCCAATAAAAACAAATGAAAAGCTGTAAATTACTAAGTAAAAAAGTCCATAAAATACATTATTCATAATACAATTATAAATATTTTATAAAATTGAAACTTATTGTTTCATTGCTCATAAATAGGTACTAATACCAATAAAGCTAAAAGTATACACAAAATGGATCACCTCTGCACGCATTTTAGATGGTAAACATTTCTTTGGGCTAAACTCATATCTTTGGGGTATGAAAAAAATATTGGTTTTATTTTTTGGAATATTGATGTTTTTAGGCTGTTCGTCTGATAAAAACTTTTCCGATAAAGACTCATTTGATAATTCAAATGCTCTTTATGTTCATTTAGCTGATATTGAGG
>JAHEGS010000182.1 GCA_024645005.1 Bacteroidota bacterium
CAGCTTTCCAACAACAAACTAGTCGACAGAGGAACTCGATATGTAGCTGAAGCTTTAAATATTTCCTATGAACAAGCGAATCAACTGATTGAAAAACACGGTAGTGTCGATGCGGCTGTTTCTAATTACACGGCTAAATAAGGTGAATTACAATTGTTAAATAAGTGGTGTATTACGATCATTTTGACAATATGATAATCAAATAGATGCTTGATTTTCATATCCTTACTATTTTGTTAATATACACAATGAGAGAGCTGATTATTTGTCATTGGGTGTTATTAGCCTTAAATTTGCAGCTATGGAACTCATTACAGATTTAAGTAAAAACAGCAGAATCCTAACTTTTCACTATCAGGTTTTTAGAAACCAGTCGGATAAATTTATCCCTCCCTCAAACTAAAACAACCTTCTATCTCATCGATGATCGTCAGTAATTAATAGCAAATGCTATTAATTTTCTTTGACTTGTTATACCTATCTGTATCATCGATCTATCACAAACACAAAGGAGAATACGCTGCCTCAAAAAGGGTGTATAATTAGTAATAACAATATGAAATTAATTAAGGTTAAAAGAACCACACGTTACGAAAAAAGATATTCCAAAAAAATGGGAGAGTTGACTACAACTGTCACTTATATCAAGCGCTATATACTTGGCATCCCTACTAAAGTGCTTCACAAATACCGCATGACCTATTACGGAGAAATCAAAGATTGCGATCAATGCAATTTAATGGCATAAACTTTAGTAAGCATAAATCACATAAATACACTATAAATGAAAGTACTTGTAATTGGAGCAGGTAATATGGGTCTTACCTATGCTACTGGAATGTCCAAATCTAAAATATTAAAAAAACACAATATCATGGTCTTGGATAAGTCCGAGAAAACCTTGAAAAAAATTGATAAAATCGCCCATTTTGACGCTATGGATAAATTAGAGGATTGTGTTCCTCTAGCGGATATTATATTCGTAGCCGTTAAACCTTTTCACGCCGAAGAATTATTTCAGCGTATGAAACCTTTGGTGAATTCCAATCAAATGATCGTTTCGATCATGGCAGGAGTCACAATTGAATTCATTAAAAATTCTTTGGGAATTGATAAAATCGTCAGAGCGATGCCCAATTTGCCGGCCCAAGTAGGAAAAGGACTTACGAGTTATGTTTCATCTGAAGAGGTTTCCTATTTGGAGCTAATTTTAGTCGAAGAATTACTCAATACAACAGGTAAATCAATTCGCGTAAAGGAAGAAAAATTTATCGATGCCTCTACTGGTATATCAGGTAGTGGACCTGCTTATGTGTTTTATTTTATGGAAAGTATGATGGAAGCTGCACGTCAAATGGGGTTTTCAGATCGTGTTTCAAAGGTACTGGTAAGTCAGACTTTTTCAGGTGCCATTGAACTGTTTAATCAATCCAATATCAGTCCTGACGACTGGATGGATAAAGTAGCCTCAAAAGGGGGGACCACCAGAGCTGCTTTGGATTCAATGCATACAAATAAAGTGAATCTGTTGATAAAGGATGCTGCATTTGCAGCCTCTAACAGGGCAGTTGAATTAGGGGAGGAGTACTAATGAAAAACAAAAAACTGATTGTTGTTAAAGTCGGTACGAATGTAATGACTAATAAAGACAACAGAATTGTAAGACCAGTACTTAAAAACCTAGTCAAGCAAATTGCAGAATTATACGAACGAGACATTCAGACCATTTTAGTTTCTTCTGGATCGGTGATTGCAGGGAAAGAAGTCCTCGGAAACTCTGTTATTAAAGACAAAACTAAGAGAAGACAGGTTTATTCATCTATTGGACAACCTAGGATGATGCGTCTTTATTACAATATTTTCAGAGATTACGGAATGAAGTGTGCTCAGGTACTTCCTACCAAAAGGGATTTTAACCCAGGAGTTCACAGAGATAATATGATTAATTGTATCGAAGGCTTGTTACAAGAAGGGGTTGTGCCTATTACCAATGAAGATGATGCAGTATCCTTAGAAATGTCCATGTTTTCAGATAATGATGAACTAGCGACTTTAATTGCAGAATTGATGAATGCTTCAAAGATGATTTTGTTGACTGATATTGATGGTTTATACGATGGAAACCCAGATAAGGAACACACAAAATTAATTTCAGATGTTGAACCCAAAGAAAACCTATCGAAGTATATCTCTGATAGCAATAAGTCAGAAGGAGAAGGAAGAGGAGGGATGGGTTCCAAATTAAACCACGCCCAATTAGCAGCTAAAAAAAATATAACTACCTATATCGCTAATGGAAAAAATAAAAACGTCATTGTTGATATCATAGACGGAAAGCAGGTAGGTACTAAAGTTTCATTATAATAAAACAGTTACAGTGCTTTTAAAAGAACAATTAAAAAATAATGTACTGGCTTTAATGGAAGCCTTATTAGATCAAAATAGATCGAGTTTAATCAAAGCAAATCAAAGAGATTTAGATGCTTTTGATAAAGACGATCAAGCTTTATACGATCGATTGATTGTCGATGATCACAAGATTGATCAAATGATTCAAGCAGTTAAAGAAGTTCGTTTACAAGAGGATCCAGTAGATAAAGTAATCGAGAGTAAACAATTAGACAATGGTCTTAAAATCATTAATAAGACAGCTCCTTTTGGAACGATTATGATTATATATGAATCCAGACCAGATGTTACAATTGAAGCTGCAGTTCTCGCCTTTAAAGCCAGTAACAAGATTTTACTCAAAGGAGGAAAAGAAGCCTATCACAGCAATAAGAAATTGGTTGATTTTTGGCATTTAGCCTTAAATCAAAATGAGCTTTCTTCTGATTATATTCAGTTTTTAGAAATGGATCGCACCCAAACGCAAACCTTTTTAAAAGAGCCAGGTCAAGCACTTGATTTGATTGTTCCAAGAGGAGGTGAACGATTGATTGATTTTGTAAAGCAACACGCAAAATGTGCAGTACTCGTCAGTGGTAGAGGTAATAATTTTATGTATGTTTCTAAAGATGCCGACTGGAAAATGACTCTAGAAGTGATTGTTAATGCAAAAACAGATAAGATCTCAGCCTGTAACGCTCTCGATAAAATATTGATTGACAGGCAAATTGAAAACTATCCAGAAAAACTAAAGGAATTAAATGCACTATTAGATTCGCTTGAAGTGGAGGTTGTTGTTGATCAGAGCAGTTCTAAAATTCTCGAGTCTAATGATATCGTAAAAGGAGTCGAGCAGTGGAAAGAAGAGTTTTTAGCGTTGAAATGCTTAATAGGAAGTGTTTCTTCTTTAGATAATGCTATAGCGTTAATCAATGAACATTCAGGAGGTCATTCAGCTATTATAATGAGTTCTAACTTTGAAGAGGTGCATCAATTTATGCAAGAAGTTGACTGTGCAGCTGTCTATCAGAATGCTTCGAGTCGATTTACGGATGGAGGACAAATGGGCGTTGGAGCTGAACTCGCTATTAGTACCGATAAATTACATCACAGGGGTCCCTTGGGATTAAAGCAATTAGTAACCAATAAATACTATGTGTTTGGAACTGGACAAATAAGGAAGTAAGTAAACTGAGAATTAATCTTTAGTTTTTTTTCTTTTTTTCTTAGGCTTGGGTTCTGGTAATTCACGTACCGTCAAACGGATGAGCTCACTTAACCATTCACTGTCTTCCAATTGGTTTTCTATCAGGAAACTCATCTTTGCTCCTGGATAGGCAGGAGCTT
>JAHEGS010000186.1 GCA_024645005.1 Bacteroidota bacterium
TTCACAAAGGTAAAAAATCGTTATTAAGTAATAACTACGAATTATTTGGTAAGTTAATGACGGAAAGTCACATGTCCTTAAAAAATAATTATAAAGTATCAACTACAAAGTTAGATACGCTGGTCAGTCTTTGTAATTCATTTGGAGCCTTAGGTTCAAAATTAACAGGTGCTGGATTTGGTGGGGCAATTGTTTCACTAATAAAAAATGATTTGGTAGATGATTTAAAAAAGTATATTATCAAAAATTATCCAAACGCTAAATTTCTATAAATATGAAATTAAATCTACCAAAAGAATTTATATGGGGAACTGCGACCGCTGCTCATCAAGTTGAGGGAAATAACACTAACTCTGATTTCTGGCTTTTAGAAAATACCAAAAATACTGTATTTGCAGAGCCATCTGGTATTACCTGTGACCAATGGAACAGATATGATGAAGACATTAAACTCATGGCTGATCATTCTATTCAATCTTATCGATTATCAATTGAATGGGCGCGAATTCAACCTTCTGAAACTGAATTTTCGCAAGAGGCAATTGATCATTACAAAAAAGTTCTTGATTGTTGTCATGCTCATGGTCTTAAGACTTGTGTCACTTATCAACATTTTACTTCACCCCTTTGGTTTACAGCGAGGGGTGGTTGGGAAAAAAGTGAAAATACAGATTTTTTCTCAAAATATGTAGAGAGAGTTACCATGGAGCTGGGGGACAAAATAGATACTATATGTACTATCAATGAAGCTAATTTAACAGCACAGCATTTTTTTAGATTTCCAATTTATCCAGAAAATGGAATGAAAACTATGATGCCTTTCGTAAGCGATGCGGCAAAAGCGTGTGGTTCAGATTTAGATAATTTTGGTCCTTTCTTATTTGGTCATCCTTTTAAAATTAGGGACTGTATGATGCAAGCTCACGTCAACTCAGTGCCAATCATTAAAGGGCTTCTTAATAAAAACCAACCTGTTGGAATAACACTAGCTATTGAAGATTACCAATGTATTGAAGGTGGAGAGGAGTCTAGAAATAAGGCTCATGCTGAATCAGTTGATATATGCTTAGAACAAATCAAAGACGATGATTTTGTAGGCATTCAAATGTACACTCGTCATATTTTTGGTCCAGAAGGAGTAACTCCAAATAAAGAGAGGGAAATGCTTGTAATGGATTATGAATATTATCCAGAATCACTAGAGAATGTAATCAAATACGTAGCTCCAAAAATCAATTGTCCAATAATTGTAACAGAAAATGGAATCGGAACTGATGATGACAAACAAAGAATTAGTTACATCACAACAGCACTAGAAGGACTTCAAAGATGTCTTGATGATGGTATAGATATTAGAGGTTATTATTATTGGTCTTTCTTAGATAATTTTGAGTGGGTTTATGGCTACAAACCAAGATTTGGACTTGTCAAAGTAAATCGAGAGACACAAGAAAGAAAAGCTAAAGAAAGTCTAAAGTTTTATCAAAAAATAATTAATGACTCAAAGTAATTTAAGTCTCGTCAAAATTGGAAGTGTTTAAATAACATCCAGCTATTAGCCAACTATTATCTGGTTGCCGCTGCATCAAATAAGTAGCTGTTACGAAGTTACCATCTGGATCAACCAGGAACACATTTAAAGTAGGCGCTCCTCTGATTATTGTTGCTTCACCGAAATCAATTTTTTTTGGTCTATAAACTGCTTGATATTGCGTGACAACCATATTTTTGAAAATTTCAGGGGATGAAAAAATTCTTTTTATCAGTGGAGCGGCATAAGAATAGGCTTTTTCAAAATCGTCTTTTGCGAAAGCCTTAAGTTGTTGTTCAACAACATTTTTTATATTGGCTTTATCATTATTTGACAATTGTTCAGCTTTAAGCTGGCTCACTCCACTTAAAAAAAAGAAAAGTAATAAAGCTATTAGAAACTTTATTTTTACCACTTATAAAACTTCAAACAGGCCAGCAGCACCCATACCACCGCCAATGCACATGGTCACAACACCATATTTGATACCACGTCTTTTGCCTTCTATTAAAATATGACCTGTCATTCTTGACCCAGTCATACCATAAGGATGACCTATTGAAATTGAACCACCATTGACATTCAATTTTTCGTTATCAATTCCAAGTTGATCACGACAATAAAGAACTTGAGATGCAAATGCCTCGTTCAATTCCCAAAGATCAATATCATCAATAGTTAAACCATTCTGCTTTAACAGTTTAGGCACAGCGATAACAGGACCTATACCCATTTCGTCTGGCTCACAACCGCCAATGGCTAATCCTCTAAATATACCCATAGGTTCGATATTTCTTTTTTCTGCTTCTTTAAGGTCCATTAGCACACATGAAGATGCTCCATCAGATAACTGACTTGCATTACCTGCTGTGATAAATTTGTCAGGTCCGTTTATAGGATTTAACGCAGCGAGATTCTCTAAAGTTGTTGATGGACGATTACATTCATCTTTATCAACTGTTACTTCTTGTTCAGTAACTTCTTTTGTTTCTTTATTCATAACATCCATCTTGGTTTGCAAAGGAACAATTTCATCAGAAAATTTTCCTGCCTCTTGAGCAGCAGCTGTTCTTTGTTGGCTCTGAAGTGAGTATTCGTCTTGAGACTCTCTTGATATATTATATCTCTCTGCAACAATATCAGCTGTATTAATCATTGGCATCCACAAAGCTGGACAGATTTTTTGCAATTCTGGCTCTACAAGATGTTTAAAGTTTAGATTAGTTTGAGTCATTGAAATAGACTCAACACCACCACCGATTGTTACTTTTACTCCATCAACAATAATTCTTTGCGCAGCTACAGCTATAGATTGCAAGCCAGATGAGCAGAATCTATTAATAGTAGTTCCGGGAACAGTTACTGGACATCCACCCGCAATGGCTACATTTCTTCCAATATTGTGACCAGTAGCTGCTTCAGGTTGGCCACAGCCAAAAATTATATCTTCAACTTCACCTGCATCAATTCCAGCTCGTTCAATTGCATGTTTCACGGTATGACCACCCATAGTAATGCCATGAGTTTTATTAAAACCACCACGCATAGCTTTTGCTAAACCAGTTCTTGCTGTTGAAATAATTGCTGCTTCTCTCATTATACTGTTCCTTTAATTATGAATAGAAAGCCGTAAAGATACATGCTTTGAAGATAATTAAAAGAATATTTTTTTGTAATAGATTCAATTAGTTAAATATTCTCTTAAATTTAAAATTAAATTTAAATTTATTAGATATTAATCTTGACCATACATAGTCTTAATTATAGAAGGACATCTCAAATAAATAATCGGTAAGTACAATATGGTTATGTTAAAAACACAAGATGCTCCAACATGGGTTCCTGAGGGATACAAAAAACTTGGATGGCATGCTGGATTCGATGTTTTAATTGGGCCAATGTATTATAAAAAAGACGAAAATAATAATTTCAAATTTATTTCAAAAATTTTAGATAAACACCTTAATGCTGCAGGAATTGCCCATGGTGGATTTTCCATGGCGCTTGCCGATATTTTTTTTGGATCTGTAGCTTTCTCTGCATGTGGTAAAAAATCTACAAGTACTATTTCATTAAATTCAAACTTTGTATCACCAGGGTTGCTTGATGAAATAGTCGAATGTGAAGCCAAAGTTACAAAAATGACTAGATCTCTTATATTTATAGAGGGTTCAATATCATCAGG
>JAHEGS010000084.1 GCA_024645005.1 Bacteroidota bacterium
TAGCCTATGGCAAGGATACCCGTGCATTGGCAGAATCATTTAGTTCGCTTCTATCCATCAAATCGGTTGGAGAATTAGCTGCTTTTACAGGGTATTCTGGAGAACTGACAGGATTTGTTAAAGTGTTTTTTAATGGACTATACTCTGCAGTATCCCAAACCGTAAGAGCCATTACTTCGTTGGGGAATCCCATTATTTTCAGAAATACTGAGGGTAAAGATGAACTATTAGCTGGACCCTATTTTGCACCGCTCGATTTGGTTTTGGACACCAATTATACCCTAATTGAAGCTGTAGACCACATTTGTAAAGAACACAAACTTGAACGTGATATGCTAATTAACTGGTTGGTTTGTAATAATGGATTTATTGATCTCCGACCAGAAGCGATTCTCAATACTGCCAAGACCTATGATCAAGGACTAAATGATCATATATCTGTTATTAAAGAAGCAGAACAATTCAGAAAGCAAGTCCAACAACTCAAAATAAAAAACAGACGCAATACCTATGAAAATATTCACTTCAATAGCAGTGGACTATTGGCTTATTGTGGACGTATTACAGGACTATATGAGCAACTAGAACAATTTGACCTAAGCCTTGGTACCTACAACGGTTGGAAAGCACTTTTCCCCATTGATGACAAGTTCAACCATGTTCTCATACCCGGCTTAGTAGAAGCCATGAGACACTACAGCGAGGGACTGGGCAAAATTACCGGCACTGAATTCCTGTATCCGAAATACGGATACTTTGAGTAGGTTTCTCTGATTCATATCATATCCTAATATGACGAGAGTCATAATTAATGAATAGTTCAAGTTTCACATTTGTTTCGATAAAAAATTTTATACGTATGAACATCGAAGAAATAACTGCACAAATTACCGATATGGTCATTGAATATGCTCCTAAATTTGCACTAGCTATCATTACCCTTGTTGTTGGAATGTGGGTCATCAAACGGCTCATGAAATTTATAGAGCCCCAAATCAATAAAGCTACAAAAGATGAAACATTGGGAACCTTTCTCGGCTCAATACTGGGTACACTTCTAAAAGTGATGTTGCTACTTTCTGTAGCATCCATGTTTGGTATAGACACCACCTCATTTATTGCCATATTTGGAGCTGTGATGGTAGGTATTGGTATGGCACTATACGGAAGTATTGGTCATGTTGCTAGTGGTGTGATGCTCATGATTTTTAAACCATTTAAAATTGGTGATTTAGTAGTCATTGGAGGTGGACAAACCACAGGTACAGTCGATGCTATAAATGCGTTCAATACTGTTCTTGCTACCCTTGACAATAAACGGGTAATCATAGCCAACGGAAATGTTACCGCTAATGATATCACCAATATTTCGGGTCAAGGAATTGTAGGCGTAGAACTCACCTATGGAATCGCTTATAATGCGGATATTGATAAAGCAAAGAAGATTATTCAATCTGTAGGCGATGAATGTCCGTATGTCCTCAGTAATCCTGCACAGGGTGTTGTGGTAGCTAATTTGGGAGACAGTTCTGTGGACTTAGCCACTCGACCGTTTTGTAAAAGCGAACTCTATTGGGATACCTTATTTTATATGCAAGAAAATGTAAAAAAACAGTTTGATGCCAAGGGAATTAACATCCCATTTCCAAACTTGGAGGTTCACATGATGAACAAAAATTAATCTACATTATCATGCAGAAAAGAGTTGTTCGTTCTCAACTCTGGTTTTGATTCTGGCTCATCAACGAGACTGGTTCTAGAAATTTCAATCTCCGAAGAATGATTAACTTCGTTCAACGTCACATTTCTACGTTTGTATGCAGGTATGTTCTCCATTTTGTCAACACCCTCCTGATTTGCTCCATGAGTCGATCGTCCATCTGCCTGATTAGCACTATTAGCTAACGAATCAAAAATGGTAATCTGCTTTTTGGCATCCAACTCCTCAGGTGTCATGTTTTCATTGACATTAACATCACCTAGGTTGTATTCAACATCGCTATCTTTAGCAATAGCATTGTATCTATTTCTATCTCGATTAAAACCTGTAGCAATGACTGTAACACTCAAGCTTCTACCGAGGTTTTCGTCATAGCAAAGACCACATTTTAAATTTGCATCACTTCCCGTTTCTGCCTGCAAATACTCATTGATGGTCGCATATTCATCCATGGTAGCTTCTTCATCTCCATAGGAAATGTTCACTAACAAATCACTTGCTCCTTGAATTTTGTTATCGTCTAATAATGGGGAATTCAAGGCTTGATTTACCGCACGCATTGCTCGGTCATCTCCTTCTGAAGTACCCATTCCCATAATCGACACACCACTATCAGTCATAGCTGTTTTAACATCCTCAAAATCAACATTTATACTCCCCGCGATGGTGATTATCTCAGCAATTCCTTTTGCTGCAGTTGCCAAAATATTATCTGCATATCCAAAAGCCTTACTTATAGGTAAATTGCCATAAATTTCTTTGATTCGATCATTCGATACGACCAAAAGTGAATCTACACTGTCTCTAATTTCTTCAATCCCATGGAATGCTGCTGTGCAACGTTTATTTCCTTCAAACATGAATGGGGTTGTAACAATTCCAACAGTTAATATTCCTTTATCTTTAGCAGCCTTGGCTATGACCGGTGCAGCACCAGTACCTGTACCTCCACCCATTCCAGCAGTAACAAACACCATTTGAGTATTGGCACCCAACGATTCAATGATATCTTGTATACTCTCCTCAGCGGCTCTTCTTCCAATTTCAGGATTCGATCCTGCTCCTCTTCCCTCAGTCAGCGAACTTCCAATCTGAACTTTGTTAATGATAGGACTTTTCTCAAGAGCCTGAGCATCAGTATTACATATGAAAAAATCAACTCCTTGTATCCCTTCAGAATACATGTGATTAACGGCATTTCCTCCGCCTCCACCAACGCCAATTACTTTAATAATAGACGATTTATCTTTGGGTAATTCTACTGTAAAACTCATATCTTTTTATTGTTTAAAATCTTCTACATCTACTTCATCTTTCAACCACTCTTTGATTCGGCTGAATATCCCTGTTTTATCTTTTGCTCTCGCATTACTTGCTGTATCAACTAAAACTCCACCATTTTTTCTCTCTGCCGATAAACCTCTCAAGACCAATCCTACACCAGTTGCATAAATGGGGCTTTTCACTTCTTCGACCATTCCCTTCGCTAAGTGCTCGTTTGGATATCCAATTCTAGCATCTAACCCTGTAACAAACTCAGCTAACTGATCTACATGTTTAAGTTGTGATCCACCTCCAGTTATGACAATACCTCCTGCTAGTTTTTTATCTAAACCACTTTGTTTTATCTCAAAATCAACCAACTCCATGATTTCTTGAATTCGAGCTTGTATGATCATGGAAAGATTCTTAACGGAAATCTCTTTTGCAGCACGACCACGAATTCCAGGAATGGTAACAATTTCATTTTCATCTAATTCACTAGCCAATGCACTTCCAAACTTTACCTTAAGTAGTTCCGCATGTGCTTTCATGACATTACAACCCTGTTTGATATCTTCAGTAATGATGTTTCCACCATATGGAATTACTGCTGTGTGGCAAATGATATTATCATAGAAAATCGCCACATCAGTAGTTCCACCTCCTATATCAACCAAAACCACACCCGCTTCTAATTCATCACTACTTAAAACCGCTTCTGAGGAAGCTAGTGGTTCAAGAGCAATATCAGTTACTTGAAGATTTGACTTCTCAACACATTTATAAATATTTTTTGCAGCAGAAATTTGTCCTGTAATGATATGGAAATTTCCTTCGACTTTCACACCTGCCATTCCAATAGGATCAATAATCCCAGGTTCATCATCTACCGTATATTCTTGGGGAATAACATGTAAAATTCGATCACCAGGCTTAACGGCAAGCTTAAACATGTCGTTTTCTAATTTTTTCAAATCGTCTGCATTAATCTCAGATTCACCATCGTTTCGAATAATCATTCCTCGGTGTTGTAAACTATTGATATGGGCTCCCGCTATTCCAACTTCTACTCTTTGTATTTCTACATTCGATTTTTCAGCAGCTTCTTTGATTGCTGCTTGTATGGCTGCCACAGTTTTATCAATGTTTGACACAACACCTCTTGTCACTCCTCCGTGAGATGCTACCTTTCCCATACCAAGGATATCTACTTTCCCATATTGATTAGCTCTTCCTACAATAGCACATACTTTGGTTGTACCAATATCTAATCCAACAATAATTTTTTCTTGTGACTCTGCCATATTTATTACTTACAAACGATTTGATTCTTATATTTTAGGTTAATGATTTGGTACTTGTCCCATCCGATATGATTTAAACCATCGACATAAAAGTCAATAAGTTTTTCAAATTTTTCAGGAATGTTAGTTGTGTCTCCAATCACTACTTTTTGATTATTAATTTTTGGTATGATGATTAAATCACCCTTTTTTACAAATATCTGCTCTGTAATAGCATCTATAAATGCATTTTCATGCACATAGGTGGATAGGGTGTATACTTTCTTAATCATTTCGGGGCTGCAGAAGTCATTTACTACTGGAACCCTTGCAATATCTACATCTTTTGATGGAATTTTCACTAGGTTCTCAGCTAGATAATAAGACGCAGTTTTAGGAGGCATGATTCGAACCAAAGGAATGTGTTGGAGGATATCAATATTTAGTTCACCTTTTAAATCAAAACTTACTTCAGCATTTTTAATAGCGGGTATCGCCTCAAGCTTTTTTTCAATATCTAAAAGTGAAATGCTATTTTGAGGCACTCCAGACAAACCACCAATGTACCATTTATCCAGCTTATTTTTGATGATTTCTTGAGTTATTAATTCCTTTTGCTCTGGTGCTTCAATTTTTATTTTTACGAAAGTGCAAATTTGACTTTGTTGATTTTCATATAGAAAATACAAAACCACCAATAGAATAATAATGGACAAGACATATAGGCTTTTTCTTAGATATGGAAGAATTTTACTAGCCATAATTCTTAAATATAGGTTCTACTAATTGATCAATATCACCGGCACCGAGCGTAAGAAGAATATCCAATTCTCTAACTCTCAAATGATTAATCACTTCATTTGAAGGTATGCAAATTGCATCCTCATGATCTATTTTTTGCAACAACACTTCTGAAGACACTCCCTCAATTGGCAACTCTCTTGCTGGATATATTGGAAGTAAAATAAGATGGTCTACATTAGATAATTCAACTGCAAAATCAGTCATAAAATCTTTTGTACGCGTATATAAATGCGGCTGAAAAATAGCTGTAATTTTACGATTTGGATATAAATTTCTAACCGATGAGATAATCGCTTTTAGCTCATTCGGATGATGTGCATAGTCATCAATAAATAAAAAATCATCCCGCTCTATTACATATTGAAACCTCCGTTTAATTCCCTTGAAATCACGTAAACCTGCTCTGATAGCTGCTATTTCAACACCAGCCTTATAACACATTAGTGCAGCACCTACGGCATTTTCTAAATTATGTTTCCCCGGAAGACTTATGAAAAGATTATGGATAAAAATCTCTCCTGAAGAATGACAAATATCAAATTGAGTTCCCTTTGAATCTTGAGTATGAACTACCGTAAAAAAATCGGCCTTTTGATCATCTACAGAATAACTGACACCACCCATATTTTTAGCTTTATTTTTCGCATAAAAAATATGACCTGTTTCAGTTATCAGATTTGAAAACTCAACATATGAATTCTCCAAATCCTCTTTGTTACTATAAATGTCTAAATGATCTGCATCGGTACTAGTTATAACACTATAGGTAGGTTTAAGGTGTAAAAAAGAACGGTCAAATTCATCAGCTTCAGTTATCGAAAAGACATCTCCCCCATTATCTTTTTTGTAGTAATTACTATTAAGATTGGCACTGATTCCCCCTAGAAAGGCTGAAAAAGAAAATTGAGATTGTTGGAAAATTGAAGCAACGATACTACTGGTTGTTGTTTTCCCGTGTGTACCTGCAACACTTAAATTAATGGTATTTCTGGTTACTTGCCCAAGTATCTCTGAGCGTTTATACATAGAAAAATTATTATCCCTGAAATAATTCAATAGATAATTATGGTCAGGTATTGCTGGCGTATAAACGACAACACTAGAACTCGGATTTTGAAGAAATTCGTCATCCACTGAGGACAAATCATCTTCAAAAAATACTTGGATCCCCTCCTGCATTAATTGATCAGTTATTACTGAGGATGTTCGATCATAACCACAAACATAAAACCCTTCAGAATTGAAATATCGAGCAAGTGCACTCATACCGATTCCACCGATTCCTAAAAAATAGATATTTTTCTGATCAGCTAATCCCATCTATTATTTCATTTACAATGCTTTTTGCAGCATTTGGTAATCCCAATTTTAAAATTTCTGACTCGAGGGTAGATCTTTTAATATCATTCTTGATTAAATCAATGATAAACTGACCCAACCTAACTTTTGCATCCCTATCTGGACATAATAATGCTGCATCTTTCTCGACCAAATTAAGTGCATTTTTTGTTTGGTGATCTTCACTCACAAAAGGCGATGGGACAAAGATGGTTGCCTTACCCAAGGCTGATAACTCAGACACAGACATAGCACCAGCTCTGCTAACAACAACATCCGCTACTTGATATGCCAAGTCCATTCTTTGAATAAATGCTGTACGTGTCCCCCAATCAAATGTTCCAAACTCACCAGCATAATTTTTTCCAGTTTGCCAGAGAAGCTGCACGTCATGTTCTACTAATAAATTCATGTTCTCGGAAATTGCTTCATTAATTGTTCTGGCACCTAAACTTCCTCCAACGACTAGAACGGTTTTCTTTTTCGAATTCAACGAAAAATGCTCGTAAGCATTGATAGATGAATTTGTTTCCATCAACAAACCTTGACGAATTGGGTTCCCCGTTAAAACCAATTTTTGTTTTGGGAAAAAACGATCCATCTGCTGATAGGCAACACAAATCTTAACTGCATATTTTTTAAGCAACTTATTTGTTATCCCAGGATAGGAATTTTGCTCTTGTAAAAATACTGGTATTCCCATCCTACTAGCCATATAATTTAAAGGACCACTTGCATAGCCACCTACACCTACAGTGAAATCTGGTTTAAATCTTCCTATAATCGATCTAGACTTCCACAGACTTGCAATGAGCTTAAATGGTAAACTCAAGTTTTTAGGGGTAAGCCTCCTCTGAAGACCCGAAATCCATAATCCATGAATTTGATATCCCGCTGCAGGAACTTTTTCCATTTCCATCCTACCTTTTGCACCCACAAATTCGATAACACTACCAGGATATTGAGCCATTATTTCGTTTGCTATAGCAATTGCTGGGAAGATATGACCTCCTGTTCCTCCTCCAGATATAAGTACTCGATAATTCCTACTCATTTTCTCTTTCTGGATATATGGTTCTACTGGCACTAAGAATAATTCCGAATGCAATACTCACAAATAATATAGAAGTTCCTCCACGACTTACAATAGGAAGTGCTAATCCGGTAACCGGTAATAAATTAACTGCTACCCCCATATTTATCAATGCTTGAACTACCAAACTAAAGGACAGTCCAATAGCTAATAGGGCTGCCAATGGATTCTCCGTTTTTAAGACAATCCTAAATGAGCGATAGAGCAATAATAAATAGAGTAAAACAAGGGTTAATCCCCCGAAAATAGAGCCATATTCTTCGATAATAATCGCATAAATAAAATCAGCAAATGGTGAGGGTAAAATATTTTTTTGTCTGCTTCTGCCGGGTCCTGTACCAACAAAACCACCACGTGCAACAGCTATTTTAGCCTGTCTACTTTGGTATGTCCCTCCGTCGTCACTCCCATTTGAGAAAGCTTCAATTCTGCTCTTCATGGTTGCTATACGCCCAAATTGAACATCCGATTTCATTACATATGCGAAAGCACCTCCCAATACAAGTAAACCAATTCCAGCTAATAACCCAATTTGCTTAAGCGGTATCCTTCCAAGAAATAATACCAACATACTGGTTAAAAAGAGAACTGCAGAAGTTGAAAAGTCCTCAGGAAAAATCAATAAGCAGACCACTAAAATAATAGAAAGTATTGGTAATAGAGTACGCTTAAAATCATGAACCTCACCCTGCCTTTTTGCCATAAAACGTGCTACATAAGCTACGAGTGCAAGCTTAGCAAAATCTGAACTTTGAACTGTAAGACCCGCAACAGGCAATGATATCCATCTTCTCGCATCATTTATTTCAACTCCAAAAACTAATGTATAGATCAACAGCGGAATTGCTAAAAACAACATAATTTGAGCAATTCTTGAAAAATACTGAATGCTAATTAAGTGAGTTAACCACATGGTGGCCAATCCAAAAATCACCAAAAAAGCATGTTTCATTAGGTAATATTCTGTATTTCCTCCTTTTTCGGCATAAGCAAGCGTCCCAGTAGCAGAATACACAGCAAGTATTCCAAATACAGAAAGAGCAAGCACTACAAACCAAATGTAGTAATCGCCTTTGATATTTTTTTGGAGGAATTCTTTCACAGATTTCTTACAGCTCTTTTAAATTGGTTACCTCTATCTTCATAGTTATCAAATAGATCAAAACTGGCACATGCAGGCGATAATAAAACAGTCTCTCCTTTCTCACCAAGACCGTATGCAATATTTACTGCCTCTTGAGCTGAACTTGCATTAATCATCATATCCACGTCCTTTCTAAATGCTTTGTGCAAATTCAAATTGTTTTTTCCTAGGCATACTATAATTCTAACTTTCTCTTTGATTAATGGGCTTAATGATTCATAATCATTGCCTTTGTCAACACCACCAGCGATCCAAATAATTGGATCTTCAACACTCTCAAGAGCGTACCAAGCCGCATTCACATTGGTAGCTTTACTATCATTGATAAAGCAAATACCTTTTACTTTGGAAACAAACTCAAGGCGATGTTCTACATTTTTGAAATCGAGTAAGCTCTCCCGAATAGTTTCTTTTCGGATTAGTAAAGAATTAGCAATAATTGAGGCAGCCATGGAGTTGTAAGTGTTGTGTCTTCCGGCTATAGTAAGTTGATCTAATGACATGTTAAAGTTTATTTTTGGATTTGTTAATTGAATATTTATTTGATTATTTTCCACCCAAGCTCCCTGATCTAAAGGCCCTTTGTCATAGGTAAATGGAATCAGAGCTGCTGAAGTAGAATGATTTTTTAATTGATTAGTGATTTCTTCGTCATCTGCACAAAAAATGAATTTCTGATTTGAGTCTTGATTTAAATTTATACGTAGCTTAGCATCTATATAATCTTGATAGGATGCATACCTATCCAAGTGATCGGGAGTGATATTGAGTAATACTGCATAATCCAAGGCAACTGTGTGCATTCCATCTAATTGAAAGCTACTCAGTTCGAGCACATAGTATTCATAATCTTCTAAAGCTACTTGTCTTGCAAAACTGTACCCCACATTACCTGCTAAACCAACAGATAATCCTGCATTTTTCAGAATACTATAAGTCAACATTGTTGTTGTAGTTTTACCGTTAGTCCCTGTAATTCCAATCAATGAAGCATCGGTATATCCTGAGGCAAACTCAATTTCAGATATAACTGGTATATTGGCTGAGACAGCTGCTAAAACAATTGAAGCCTTATCGCTTATTCCAGGACTTTTAATGACTTTGAAAGAAGATTTGATTTTCGATTCATCATGGCCCTTTTCTTCGTACTTAATTCCATATTTATCCAACTCTGCTTTGTATTTTGGTTGTATCTGATTATAATCAGACACCCAAACGTCATAGCCTTTTTGATGAGCTAAAATAGCTGAACCAACCCCACTCTCACCCGCACCTAATATGGAAATTAATTCAGTCAATTATCTTAGTTTGAAAGTTATTATGGTGAATATGGCTAGTATAATTCCTACGATCCAAAATCGCGTTACGATTTTGGGCTCGGCATACCCTAGTTTTTGATAGTGATGATGTAGGGGTGACATCTTGAATATTCGTTTCCCCTCACCGTATTTCTTTTTGGTATACTTAAAATAGCTCACCTGAATCATGACACTCAAGTTTTCAATAAGAAAAATGCCACACAATATTGGGAGTACTAACTCTTTTCTAATCATCAATGCCAATACAGCAATTATTCCCCCCAATGCTAGGCTACCTGTATCACCCATAAATACTTGAGCAGGAAAGCTATTATACCATAGAAAACCGATACATGCTCCCGTGAAAGCTGCAGCAAAAATTACCAGCTCACCCTGATTTGGAATGAACATGATATTGAGATAATCCGAAAAAATTAAGTTACCACTAATAAATGCTAAAACCGCTAGTGTAATGCCTATTATGGCTGAACTACCGGCAGCTAATCCGTCTATTCCATCCGTTAAATTCGCCCCATTACTAACAGCAGTTATCACCAAAACAGCTATAATCATAAATACCACCCAAGCCCATTTATTTGCTTTAGAATCGCTCATCCAAAACAAGAATTTTGAATAATCCACTTCATGTGTCTTAATAAATGGAAGCGTGGTTGTTGAACTTTTCACATCTTTAAAATACATCAACTGACCGTTAATATTTTTAACCTCTACATCGGCTGGTGCTTCATTAATCGTATTAATCTTGTATTGCTCCCGAACAACAACATCTTCATTAAAATGAAGTACAAGGGCTACAATAACTCCTAGTCCGACTTGACCAATAACTTTAAATTTCCCAGCTAATCCTGCTTTATCTTTTTTGTAGATTTTGATATAATCATCCAAAAAACCAATCAAACCCAACCAAATAGTGCTAAAAATCATGAGCAGGACATAGACATTATCTAGTTTGGCAAATAATAAAGTTGGGATAAGTATAGCCGCTAAAATGATTAAACCTCCCATAGTTGGAGTACCTCGTTTGGACTCTTCCCCATCCAGACCAAGCGTGCGTATAGTTTCCGCAGCCTGTAAATCTCGGAGTTTATCTATTAATCTTTTGCCAAATAGCAATGAAATGATTAAGGATACGATAACTGCAAGAGACGCACGAAAGGAGATGTATTGGAAGACTCCAGCTCCTGGTAGCTTGTAGGTTTCTTCTAAATATTCAAATAAATGATACAGCATTATTCTTTTAATAGTTTTAAGTTCTTGGTTAAAATGGCTTTATCATCAAATGGGTGTTTAATCCCATTGATGTCTTGATATGTTTCATGTCCTTTTCCTGCAACTAGAATGATATCCCCTGGATTGCTCAAACTAATAGCTGTTTTAATGGCTTCTTCTCTATCTGTTATTTTCAGTACTTTCTTAAAGTTGCTCGGCTCAACTCCAACCATCATGTCAGAGATAATCTCATTGGCATCTTCTGTTCTAGGATTATCAGAAGTTAAAATCACTTTTGTTGATGATTCACAAGCAATTTTTGCCATAATGGGTCGCTTACCTTTATCTCTGTCTCCTCCACATCCAATGACCGTGATTAATTCTTCATTAGTCGTTCGAATTGCATTTATGGTATCCAACACATTCTGAATAGCATCGGGAGTGTGAGCATAATCTATGATGGCTGTTATTCCTGATTCTTTTATATTTTGAAATCTTCCATCAACACTATTTATTGCACTTAGTGCAGTTATTATTTCTAGATGCTCTTTCCCTAATAAAAATGCAGTGGCATATACTGCCAAAACATTATAAGCATTGAATTTGCCTACCAGTCTCAACCATACTTCTGAATCACTGATATTGACTAACATGCCATCAAAATCGTGCTCAACAATTTTGGTTTTAAAATCACTGACCGATTTAAGACTATAAGAGTAACTGGAAGCTTGTGTATTTTGGATCATCACCTTACCATTTTTATCATCCTTATTCACAAGTGCAAAAGCCGAGGAATTAAGATGATCAAAAAGTGTTTTTTTGGTATATAAATACTCCTTGAAATCAGAGTGATAATCCAAATGGTCTCTAGTTATGTTAGTGAAAATAGCCCCATCAAACTGCAATCCAGTAGTTCTATGCTGGTGAAGTGCATGTGAGCTTACTTCCATAAAGGCATATTCACATTCTGCTTCTACCATTTCAGCAAGTAACTCGTTTATCCGAATACTATTAGGAGTCGTGTGAGTACTGACAGTATCAATACCATTTATGCTGTACTTAATTGTAGATAGCAGTCCACTTTTGTGATTCAAATTCCTAAAACACTCATATAACATAGTTGCTACTGAGGTTTTTCCGTTAGTACCTGTCACACCGACTAGTTTGAGCTTTTCACTTGGATTATCGTAGAAAGCTGAAGCAATGTGTCCTAGAGCCTTAGCAGAATTTTCTACCACTAGATAAGTGATGTGATCGATAGGATCGTTTATCTCCTCACAAAGAACTACAGTGGCCCCAAGTTCAATTGCCTTGTCTATGAACAAATGACCATCGGTATTAGCCCCTCGGGTAGCGGCAAATAATCCATTAGGCTGAACCAGTCTCGAATCCAATGCAAGACTAGACACTTGAATAGCTCTTGACCCGAGAGAATCTATCAAATTAATAGCTTGTATGAGTGAGTCTAAACTTTTCAATTTAATCGGAGATAAACAGTTTGACTTTCTTTAATTATGGTTCCTGGCAATGGACTCTGGTCAACCACTTTTCCTCGTCCAGCCACAATTGGATTTAACCCCAATAACTCAGATACATAGACCGCATCCTTAAGTCCAAAATTTTTCATATTGGGCATCTTTCCCTCCTCAACAATGACATTGTCAAATGCTTTATTTTCCACATTTAACCTAATAAAATCAAAAGAAGGTTTTTCATCTGAGGCATATCCAAGACTCAAATTGATTGTCTGAATATCTTTATAATATCCAGCATGGTAGTTAGGCATATAGGTTGAAGAATCTTCAACCTCTTTTTTAACGCTAATCGTAAAAATCTTCTGGGCAATTTCTGAGAAAACTGGAGCTGCTACATAAGAGGCATAGAACACACCATTACTCGGCTTATTTACCATAACATAAATGGAATATTCAGGCTTCATAGCTGGAAAATGTCCAACAAAACTTGCATTGTACATTTTGGCCTTTTGATACCCACTCGAAGAAGCAATCTGAGCAGTACCTGTTTTACCGCCCATTGTTACTATATTACTCTTTACATTACGTGCAGATCCACTCACAAATACCTCAGATGTCAATTCTTTTATTTTGTCTGAAGTTTCTTTTGAGCATACCTGAACTGTTTGGCTTAGGTTATCATTATTCTTAATCACGATTCCAGCATCCGTAACAGAACTCACAATTTGAGGTCTAATCATAATCCCGTCATTGATTATCCCATTGTAAGCAGTTAGTAACTGGAGAGGAGTATGCTGATTTTCATAACCTATAGCTAACCACGGAAGTGTCAACTGGGACCAACTCGAACTTGCTGGATGATTTAAAAATGGATCTGGCTCACCTAAAATCTCAATACCCGTGGGCTTGTCTAAATCTAATTTTTTCAGATGTGAGATATAATTGCTCGGCTTTTGAGCATAATTATCGAAGATAATTGATGAAAAAGCTACGTTACTAGATCGAGCGAAAGCCTGTTTAAAACTCATTTTCTTAAACCTACCCTTATCAGAGTCTTGCATTTTCTTGCCAAAGTATTCGCGGACACCATTCTGGATATCCATAGAATCACCAGGACTAATTAAATCATCCTCAAATGCAGCCATAGCAGAAAAAACTTTCCAAACACTTCCAGGCTCATAACTTTCACCTATGCTATAGTTGTATTGTTCGCTATATACACCCTCATCCCTTTTTGATAAGTTGGATATGGCCTTAATTTTTCCTGTCGACACTTCCATTACTATCACGCAACCGTGATCAGCCTTATGCTTGATTAAAGATTTTTCAAGTGATCGTTGAGCAATTTCTTGAAAATCAATATTAATCGTTGTATGAATATCTCTTCCGTTTTCTGGTTCAATCAAATTTTCATCATTCAAAGGGCGATACCCGCCAGATATCTTTTGCACTAGCCTTTTGCCTTTGACGCCACCTAAGTCCTCATCATAACTGCGTTCTAAACCAACACCAGGATTATCTTTTGTACGATAACCAATTGTTCTAAAGGCTAGGTTCCCAGCAGGCTTTACTCGCTTTGTATTCAACTCTGCCATAAAACCCCCTCTATATCTCCCTTTCTTGAAAATTGCAAAGTCTCTCATCATCTTTTGCTCATGATAATTAACCTTCCTACGAATCAGTACATACCTACTTTTTGATTTCTTAGCTGTAATTAATTTTGACCGATAATAAGAACTTGTTTTGTCTGGAAATAATCGAGCTAATTGTAGAGCTAATTCATTCACATAAAATTGAAAAGTATCGTTATTCACCACAGTTGCATCCCATCTTATTTCATATATAGGCATAGAAGTGGACAACAGGCTTCCATTATCGGAATAAATATTGCCTCTCGCTGGGCTGATATCTTGGTGTCGAATGGTCGCACTATCAGACATTGCCAACCACTTGTCTCCCTCCACCAACTGGATTCTAAACATCTGAAAGGAAACCCAAAAGGCGAATATAACTACAACACCCATCCCAAATACGGCACGCCACGTTATGCTCCTTTTAATGTTATTCGACATTGCTTTTATTGATTAAAGTAACTGCTCTATTTGGCTCTTTCACCTCTTTGCCTTTTAATCGCTCTTCCAAGTTTTCACGAAGCCTATTCTTCATGATATCCGATTTCAACGTGATATTTTCAGCTCTCAACTCAATGAGGTTTTTCTTAGTCGATTCGATGTCTCTAACAATGTTATCTGTTCGATGAGATAAGTAGATGTATGTAAGAGCTAAGCCAAATAAAAAAAGGAGATAGAAAATCCATTCTGGCGAAAGCCTTAGCTCTTTAGTCGTCGTGGATTTTTTCTCTGCTGTCATTAAATTTTTTCTGCTACTCTTAATTTGGCACTTCGAGCTCTTGAGTTTTGCTCAACCTCCTCTTTACTTGCTTCTATAGGTTTTTTGTTTATTGCACGGTATGGTTTTGAAACTCGACCGAAAGGGTCACTTTTCCGTTCGCCTTCCACATTCCCTATTTGAATCAAGTTTTTCACGATTCTATCTTCTAGAGAATGGTAGGACATCACCACCAACCTCCCTTGAGGTTTTAATAAATCTGTCGCCTGCGTTAGTAATGATTTTAATGTACTAATCTCACGATTGACCTCTATTCTTAATGCTTGATAAATCTTAGCAAGCATTTTATTCTTTGATCGTTCATTGGTAAATTTTGACACTGCAGCCATCAAATCTGCATTCGTCTTAATTGGCTGAATACTTCGATAAGAGATAATTGCGTTTGCCAAAGGAGAAGCTTTATCTAACTCACCATAACTCCGAAACACTTTAGCTAAACTTGGCTGATCATAGGAGTTTAATATATCTATAGCTGATATCTTTGAAGATGAATTCATTCTCATATCCAAATCTGATTCCTCAAACCGAAATGAAAAGCCACGATCTTTATCATTAAGATGATGAGAGCTAACCCCCAAATCAGCAAGTAATCCGTCAATTTCACTCAACTTATAATACGAACAGAAGTTGGCTAGATACTCAAAATTAGCTTCGCAAAATATCAGCCTGGGGTCGTCAATTTTATTATTCAAAGCATCGCCATCTTGATCAAAGACTAACAACACACCTTTATCACTCAACTGATTAAGAATTGCTCTAGAATGACCCCCTCCACCAAAAGTCACATCAACATAAGTTCCATCAGGGTTTATATTTAGACCATTTATACATTCATCCAACATGACCGGAGCATGATAATTAGTCATCATCACCTCCATCCTCAATTCCCATTACGTCCTCGGCTAATGCAGCAAAATCATCTGCATCAACATCCATCATCTCATTATAATTGTGCTTACTCCAAATCTCTATACGATTTCCATAGGCATAAAACACAGCTTCATTTTTTATGTCTGCATACTCACACAGCTTTTTAGGAATCAACATTCGAGATGCATTATCTAGATTAATCTCAGTAGCACCATTGCTAAAATGCCTAATAAATAATCTGTGCTTTTTATTGAAGTGATTTAATGAACTCAAATTACCTAACTCGATATCCCAATCTTTCCTTGTGTAGAGTGTAAGGCATTTTTCAAAACCACGGTTCACCACCAATTTACCAATTGCATCTTTAGGCAATTGTTTCTTCAAACCAGCTGGCAAAACTACCCGACCCTTGTCGTCAAGCTTAGCTGCAAATTCTCCGATGTATAATGTTTTGGACACGTTTTATTGGTTTAAAGGTGTAAAAATAAAACCAATTTTCCCACTTTCTCCCACTATCTACCACTTTTTTGCAAAAATAATCCACATAAAATCTCAAACACTTGATTATAAGCTACTTAAACGGTAAAATAGATTCCCACATTTTTTATTTAATCGTTTAAAAACGGATTGATTTCATAGAAATAGGACGAAAAAATAAATTTAGTCAAAAAAAAAGGTGAGCTGTTAAGCTCACCTTTTCATGGTTTTTTATTAAACTAATTAACCGATTTTATTTTCGATTATTTCTTCCACGATTATCCCTTCCTCTGTTATCTCTACCGCCTCTTCGATCTCCACCATTTCGGTTGTTATCTCTACGTTCTCTTGGTGGTCGTTCAACATACCCCTCTGGTTTTTCGAGAAGTACTTTCCTAGATAAACGAAGTTTACCGTTTCGCTCATCAAACTCAATAAGCTTTACTTTCACCTCTTCGCCCTCTTCAAAAACATCTGCCATTGATTCTAATCGTTCCCAGCTGATTTCAGAGATATGAAGCAATCCTTCTTTTCCTGGTAGGATTTCTACAAATGCACCAAAATCAACAATTGATTTTACTTTTCCTACGTATTCAGTACCAACTTCTGGATCAGTAATAATTCCCAAAATCCATTCTTTAGCTGCCTCAATTGGGCCACTTCCTACACCAGAAATTTCAACAATTCCAAAATCTCCATCTTCCTCTATGGTTACAATTGCGTCTGTTTCTTGCTGAATCTCTTGAATTACTTTTCCACCCGAACCAATAACGGCACCAATTTTTTCTTTAGGTATAGTCATCATCTCAATTTGAGGTGCATGGTCTTTTAATCCTGAATTTGGTTTAGAAATCGTTTTTTCCATCTCGTTCAATATGTGCATGCGGCCTTCTTTGGCTTGCATAAGTGCCTCTTCTAAAACCTCATATGATAAACCATCTACTTTCATATCCATTTGACATGCATAGATTCCATCCTCATTACCAACAACTTTAAAGTCCATATCACCAAGGTGATCCTCATCTCCAAGGATATCAGATAAAATTGCATATCGACCCTTATCATCGGCTACCATACCCATTGCTATACCAGAAACACCTGCTTTTACTTGTATCCCTGCATCCATCATTGCCATACTTCCCGCACAAACGGTGGCCATCGAACTACTTCCGTTACTCTCAAGAATATCTGAAACAATTCGAAGTGTGTATGGAAAATCATCTGGAATCATACGTTTAAGTCCACGTTCAGCAAGGTTACCGTGACCTATTTCGCGTCTTCCTGGTCCTCGATTTGGTCTAGCTTCACCCACTGAAAAAGATGGGAAATTGTAATGAAGCATAAATTTGCTAAACGTCTTCTCTTGATAATTGTCAATCATTTGCTGATCCAATTTAGATCCCAAAGTAACTGATGTTAGTGACTGAGTCTCCCCACGAGTAAATAAAGCTGAACCATGAACAGATGGAAGATAATCTACCTCTGTCCAAATTTGACGAACTTCATTTAATGCTCTACCATCTAAACGCTGCTTTAAATCCAACATCATATTTCGAACAGCTTCTTTCTTTGATTTTCCAAGGTATCTTTTCACCATGGTCATAGTGACATCATCCGTGTCTTCTGGTAATGAGTCAATAAATTCGTTATCAATAGATTTGAAATTTTCTGCTCGCTCTTCTTTAACAGAAGGAGTTTTAGCTGCATCATAATACTTCTGATACGTAGCATCAAATACTTCTTTTTTCAGATCATCTGAATTCGTTTCGTGATTATACTCACGGGGTGCCTTACGCCCCCCCATTTGATCACAAAGTGCTAGTTGTGCTGCACAATCATTTTTGATGTGATTGTGAGCAAATTTTAGAGCCTCAACCATTTCCTTTTCAGAAATCCCATTCATCTCACCCTCAACCATATTGATATCTGCTGCAGTTCCAGCGACCATCAAATCCACATCTGAATCTGCCATTTGACTAGCATAAGGATTAATCACCCACTCACCATTTATTCTTCCAACTCTAAGAGCAGAAACAGGACCCTCAAATGGAATATCTGTGATGGTTAATGCAGCAGAAGCGGCTAAACCAACTAGTGCATCTGGCATAACCTCTGAATCGGCAGATATCAACTGAATCATTACTTGCGTTTCAGAGTGATAATCAGAAGGGAATAAAGGTCGAAGCGTTCGATCTACAATTCTACAAACCAATATTTCTGCATTGGATAATCTTCCTTCTCGTCTTAAAAAACCACCTGGGATTCTTCCTCCAGCAGCAAATTTCTCTTGATAATCTACAGACATAGGTAGGAAATCTACTCCATCTCTTGCATCTTTATTCGATACAATTGTTGCTAGTAATTTTAGTTTTCCTTGAGTAACTACAACAGACCCATGAGCCTGACGTGCTAGTTTTCCAGTTTCGATAATGACATCCTTGCCATCACCATAACTTAATTTTTGTGTTAATACATTCATAATTGTACGGTATTACCGTTTCGTTATTTTTTTAATTGTCAACCATTTTTTATCTATTTGGTTGAAATTTAGAGCTATTCTTACCAGTAGGTAATATGCTAGAAATTATTCGACTTGAAAATAAAAAATGCGGTATAAATATCTAT